>DDSR01000069.1 GCA_002343455.1 Deltaproteobacteria bacterium UBA2385 | reverse complement strand
GCCTCCTATAGGCTCGACCTCGGTCATCGAGAGCACCCCGCTTGACGGACCCGAGGTTTCACCATGCTGTCCCCCCAATTCGTTTCCAGGTCCCAGACCATCTGCCTCGCCGCCTGCCTGGCCAGCGTGAGTGTCATGCTCGCCTGCGGCGACAAGAGCGACGACACCGGGTGTGACGAGTGTCCGGAGGGGAACCTCGACCCGCTCGAACCCTTCGACATCAACGCCGATGACAACTGCGAGGCCAACTCGGGTGGCCACGTCACCCTGGGCGTCGACGTGAAGGACTTCGAAGTCGACGGGCTCGACGAAGGGGATGTCTCGGGCTCGCCCCCTTCGGGTTCTACCGTCCGCGCCAAGCGCTTGTCGGGGCCCTGTGCGCCTGCCGCGTCGAGCTGGTGCGAAGCCAACGGCAGCACAGAGAGCGGCGAAACCTGGACTACCAATCCGGCGTGCAGCCCCGAGACCTCGGACACCGGTTTCCTCTCTCTCAGCAATTGCTGGGGAACCGGCTACGCCAGCGGCGAGGATCCTTGCGGAGCTGCCTCCGCGGGGGAGCCCCTCGACGAGGAGTCCTGCGACGGGCTGTACGCCGCGGAGATCCTTGTGGACGAGGAGACCTGTTCGGACTACGATCCGGCGCGCATCGAGCTCGATCTCGGCGTGACCTACGACGCCAGGACCTCGCCAGAGGCCACCTGCACCGCAGGCAGCGGGCGCTTCGTCCTCTTCCCCCGGTACCTCAACGACGTCGACAACGACGGAGAGTACCAGGGGGTCTTCGATGCGGTCCAGATCAGCGGAACGGGAAAGATGCGGCGCGCCGACTGGGTCACCGAGATCGAGCTGGTGGAGGACAACGGCAACGATCTGCGCGTGCTGAAAGCCGGTCAAACCGGTCGCTTCAACGAGTCGGACCAGCTCTTGAACGCCAACACCGTCAGCGCCGCCATCACTGGGACTCACATGTTCTCCACCGGGGTGATTCCCGGCTACCCGCTGTTCACCGCCAACGAGATCGGCTTTCCCGGGCGATGGTCGATGGAAGTGGACATGGAGTGGTCCTGCAACGGGTCGCCTACCACCCTCTCGGGCCTGCCCACCGGGTACATTGTGCCCACCGAGACGATCGGCTGCGACGCCGTGCAGGATCTGGTGCTCCGGGTGCTGAACAGCCCCAACCGGGTGCACATCGAGCAGTATGGCTACCCCCAGCACAAGATCGTGGTCCCCACCACCACTACGCCGAGCGGGCGCCGTTTCGTCCACGAGTGGAACTTCTTCCGCCTGGATGCCACAGTCGAGAGTTGGAACGGATCCAGCGCCACCGTTCGGATCGACGAGATGACCTGGGACGGCGTCGATGTGTGCGAAGAGGACACCTATGTCTTCCAGGCCGAGTAGGCCGATGGGTCCCTTGCTGCTCGCCGCGGCCCTGCTCGGCTGCGGCGGTTGTCGCCAGGAGCATAGCAAGGCGGTCGAGGTCGCCGGCAACTATGTCTGTGTGCAGTCCAACCTCGACAACGTCGAGTGTTTCCTGTACGAGGGGCTGGAGGTGACCCCGGCCAAGGAGCCCATCTTCGACGCCTATGCCCAGCTCGCCGGGGGGCGCTGGTTCTTCTGCGGGCTGACCCAAAGCGGTGAGATCGACTGCTGGGGATCAACCACATACAACAAGACCGAGCCCATTCCGGTTGGCCCATTCGCTCAACTTCGAGTCGGGATGTCGGAGGGGTGTGGCATCCGCGCCGACCGCAGCGCGACCTGCTGGGGCACCCTCGCGGAGAGGGTAAACGACTTCGATCCGGGCACCCAATGGCATTCCTTCGCGATGGGGGATTCACAAGTCTGCGCCATCGCGGACGGCCCCGGGCCAGTCGTCTGCTGGGGCCGGGATTGGCACAATGCGGGGAGTCTCTCACCGCCGGATGGCCAATGGGATGAGGTCTGGGGCGGAGGCGACTTCATGGCGGCGCGCGCAGTGGACGGGACCTTCGCCATGTGGGGAAACAACCAGGATGGTCAGCTCAATCACCCTCCCAATCCGGAGTTCACCGACATCGCCCTGGCCTTCGATCACTCCTGCGTGCTGAGCCCCCAGGGTGAAGCCATTTGCTGGGGAAGCAATGACTGGGGGCAGCTCGACCCGCCTGCGGGCGAGACCTTCGTCGACATCGATGCTCGCGGCCGCTTCACCTGCGGCCTGACCCCCGACCACCGGCTGCTGTGCTGGGGCTGCTACTCCGACAAGCTCTACGATCCGGGCCACGAGTGGTGCCAGACCCCCACACCGTCCTGGGATCGGTAGGCTGGCGGACCCGGGGGGGCGCGGCGACGCACCGGACTCACCCGCCCCACAACCACAGCCGCCGCCCGCGGTGTTCCAGCCGCTCCTGCCACAACCGATCCTCCCAGCTTCGCCCATCGCGCTGGTCGAAGATGACCAGGTGCCCCTCGGGCAGGCCCATCGTCTCCAGGTAGCCGGTCAACTGTTCGACCCCCTGCTCGCGCACCCGCTCCAGCGTGCGATGGCGCGGCGGCACCCGCTTGATCTCCACGACGTGGCGCTCCTCTCCCCACTCGATGAGCAGATCCACCCGCCCGCGCGCGGCGGCGTACTCGCGCATCACCCGGCCCCCGCCGTTGACCACCCGCTGCAAGAAACCCATCAGGGCGAGGTGGGCGGCGGCTTCCCGGTAAGGAGGCGACTCGTGTTCGTAGAGGATCTCGGCGTTCTCGCGCCACCAGTCGCGAAAGGCGCGCAGCAAGGCCGGGAGGTCCAGGCCGCCGTCGGGCCGCCGCCAGGGGAAGGTCGGCTCGGGGATGGCGTCCTGGAGGGGTTGTGAGAGGACGCGAACCAGGATCTCGCGGTAGATCGGGTTGCGGGCCGTCACGCCCTGCGGGCCGATTCGCAGCAGCCCCAGATCGAGCGTGTATCGGAAATCGTCGGTGCTGGTGTCGATGGCCCGGGGGTCGTCCCCCAGCAGCGCTGCGGCGACGATCGGCGCTACCCGTGGCTCACGCAGCCGGGCCACAAGGCTGTCCAGATGCGTGTCCCGGCGCCGGATGAGGCTCTCGCCGGCCTGGACCATCGACGCATCGTCCACGGCCTGCCCGTCGGAACAGAGCACCTCCACACACTGCCGGGCCAGGGCGTTGACCAGCCAGGGCTGACCCTGGGACAGATCAAAGGCCCGGGCGAGGGCCGGCGGCGTAAAGGCCTGGCCGGTGGCCTGGGTGTGCTGGCCGAGCAGACTGGCCACCTCGGCCGCGGTGAACTCCGCCAGCGTGATGGCCTCGGTCTTGATGTTGAAGGGGCTGGCCGAGCCCAGGTGGCTGCCGGCGGCGACGAGGTAGTCGCGAACGTCCCGCAGGCCGATCAGGGCGATGGAGGAGGGGAAGGACTCGGGGCGGTTGGGGAAGGCGCTGCGGAGCTGGCGCAGCACGCTGACCAGGGTGGCGTCGCGCAGCGCGTCGACCTCGTCGAGGAAGAGGACCAGGGGGCGGGGGCAGGCCTGGGCCCAGGCGCTCAGCGCGGCGGCGATGCGACTGCCGGGGGGTGCCTCGGGCCAGGGCGGCGGGTGCAGCTCGGGGGGGAGCCGCGCCTGGATCGCTCGCCGCCAGTCGTCCAGGATCGGCAGCTCGGCCTTGCCCGGATCGTCGGTCGCCCAGGCCCCGACCTCCAGGGAGAGCAGGGCCGCGCAGTAGCGCCCCTCGGCCGTCAGCTCCCGGCCCAGCTCCAGGAAGCTGGTCGTCTTGCCCGACTGGCGGGGGGAGTGCACGACGAAGTTGTGCTTCCCCTCGACCAGCTCGCGCACCTGGGGGATGCGAGCCGAGGCGGGCAGCATGTAGTGATCGCCCAGGCGGCAGGGTCCGGCGGTGTTGAAGTGCATGGGCCTTGATATCCCAGCCGGCCACGGCGGGACCCATCGGCAGCGGACACGACGCATATTGGACCAACAGCGGAACGGTGCGACCCAAAAAAAAAAGACACCACCCGACCCACCTATGCAAAGATTCATCCACGGCTCCAAAAGAAGCCTTACCCAAAAAATTCAGGAGTGCCCCATGACCCGTGAGATGACCCCCGTCCTTCACCACGCCTCGTTTCGTGCAGCCTCGCTCCTCGCCCTTCCTTCTTTCGCAGTCACCGCATGCGGCCTTGGCGGCAGCACGAAGGACGGCGATCCGGGCATCGACTCCGGCGACACCGGCATCATCTGCGACACGCCGTCCGACGTGCCAGTCGCCGACTCGACGTACTCCGGGGACGGTTTCGCGTGCATGGAGGACTACGTCGTCTGGACCGACGACATCATTGACAACGTGTACCTCTTCGGGCCGGACATCTGCGACGGCGAAACCCCGTCGGACGCTCGACTAGTGACGTCGTGCGACCTCCCGGGTACGCCGCCGACGAACGTTTTCAATACCTCGGGTATCATAAACCCCTCCATCCCCGCAGATACGTGGCGGGCCGACTTCGTCACCTCGTCAGTGATCTGCGACGAGGAGGGCGAGGCGGCCGGGGTCTGGGCAGCGTACCTACCTGCGCACTCGAGCTCCGACTGTGCGAATTACGGATACACTTGGCTTGAGTGGGACACCCTCCCGCCTGGGCCGCCGCCCCCTCCGGGCAGCGGTGGGGAGGACTCCACGACGAGCGCATGCAGTCCCGGCACCGCCCGGTTCAAGCTCTACAAATTCCACACCAAGGACGTGAACCGCGACGGAACAGGGTACATCCGTCGCTTCGCTGTTCAGCAGAGCGGAGACACGCCCTTCCCGGAGCGCGCGTGGATCCGGGAGATCGACATCGTTTCCTGGGGGGCCGCGGACAAGCTCGTGCTCGGCAAGGTGGACCACTGGCTTGAGTTTACCGGCGCTGGGGAGACGCTGAGCACGACCAACACCGTGGTCGTGACCCCCCTGGCGCCGAACCCGACGTTCAACGAGGGGGTGCTTACGATGGGCACCTACATCGCGGAAGACGGCTTCGATATGGCTGACGTGAACGCGGCACCGCCCGTGGTCGACATCACCTGGAGCTGCGGCGTGCCGAGCCCGTCGCACTACAGCGCAATCTCCCATCCACCGCTCTACGGCGACAAGCTCGACGACCTCGGCGTCACTGGCGTAGACGCGCCCCACCGCGTCGTGGCGTTCCTCGACACGACGGCAGGTGTGTTCCAGGTGGCGCTCGAGGGCCGGTTCTGGGACGGCTGGAAGGTGAGGGTCGTGTCGGTGGGCGGCGGCGTGTACAGCTTCGACCACCACTTCACAATGAACGATGTCCACGTCGCCGGCACCGTATCGACCACGCAGCAGCAGATGACCGTGGATTTCGGCACGTTCACCGTGGGGGGCCAAAGCCTCGGCACCCCCACGTGGTACCTTCCGGCGCTGTAGGGCGTGGGCGCGCAGGGTCCAGGTAGTGGCAGCGACTTCACCGACGGGGCGGTCCGGGCGGTCTTGCCGCTCGCACTCGTCCTCGCCGGCGGG
>DDSR01000168.1:7560-9001 GCA_002343455.1 Deltaproteobacteria bacterium UBA2385 | reverse complement strand
GCCTCCCCCGTCGCTGCCTCCCCCGTCGCTGCCTCCCCCGTCGCTGCCTCCCCCGTCGGTGCCGCCTCCGTCTGTGGGATCCGTGCCCCCGACCTTGGTGGGAGAGCAGGCCAGGAGGAGGGGGAGCAGGATCAGGGCGTGCATGGCGGGTCCGGGTCGGAGGTGTGCACGAAGGGCCGCTAACCAGCCGGGGAGCTGGGGGTCAGTGGGCCCTGCGCGCCCGCCACAAGGCGAGGCCGCTACCGAGGCTGAGGACGGCGCCCACGGCCGCCAGCCGCGGGTCGACCCCGATCAAGAGCATCGGCAGCACCAGCAAGCGCAGGGCCTCGGCCCGGACCGCCCAGGGCCGCTCGTCGAGCAGGCCTCCCCAGGCCCCGACCGTCCACAAGAGCAGGAAGGCCAGCGCGCCCTGGTGGGCGAGGGGCAGGTCGGCCTGGGCGAAGAGGACTATGGTCAGGGCCAGCGAGGCCAGCAGCATCCAGACGCCGGAGTAGACGACGATCGGGGTTGGCGGATGGGGGTCCCAGCGGAGCCCGGGATTGGGGACCGGCACAGGCTGAGGACCGCCCTCGGAGGCGGGGCGCCACTCGGGAGGTCCGATCAAGGTCTTCACAGCATCCAGGCCCCCTCGGCGGGCCGCGAGGCGGAACAGATCGGCCACCGGCTGCAGGTTGGCGGCGATGGCGTTGGCTCCGTGGTGGCCCTGGACCGTGCCGTAGACAGGCTCCTGACCCTCGGGGGTAAAGGTGCCGAACAGTCGATCCCAGACGATGAACACACCGGCGTGGTTGCGGTCGATGTACTCGGGGTTGATGCCGTGGTGGACGCGGTGGTGCGAAGGTGTGTTCATCACCCACTCGACCGGCCCCAGACGACCGACCAGGCGGGTGTGGATCCAGAACTGATAGACCGTGTTCAGGGCGACAGTGGTCAGAAACACCAGGGGCGAGACCCCCAGCAGGGCGATGGGAATGTAGAAGGGGAGGGTGGTCAGGGGAGTGAAGAAGGCCTGGCGCAGGGCAACGGCGAGGTTGTAGTCCTCGGACTGGTGATGGACGATATGCGCTGCCCACAGCAGGTTGACCCGGTGGCTGGCGCGGTGCCAGAGGTAGTAGACCAGGTCGACCAGGACGAAGGTGCCCAGCCAGACAGGCAGGCTGTCCGGCAGCGTCAGCAAGCGCAGCTCGGACCAGGCGAGGGTGTAGACCCCAGCGAAGACGACCGCCGCCAGCAGCAGCCCGGTGACCTGGCTGGAGATCCCGCAGGAGAGGTCGGTGATGGCGTCGACGGGGCGGTAGATCGGTCGCTCTCCACGCAGGCGCCCCGCTCTCCAGGCCCAGACCAGCTCGGCGCCGATCAGGAGGAAGAAGGCAGGGATGGAGAGGGCGATCGGGTTGAGCACGCCCTCGCCTATCTAGAAACAGCGGGGGCTGGGGGCCGG
>DDSR01000168.1:0-7450 GCA_002343455.1 Deltaproteobacteria bacterium UBA2385 | reverse complement strand
CTCCGCCTCGCTCCGCTCGGCACCCGGCGCCATGGGGAACTGATCCGCAGGCCCCGGTCTCTGCACGCTCAGGGGCAGGTCCAGACCTCGTCCGAGCAGGCCTGGGCCTCGACCTCGCCATCGCAGTCCAGGCTCTCCAGGGTCTCCAAGCACTGTTGCGCGAGCTCGGCGTCGAAGGTGCAGCCCGCGAAGGCCATGTCGTAGTACTGGGCGGCCAGGTCGACGTTGGCGATGCACTGCTCGTAGCTGAGGCTCTGCTGCTCCACGGGGGTGCAGGCGATGTACAGGTCGCAGGTCGCGTAGCCGATCGCGGTGTAGTACTCCTGACCGGTGCTGGGGTTGCCCCCCCCTCCTCCGGCGCCCCCGTCGGCGCCTCCGTCGGCCGGGTCTTCCCCCTCTCCGCTGCAGGCGACTAGCAGCATGAGCGCCAGGATGCTTCGAGTCATTGTCCCTCTCCTTGGTGTCTGCCCGTGGGGGCGGGGTGATGTGCGTCCAGAACACCACCAGCCTAGCGTCGGTCCCGCCCGGCTACTGTCGCAGCTCTGTCGCAGGCCCTTGGGATGGAGGCGGCGCGCGGTCGCCGGCTCTCCCGGCTCCCTCCAGGTCGAGTGTCCCCTTGCGGATGACCGAATCCTGGGAGAGGCTGGCCCCACCCCTCTCTCCCCCCCCGACCGCCGTGAACTCCTCCCTCGACCCTGCCGGCTGCGACCTCCGCCTGATCCTGCGGCGGGCCGGGCNNTCGCCCGACGGACAAGCGGCTCGAGCTTGGGGCGCTGGTGCTCTGCGGTCCGCACCGGCACTTCTCGGCCGAGCAGGTCTGGCGCGAGGCGGCCGAGCGGGGCTGCCCCGTCTCCCTGGCCACGGTCTACAACACGCTCAACGGCTTCGTCTCGGCGGGACTGCTGCGCCAGGTCGACCTTCCCACGGCGGCGGGCCTCTTCGACTCGAACACCGAGCCGCATCACCACCTCCTCGCCGAGGACACCGGCGCGATCTACGATCTGCCGCCGGGGTCGATCCAGGCCCGGCTCGACCCGGCCTCGCTCCCCCCGGGCCTGTCCGTGCAGGGCATCGACATCGTCGTGCGGGTGCGCGGTCGGAGCCCGGCCTGAAGCTCAGATCGCTGCGAGCCGGGTCCGCTGGGTCCACTCCAGCTCGCCGGCGGTCTGGATCCCCGCGGCGCGGAAGGCGCGCTTGACCCTTTCGGTCACGTCGGTCCCGAAGGCGGTCTCGAAGCGGCCGTCGAAGACGTAGGCCTTGACGGTCAAGCGGATGGCGAAGCGCTCGGCGCCTCCCTCGACCGGGCCCTCCCGGATGAGCACCCGGATCGGCCTCGACAGGTAGACGTAGCGGCTGCTGGCGGTGGCCTCGTAGATGATCTCCTTGGCGTGGTCGAAGTCCTCGTGGCAGCCGATCCAGAAGTCGAAGACGCACATCTGCTCCAGCGCGCCGGCGTTCGCGCAGCTGACGACGTCGGCCAGGAAGCGGTTGTTGGGGACGCTGACGAGGTTGTCGTCGAGCGTGTTGATGCGGACGGTGCGCAGGCCGATCTCGACGACCTCGCCGTACTCGCCGTCGAAGGTGATGCGGTCGCCGACCTGGAACGGGCGGTCGAAGAGCAGGATGATGCCGGCCATCAGCGAGGCGAGCAGGTCCTTGAAGGCGAAGCCGACGGCGACGGCGACCGAGCCGCCGACGGCGAGCAGGGTCTCGCGGGTGAACTGGATGAGGGCGCTGGCGACGGTGAGGATGGCCACCAGGACGATCAGGAAGCGGCCCACCGCGGAGATCTGCTTGGAGAGCAGGCGCCGCTCGGTGAAGCGCTCCCCGAGGGCGTCGAGCGTGCTGGTGCCGATGCGGATGGCGAACCAGGCGAAGGCGATGACGCCGATGGCGGTCGGGATGCCCGAGGGCTGGAAGACCTCGACGAAGCTCTGGACGGGCTCGCTCATGCCTACCTCATGCTCAGGAAGTGCTTCTGACGCAGCAGAGCGCGCACCGCGGGCCACCAGGCGAGGGGCACGGTCGCGCCGGGTCGATGGCTGGAGCGGACCAGCACGCCCATGCTCTCGAGCTGACGGCGGGACTCCTGGACCTGGACCAGGGGCGCGTTGAGCACCTCGGCCAGGGCGTCGGTGTCCAGCGAGTCATGGACGACGATCGCGGCCAGCACGAAGAGGTCGAAGTCGGAGGAGGACTCGAGCTGCTCGGAGGAGGGGCTGCTGAACATGGCCACCTCGACGGTGTCCGGGGTCGGACCGCCGCGCAGCCCGGGGACGAAGAGGTGCCAGGCGACGGAGGGGATGCCCATGCTCGCGTCGGCCAGCAGGCGCCAGTAGGCGTTCTCGGCCCGCTTGCGGCTCTGGTCCCCCTCGTGGGTGAGGCGATGGTTGCCCGCGAGGCCGGCGAAGGAGAGGCCAAAGCCGGCCTGGGCGGCGCGGTGATGCACCCACTCCCCAAGCGCCCGGCTCGACAGCGGATCCAGGTCGATCCGCAGCCGGAACACGTCGAGGTTGATCGAAGAGCGCACGCCGGTCAGGTAGGACCACGTCGGCCGATGGAAGGTGCAGACCCAGAGGTGCTCCTCGCTGGTCGAGTGCAGGATCCGGAGCAGGATCTTGATCCCGGAGAAGCCCCCGACGGCCCGGAGCACGGCGTGGTGAAGGTCGTCGATGAAGTAGATCGAGGCCGGACGGCTCTCGATGGCGTCGATGATCGCCTGGGTGCGCTCCTGCAGATCCTGGGCGGGGTCGAGGGTGATGCTCAGCGCGCCGGCCAGCCAGTCGAGCAGGTCCTCTGGCGAGCTCCGGCGGCTGTCCAGGCCGAGGTGGACCCGGGGCAGGTCCGGAAGGACCTCGGCGCAGATGGTCTCGGAGTGGGCCAGCAGCTCGCTCTTGCCCGATCCGGGCTCACCGATGATGGCGATCAGCCCGGAGACGCGGTTGGCGGACCACTCCAGCAGCGAGTGCCGCATCTTCTCCAGCTCTTCGACCCGAGGGGCGCTGGGGGCGTGCTGGGTGAGGCGGTTCCGCACCTCCGCGGCGATGGGCTCGACGGTGCGCTCGGCCTCTCCCGAGCTGCGCAGGCGGGAGCGGGCCAGGGCGCTGGCCAGCCAGGCCAGGGAGGGCCGACCCTCGGCCAGACGAACCAGCAGGTCGGTGCCCAGGCGGAAGATCAGGAGCAGCAGGCCGGCGGCGGCGTGGGGGGCCGCGAGGATCCCTACGCGGGGAGGCCGGGCGAGCGCGTTGGCGACCGCGCCCTGCTCGCCCTCGGACGCCAGCGACGAGCGGATGGTGGGGGCCCAGCCGTGCAGCAGCCCCATGCCGAGGATGAGCAGGATGACGGTCCGGGCGAGGCCGACGATCTCGGTGGCGCGGTCGGCGTCGAAGAGGTCGAGCGTGATGAAGTGCAGCACCGCGAACAGGCGGAAGGCGCCGACCACGAGGCGGGCGCCTCGGTCGGCCATGGCCATGGTCTCTGGGTTGATCGTGCGCAGGGCGGGGCGGCTCTCGTCGGGGAGGCTGAAGAGCAGCCGCAAGACCGGGGTGGGCAGGTGCATCATCCGGTGCATCAGCCAGAGCAGGACCAGCAGGGCCAGGGGGGCCAGGTCGTCGCGGCTGATCCGCAGCAGGTAGGACCCGACCAGCAGGTCCGCCAGCAGCCGGAAGAGCAAGGAGAGGTGGGGACGGAGCGGCTTGAGATCGCTGGCCAGCCAGCCGCTGGAGAAGGCGCGCTCCAAGGACTGCGCGGCGCGGGCCTTCTCGAGGGCAGAGAGGACGAATCCGCTGAGCCGGTCGCCGTGCCTCCGGATCAGCAGCCAGCCGACCACGAAGAGGATGAACTCGAAGGAGCGCGAGGCGAAGCCGATCAGCACCCGGAGGTTGGTGACCTGCCTGGGCATGTCCAGCACGGCGATCGAGGTAGAGCGCAGCGCGGCGCCGAGGACGATCGGGGCCTCGCGCACCTCGGTATAGAGCTCGGGCAGGAAGTGGGAGAGGCTCTCTTCCCGGGCCCGGGAGGAGGCCTCGGCGCGGGTGATGCGGCGCAGCGCCTTGGCTTCGGCCAGCAGCTCGAGGGCCTGGACCTGGGAGACCGTGGCCTGGCGACGGCGCGCCTCGGCGAGGGACTGGCGGTCGGCGATGATCTGGTCGAGCTCGGGGGCCAGCGACGGTGGAACCGCCGGCGCGGTGGCGGCCTCGATCTCGGCCTGGTCCTGGCGGGCCTGGTTGAGCGCCTGGTGCAGGACGCCCACTTCGACGCGGATCGCGGCGACCGTGGCCCGCAGCTCGCGATGGGCGGTGTCGACCCGGGCCTCTCGCCCGACCGCCAGGACCGGGAGCGCCAGCGCGAGATCGGCCTCCGCGGCGGCGGCGTTCAGGCGCTCGCGCAGCGCGGCGAGGCGAGCGCTGGCTTCCGAGGAGGCCCGTGCCTCGGCCTCGGCGAGGTCGGCGAGCTCGGACTGCAGGCGAGCCAGGGTCCGGCGGCCCTCGGCCTCTTCCAGGTCGGTGGTGTTGGCGGCGAGCTCCTCGGCCTCGGTGGCGACCCGGCGGCGGGCCTCGGCCTCGCTCTCCTCGGCAGAGCTCGGCTCGGGCTCGGCGAAGACCGCGGGGGCCACCTGGTCGGCCGCGACGATGGGTGCGCGGGCTGCGGCGATGGCGCCCTGGGTGGCTGGATCCAGCAGGGGGGCGACCCGATCCAGGCGATCGGCCCAGGCCAGGGCCCGCAGGCGCTCGGCGGGGAGGGCGCCCCAGGGTGGCGGCGCGGCGAGCTGACGCTGGACCTCCTCGGCCAGGGCGGTGTCTCCAGGGATGCTCATCGCGCGCCAGGCCAGCGAGCTGAGCTGCTGGAGGCTGGCGAGGGCGTCCCCCGCTGCGGTGGTGAGGGCAAGCCGCTCTTCGGCAGCTTGGGTCTCGGCAGCTGGGGTCTCCGCAGCTTGGGTCTCGGCAGCTGGGGTCTCGGCAGCTGGGGTCTCGGCAGCCGGGGTCTCCGCGGCTGGGATCTCTGCAGCCGGGGTCCCTGCAGCTGGGGTCTCGGCAGCTGGGGTCTCCGCGCTCTGGGCTGGGGGGAGGCGGAGCAGCTCTCGCCAGGCCGCGCGGACCTCCACCTCGGCGCGGTCGGCCCTCAGGCCGGGGGCGCGTTCGAGGCCGGCGAGCAAGGCCAGGAGCAGGCGGCGGCGGCCCTGGTCGGCCTGGATCTCGGCGTCGAGGGTTGCCTCTCGCGCGGCGAGGAGCAGGGCTCGCTCGGCCTCGGGCAGATCGACGGGCAGGGCCGAGGTGCGCTCGACCTCGCGGAGCTGGCCGGCGCGGTCCAGCCTGCGCAGCTCGCCGTTGATCCAGGAGGGAGCGTCCAGCGGGGCGTGGGCGAGGTCGGGGAAGGCGCCCTCGAGGCTGGACTCGCCGGCGAACCAGCGCTCGGCGGCGAGCTGGCGCTGGCTCGCGGCCAGCCGTCGCGCCTCCAGCGTGGGGAGGACCTGCTGGAGGACCTGGGCCGCGACGGCGTCGCCCGGGGCAGCCCGGGCGGAGGGCACGCCCGGACCTGCGACGAGCAGGATGCCGAAGAGCGCGGGGAGCAGGGACATGGGACGGACTATCGGATCTGCGGGTGGCCCGCGCTGCCCGGGTGCCGTTCAGCTCGCGAGGCGATCAAGCTCGCGTCGCCACAGCCGACGCTCTACCCGGGTCCCGCGGGGCAGGGGCAGGACGAAGAGGTTCCGCGGCGCCGGCTCGGGCTGGACGTGCGGGACCGTCGAGGACCGCTTCATCCGCTCCCGCTCCTCGATGATGCGGGCCATCTCGCGGAAGTCGAACTCCTGCAGCGTGACGCTCTCGTCCTCCAGGGGCACCACGTAGGCCTCTTCGAGCTGCTCGGGGGAGCGCAGCCCCTCGCCTTCGAGCTCCTCGGCCGCCAGGGCCTCGATCAAGCCCTCCAGATCGGTGATCTGGCTGTCGTTGGCGTCGTCGAGCTCGTCGAAGTCCGAATCGAAGCTGAGGTTCCGGGTCGGCTTGGGGGCGCTCAGGGCGCGGTAGGCGTCGGGGTCCTCGTCGGCCCATCCCTCGAAGCTGGACAGCTCCAGGGCGGCGTAGGCGTCGGACTGGCCGGGCAGCGCGGTGCTGTCGGGGATGCGCTCGGAGACGGTGAAGTTGGGGTTCCTTGCCATGGCGCGCTCCTGGCGGGGTTCCCCAAGGGTAGCCGCTGCGCCTGCTCAGCGGAGCCCGGTAGCGGTCACGGCTTGTCTCGGATCGCCGGCGTTCAGAGCTCCTGCTCGCTGACCCCTCCCAGGGCCGGGGCGAGCCCCTCGATGCTGCCGTAGCTGCGGGCCGCGGGGGCCTCGCGCAGCACCCCCTCGACCGGGCGCCCCATGAAGGTGCTCTGCCAGGAGGCGAGCACGCCCTCCTCGGTCCAGGCGAGCTCGACCCGCCCGGCCTCGCTGGTCCAGGCCCAGCGGTTGACCCGCACCGGGGTCGGACCGAGCTGGAGCGTGCCCTCGCCCAGGGACTCGACGGTGCCGCTGAGCAGGGTCCCGGTCTCGGCGGCCAGCATCTGGACCTGGCTGTTGCCCGTCAGGTCGCGGTAGCCCACCGGGTCCAACAGGCCCAGGCTGGTCAGCGAGACCTGCCCGGGGGTGAGCGTGCCCTGGCTGACCCGGCCGGACTCGATGACGGTCACCCGCCAGCTCCCATCGCTGCGCTGGAGGGCCTGGACCTCGCGGATGTGGCCGTTCTCGTCGACGGAGGAGGTGAAGCCCCCGCCGCTGCCGGACCGGCCGCTGGCGCGGTTGACGAAGCGGACGGACTTGCCCAGCACGGTCGTCTCGATGCTCGTGAAGCTCTCGACGAGGCGGATCTCGCGCCCGTCCTCCTGCCGGACGAAGCTCACGGTCACCTCGCGCGAGCCGACCGTCCTGCCGTCGATGCGCAGGTCGTAGGCGAGGGCTTGCTCGCTGTTGCCTGCCAGGGCGAGCGTGGAGAGCAGCAGGGAGAGGAGGACGGCCATGGCGGAACCCGGGTGGTGCTCGCTTGCGTAGTCTATCGGAGGTGGCAGCGGCACTCGCGGGGACCGGATATCCCCGCCGCGCCGCCTGACCCTCCTGACTCCTCGGAACCCACCATGTCCAACGACTTCATCTTCCAGATGATCCGCGCCGGGATCACCCTGCCCTCGGGCCGCCGCCTGCTGGAGCCCACCAGCCTCAGCTTCTTCCCCGACGCCAAGATCGGCGTCATCGGCCACAACGGCGCCGGCAAGTCGACGCTGCTGAAGATGATGGCGGGCCTGCTGGAGCCGACCGAGGGCGAGGCCTACCGCCCCAAGGCGGGGTCCACGGTGGGCTACCTCTCGCAGGAGCCGCAGCTGGACGAGTCGCTGACGGTGCGCGAGAACATCGAGCTGGCCCTGGGCGGCATCAAGAAGCTGCTGGCCGACTTCGAGGCGGTCAGCGAGGCCTTCGGCG
>DDSR01000278.1 GCA_002343455.1 Deltaproteobacteria bacterium UBA2385 | reverse complement strand
GCCTCGGCGCCATGGGGAACTATCACGCCGCCCGGATCGGGCCGCGCGGCCCGCGGTGGTAGGCTGCGCCCCGAGGCTCCGAGATGCTTGGTTTCCTGCTCCTGTCCTGGCACGCCGACGCCGCCCCGACCCGGCCGGTGAGCTTCTTCACCACCCTGCAGCGCGAGGTGGTCGGCGAGTCGGGCGCCTACCTCGGCTACGCCGACAGCCTGAGCTCGACCGGCAGCTTCCGGCTGGGCCCGGCGGACATGGCCGTGGCCGTGCAGGCCGAGTACTCCTGGACCTACACCGGGGCCGAGGGCCCGCCCGAGCAGGGCTCCGAGGCGCGCGCCGTCCTGGTCGACCCCCAGACCCGCCTGTACCTGGATCGCTGCGACCTCGACGACTACGACCACCTCCCCCCCGGCAGCCTCGCCACCTGGCTGTGGGTGCCCGCNNCGCCGATCTGAAGGTCGGCGACGCCGTGCCCATCCTCGACCAAATCGGCACGGTCGTGGAGCTGGAGGCGCTCGCCCTCGACGGCCAGGAGCACGAGGCGGTGCGCATCTGGATGGAGGGGGTGGAGGCCCGGACCGACGACTACGGGGTCATGACCATCACCTGGGAGCAGAGCTGGTGGTACGAGCGCGGCAGCGGCATGTTCTTGAGGAGCGAGCTCACCGAGCGGGCCAGCGGCACGGTCGAGGGTGAGGCCGGTGGATTCGTGCGGAGGGAGAAGGCCGAGCGGCGCTCCGCCCCGCCGCCGGTCCAGGCATCGACCCCGGAGCGGATCCAGGTCTCGGTGGAGCCCTCTGGCTGCCCCGGCCTGATCGGCCTGAACCTGCTGGTCCCCCTGGCCCTCATCGGCAGCTACTACGGCAAGCGGGCCTGGGGCCGCCGCCGCCGGACCGCGGTCGCCCTGAGCGGCACCGGCCGGGTCGAGCTGCGCGATGTGCGCGACGCCGCCGAGCTGGCCGAGCTGACCCTGGGTGGAATCGCCGCAGCGGCGGACCACCCCTTCAGCCCGATCCTGCCCGACCTCGCCCGCCGCGTCTTTGCGGTCGGGGGCCGGGTCCAGCTGGCCTTGCACGGCTCCCGCGTCCTGGGCCTGGGCGTCAGCGAGCCCGTCGAGCTGACCGGCCAGACCCGCCCCGGGCTGTCCATGGGCACGGCCTGGACCGAGCACGACGAGCTGCGGCAGGCCTTCGTCTACAACCTGGGCCTCGTGTCCTGGTTCGCCCCCTCGCCCCTCACCCGCCGCCTGCCCGATCCGGTGCGCACCATCGAGACCTTCTCGGTGCTCCAGCTGGCGGCGCCCACCGGCCGCCGCTGGGACAGCGAGCTGATCCGCCGGATGAGGCCCGCGGACCAGGGCACCGTGGCCGAGCTGCTGACCCCCTGGCTGGGCGCCGTCGCGGCCCCTTGGCTGGAGGCCCAGCTGCTGGACGGCGACATGGGCTGGGTGGCCCGCAGCGGGGGGCGCATCGTCGGCTGTGGCCTGGCCGGCATGCACCAGGAAATCGGCCGGATGCAGTGCCTGTACGTGCACCCCGACTTTCGCGGCAAGGGCATCGGCGCCGAGCTGGTCGCCGCCCGCGTCGACGCCCTGGCCCTGCTGGGGGCGGAGCGGATCCTGATGGAGGTCTCCACCCACAACCCGGCCAGCCGACACCTCGCCACCAAGGCCGGCTTCGTCGCGGTCGGCAGCCTCGTGATCGAGAGCCGGTCGTGAGCATCGAGCGGCTGCGGGCCCTGCCCTCTCCCGAGCTTCGGTACGCCGAGGGAGGAGAGGCGCGCCTCGCCAGCCTGGGACTGTCCGGAGTCGCCCTCTGGCCCGGAGACGGTGAACAGAGCTGGGAGGCCTGGCCCGAGGGCAACCGCACCCTGATCCTCGACCGTCCGCGCCTGCGTCACCGCGACCAGGGATGGCTGCTCTCGGTGAAAGGGGTCGGCGCGCTCCACCCGATGTTCGGCGCGGTCCAGGTCGAGACCGGAGAGCGCCGGCTCTCGGGCGAGACCTGGTTCGGCGAGGCGCCCTGGGGCGCGCAGGGGGACGAGGGGGTGGAGACGGCCCTGCGCATCACCGCCGAGGCCAGGGGCGAGGCGCTGTACGGCATGCCGATCTGCCCGCTGCTGGCCGCCGTGAGGCTGCCTGACGAGGTGGTCGCCGCCCGCCAGCCGGCCACCTACCGGCAGTGGCGCGGCGGCTACTGGCAGGAGCTGCGGCTGGTGCCCAGCCGGGTCCGGCTGGCCGAACAGTCCGACCTGACCCTGGCCTTCCAGCCCCAGGCGGCGCTCTCGGCCCTGGGCCTGCCCGAGCCCGCCCTGGACGGAGGAGAAGCGCTCGACGCCTTCATCGAGGAGCTGCTGCGCTCGGGGCTGTGTGCCCTGACCCTGGCCGTCCGCAGCGCCCGCGAGGAGCAGGGCGGGCTCAGCGCGCTGCGGCTGGACCATGTCTGGCTGGACAAGGACGCCGTGCTGGCGCCCGACGGCGCCCTCTGTTTTGCCGACCTGGAGGGCCTGGACCGGGTCCCGCTCCGCGGCCCGTTGGAGCTGGCCGCCCTGGCCCGCAAGCAGCTCTACGACCACAGCTACGAGCTGCTCTACGCCGTCGATCGCCTGCTCGGCCTCTCCCTGGCCGCCCGGGGCAGGCTGCCCTCGCCCCCGCTCCTGCGCCGGGAGCTGGCCCTGCGCGTCGAGCTGGCCATGCAGGGCGATCCCGTGGTCGAGGTCCAGGTCCAGGGCGGGGCCCTCGATCTGCTGCTGCGGCCCGCGGTCGGGCCGATGCCCGCGATCCGCCTCCCCCTGTTGTCGGAGTGAGCCATGGACAGTGTCGCGCTGGTAGAGCTGCTCGAACAGATCGAGGGGGGTCGTGCGCAGACGCAGACGGTACCCGAGGAGCTGATCTCCGCCGGGCTGGTGCGTCGCGAGGCGCCTGCCGACGCCCACTCCGACGCCGAGCTGGCCCGGCTCAAGGCTCGGGTCACCGCGCTGAGCCAGCGCCTGCGCGAGCGGCGCGAGGCCAGCCGCGGCCTGAGCGACCCGGGTACGGTCCTCCAGGACCTCACCGCCCTGGAGCTGGAGCTGCGCCAGGCCCGCGCTCGCCTGCTCGACGCCGCCGCCGCCGCCCACGAGCGCGCCAGCGACGGCCTCGCCGAGCCCGGCCTGCGATTGAGCTACCAGGGGCGCGAGCTGCTCGACGAGCTGCGGGCGAGGGCCTGGAGGCTGCAAGGGAGGGACTGGCAGGAGGTGCGGCGCGAGCTGGACGCCCTGAGGACCGCCCTCCGCGAGCGGGCCGAGGCCGGCCGCGCCATGCTCGCCAGGCTGGAGCTGCACAGCCCCAAGACCCCCTCGATCGATCGCCGCGCCGCCGCCCTGGCCCTGGCCCTGCCCGGCGCCTTCCCCGAGGAGGAGCTCGCCCGGGCGCGCTCCCTCGCCTCGATCCACGACGCGCTCTCCAAGCTGTACGTCCCCGTGCCTGTCGACCTCGCCTGCCTGCTCGTCCTTCATCCCAACGGCGCCGCCATCGCCGCCATGCCGCCGGGCACCGATGCCCTCGCCCCGCTCAGCCGGGCGCTGGCCACCGACGACGCCCAGGTCAAGCCGCTCGAGGCCCGCGGCAAGGAGCTCGCCAAGGAGAGGGGGGCGGCGATGGCTCCCCACGATCTGCTGCTGGCCGCCTCGGGACTGTCCGCGGAGAGGCTGTCGGAGCGCAGGTTCTGCCAGGAGGCGCTGGCCCCTCGCTGCGCCGGTCCCGAGGAGGCCGCGGCCGTCTCCGCCATCCTGCTGCTGGGCCCCGATCCGGTGCCCGTGCAGATCGCACGCGCCATCGTGCTGGACGAGGCCTTGCGCGAGCTCGCCGGGAGCCCCCTGCCCTTGCCGGCGGCGCTGCTCGGCCTGATCGAGGGCCCCCCGCCGGAGGTGCTGGACAACCTCCGGCTGGCCTGCGCGGAGGTCGAGCGGGCCGGGCTGGGGGTCTCGGCGGCGGAGGTGATCACGCAGGGGGTGCGGCTGCTGCTGGCGGTAGGCACGCAGGCCGTGCGGGGGGCCCTGGTGCCCGCGACGAGGGGGGCCAACCTGGGGCTGACCGTGAGTCTGTCCTTGATCATGGCCCCGGCGATGCAGAGCCTGGTGGTGCAGGCGATGGTGTACCGGGAGCTGCAGAGCGGGCTGCACCGGGCGGCGGTGCGGCACCCGGCGCACCGGACGGTGGGGTTTCACGGGTAGAGGGGATAGCAGCTGCCGATGCACCAGCCCCTGCTCCTCCTCCTCGCCTGCGCGCTGCCCGATGGCCCCATGGGAGGCGACGGCGGCTACGACAGCGGCTTTGGTGGGGGGGACGGAGGGGGCTTCGACGGAGGGGGCTCCAGCGCGCAGCCGGGTGAGGAGCTCGCCGGCTTCATCGGCAGCCCCTGCCAGGTCGACGCCGACTGCGAATACGAGGGCGGCGTCTGCCTGCGCGATGGTTTCCCCGAGGGGAGCTGCTCGGCGGCCTGCGACCAGTACTGCGACGACCTCGAGGGCCACCCCTACACCTTCTGCGCCGACGGGGCCGACCTGCCCGCCGAGGCCGCCGCGCTGGGCGAAGGGGCCTGCCTCGCCCGCTGCGACTTCGCCTTCTGGCCCGGCAGCGACGGCTGCCGCCCCGGCTACGGCTGCGTCGTCCAGCCGCGGGCCAACGAGCCCGAGACCGAGACCTACGTCTGCCTGCCCGAGCGCGTGAGCGAGCTGTCCTCCTGCCACCGCGAGCTGGCCGCCCGCGGCGTCGGCTTCGAGCCGACCGTACACACCCCGGAGTCCCCCGATGACCAGCCGGGCCTGAGCTGCACCGTCCAGGACGCCGTGCGGCTCTTCTCGCCCTTCCTGGGGGTCGAGCTGCGCTACGTCGATGGCAGCGAGACCACGCGGGTCTACGGCGCCTGCGAGCTGGGCCACGCCCTGGCCGACACCGTCGAGGACCTCCGCGCCGAGGGCGTCGACACCGTCTACCACTACGGCACCTACAACTGCCGGGTGATCAGCGGCAGCGACGATCTGTCACGACACGCCTACGGCGACGCCATCGATCTGACGGGCTTCGGGTTCGAGGACGGACGGCTGTGGACATTGGTCGATCACTGGGAGCACGACACCGCGGACCCGGAGGCCGAGGCGGCGCAGTGGTTGTATGACACGGCCTGGCTCTGGTACGAGACGGCGATCTGGAACATCATCCTGACGCCGAACTACAACAGCGCCCACGATGATCACTTTCATGTCGATCTGACGCCGGGGTCGGACTACATCGAGCTGCGTGGGGGGGCGTGGATCGGGGTGAATCCTTCGGGAGACTAAGCTCGGCCCGGCTGGCCCTGGCGAGCCGCGACGGAGGCCCCCACCACCGAGCGCGCGACCTCGGCCTCGGCCTCGACGTAGCGCAGGGCCTCGTCCAGCCCGACGTCCCCGTCGGAGGGCGCCTCCAGCAGCCGGGTCCAGACCTCGGCCAGGCCAGCCTGGAGGCGGGCCAGCTCGGCGTCGATCCGCTCGGCGGCTTCGAGCAGACGGGGCTGAGCCTGGGGCGCGCCCTCTGCCGCCTGGAGCAGGTGTGCGCGCTCCTGGCTGAGCTGGGTGGCCCGAGCCACGGCACGATGGGCGGCCTGGTGCACCGGGGCGGCCTCGCTGAGCGCCAGGATTCGATCGCGCATGGCCACGATCGCCGCGGTGGGGCTCTCGGCGGCGGGTGCCGCCTCGAAGCGGCTCGCGTCCTGCCTGGACAGTTCGAGCCGCCGCCAGCTCTGGATCACCTCCTGGGCATGCCGCTGGCGACGCCAGAGCGCGGTCCGCTGGAGCAGCGGAAGGCCAAGGGCCAGGGCACCCCAGGTGCCGAAGAGCGCCAGCGCGCCTACGGGCTCGCTGGCTGTGCTCCAGGCCACGATGCCCGCCAGGGGGAAGGAGGCGAAGAAGACGCTGGGGATGGCCAACGCCGTCAGCCGCAAGCGACCGGCGTTGCGGGCCAGCCAGTCGCTCTCCACCCGGACCTCGAGCGGGGCCGCGGCGAGGTCGGGCTCGTGGAGCAGCAGGTCGGCGGGCGGTGGGCTCGACACGGTCACCTCGGGGGAGGAGCGCCTAACCTGGGGTGAGGGTTTGACGGGTTGGTGGCTGGCACCAGCCCGTCCTCCGTCCAAGACGCAGCAGGTGCCGTAGCGGTGTTCAGGCCAGGTCGGCCTTGAACTGTAAGCCCTCCGCCAAGGA
>DDSR01000484.1:7320-7598 GCA_002343455.1 Deltaproteobacteria bacterium UBA2385 | reverse complement strand
GGTCTCCTTGCCGATGCGCCGGAAGAAGCCGACGAGGCCCGCGCCGCGGATGTCGGCCCGGTTCAGCATGTCGACTCCCACCGCGTCGGCCTCGCGCTCGGCCGCCCGCCCGTAGGAGAGCACGGCGAGCTGCGAGCCGATGTCGGCCGCGGTCGAGCCGATGCCCGAGGCGTCGCCGAGCATCGCGCCGAAGATCGCGCTCATCCCGAGCTGGCGGATCAGCGCCTCGGTGCCGTGGCGCTCGATCACGTGGCCCATCTCGTGCGCGAGCACGCCGG
>DDSR01000484.1:0-7303 GCA_002343455.1 Deltaproteobacteria bacterium UBA2385 | reverse complement strand
TGTCGACGACGACGACGTCGAAGCGGTAGCGCGTCTCGACCGTGGCGGCGAGGCGGTTCACCAGGGCTTCGATGGCGGCCTTGCCCTCCGGCCCCGCGCATTCGCGGCTGTTGCGGCCGAGCAAGGCGAGCACCTGGCCGCGCACGCTGCGCCCCATGCGCTCTTCCCACGAGAGCGGCATCACCGCCGCGATCGGCTCGGCGAGCACCGGCAGCCCGAAATAGAGCGCGATCAGCGTCGCGATCGTGGCGCCGCCCCAGCCGAGGATGCGCGGCAGCGCGCGCGTGCGCTGCATGTTGTTGCCGTGCAGGTGGCGCGAATGGCGGCTCACCGCGTCGAGGAAGCCGGGATCGCGCACCACGAGGCGCGCATCGCCGCCGTTGCGCGAGCGCAGCCGCACCGGCTGGCCCGCATACACCTCCTCGAGCAGGCGAAGATCGCGATAGGGCCACTCGGCCAGCGCCTCGCCGCGCTCGCCGCGCACGCCGAGCGCCGACGCGCCGAGGCGCACGCGGGCCGGGCGCATCTCGGCCGTGCGCCCGTCGGAGAAGTAGCCGCGAAAATCCTCCATCGCCGGGCCTCGCTCAGATCACGCCCATGCCGAAGAATTCGGCGATGCCCTCGCCGTAGCGCGGGCCCTTGCTCTCGCTCTGGCGCACCTGCGCGTAATCCATGTCGCCCTCGACTCGCAGATACTCGGCGACGAAGCGCGCGTAGCGCAGGATCACCAGCGGCAGCAGCAGGCCCGACGGCGCGGCGCTGCAGCGGCAGCCCTCGCCGGCGATCGGCCAGGCCTCGTCCCAGGGGTCGGGGTCGGCGGTTCCGTCTCCCCAGGGGCGGTCGCCCTCTCCGCCGTCGCCACCCCCTCCATCGCTGCTGCCGCCGTCGCCGCCCCCCTCGACCTGGACCGTCCAGAGCAGGGAGTCCGAGGCCCCGGCCTCGTCCTGGACCGTGAGAGAGAGGGTGTGCTCTCCTCCGTCCGCAGCGCCCGGCACCCAGGAGATGGCGCCCGTCGCCCGGTCCAGCGAGGCGCCGGGGGGCAGATCGGCCGACCAGGTGTGCAGATCGTTCACGCCCAGGTCGACCACGGTGGGCTCGAAGCTGTACAGCTCGTCCACCCTGGCGGTCGCGGCGGGCTCGCCCTCGATGAAGGGGGCGACGTTGTCCACCACCACCCGCTGGACCCGACTGTCCCGGCCCCCGTCGTCGTCGGCGACCACGACGGTGACCGTGTACTCGCCGTCCTGCTCGTAGGTCTGGGCGACGCTGGAGCCCGTCCGGAGCACCCCGTCGCCCAGATCCCAGGAGACGGTGTGGGTGTCGGCGGCTTCGACATCGCTGAAGCTGAGGCTGAAGACGGCCTCGACGCCCTCGCGGATGGAGGTCTCCGCCTCGACCGCGTCGATCACCGGGGCGACATTCTCCACCGTCAGCTCGGTGTCCGCCTTGCCGACGTAGGAGATGGAGCCGCCCACGGTGCAGCTGACGTAGAGCACGAGGTCGGCGCTCCAGGGTCCGTCGATGCCCGCGGCGATCCAGGTCGAGGCCGGGGCCGAGCTGGGCCCCAGGTCGATGCTGTCGTCGCCGCCGACATCCCACTCGTAGCTGACCCGGCTGCAGGCCTCGATCGAGCTGCCGCTGGCGTCGAAGCGCACGCTGCCTTCCGCGGCCACGGTGTAGGGGCCGCCGGCATCGGCCAGGTCGGACGGGGCGGGGGGAGGCGCCGACCAGGAGACGAGCGGGGCGAGCAGCAGGGACAGCAGGATCACGGAGCCTCCAGCCCGTCACGGTATCCCGGGAGTCGACCTCTCCGCGAGGGGGTTAGCCCCCGCCCGGAGGCCGACATCATGGGACTGCTTCGAAGGGTGGCCGAGAAGGTCAAGGGCAAGCTCGGCGGGGGTTCAGCCACAGCGTCGGCCCCAGCCGCACGCACGAGCGAGCCCGCCAACGCACCCGAGCAGGCCCTGGAGGGCACCCTGGAGTGCGGCGCGCAGGAGCTGAAGGAGCGCCTGGAGGCTGGCGAGTACGTGGTGATCGTCGAGGTGCGGCCCGCCTCGGCGCTGGCCGGCGGGACGCTCTCGGGCGCCACCCACATCCCCCTCGCAGAGCTGGAGGGCCGCTGGCAGGAGCTGGCCAAGGCCGACGAGATCGTCTGCGTCTGCCAGGACGGCCAGGCCTCCGGCGACGCGGCCCGGCTGCTGCGCCGCAAGGGCTTGATCAACGCCACCCGGATGGAGGGCGGAGTGAGCCGCTGGACCGCCATCGGCGGCACGCTCCATCCCCTCGGCTCCTGACCGGCGTCTGGATGCAGAACCCCCTGGTCAAGGTCCCCGCGGCCCTGCCCGCCCTGGCGCGGGCCAACGCCCTGCGCCGCCGGATCGAGGCCCGCCTGCGCAGCTTCGACGTCGAGGACTGGCCCGGGGTCGTCTACGGCGAGGACCCGCTGCAGCGCATCCGGATCTGGGCGCTCAACGACCTCGCCCCGCGCGACGGCTGGCCGGCGGTGCTGCTGATCCACGGCGGGGGCTGGCGAGAGGGCGACCTGAGCGACTTCGAGAGCCTCGCCCCGGCCTTCGCGCGACGGGGCATCGTCGCCGCCGCGATGAACTACCGCCTGGCCCCCGACCACCGCTGGCCGGCGATGCTGGAGGACGCCCACGCCGCCCTGGACCGCCTGCGCGCCACCCAGGTCGACCCGACGCGCATCGCCCTCTGGGGCCACAGCGCCGGCGGCCACCTCGCCCTGCTGCTCGGCCTGCAGCGACCCGCCGAGGTGCGCTGCGTGGTGGCCATGGGCGCGCCCAGCGATCTGAGCGTGCTCGGCGGCGAGGACTCCGCGGTCGGCGGGGTCTTCTCGCCCGACCAGCTCGACGCGGCCTCCCCCCTCCTCCAGCCCTGCGCCGAGCCCCCTCCCATCCTGCTGGTCCACGGCGAGGCCGACGCCGTCGTCCCGATCGGGCACGCCCGCGCACTGGCCACCCGCTGGCCCGAGCGGGTCCGCACCATCGAGATCCCCGACGGAGATCACGGCATCCGCTGGCCGCTGCCCGCCGCGCTGCGCGCCCGGCGCGAGGCCATCCGCTGGACCCAGGAGCAGCTCCAACCGGCCGGACGCGGCAGCAAGTGGCGCGTCCGGTGGAAGAAGGGCTGACGAGCGCTCAGAACCCGCTGGTGTCGCAGTCGCGGTTGGTCCAGCTGGCGGCGCAGTCCTCGTGGCAGTTCTCCTGGTCGACCTGGTCGACCCCGCCGCTGACGCTGGTGCCCACGATGTCCTCGATGGCCACGCCCAGGCAGGTCGGGTTGCCGTCGCTGGTGCAGCTGACGCAGCTGGCGCCGAAGCCGGCGAGCACCCCGCAGATCGCCGAGGCGTCGCCCGTGCCCAGGAGATCCTCGAAGAGGGGGCCGAGCTCGCGCATGTCGATCTGGCCGCTGAGCGTGCCGTCCTCGATGCGGGAGGAGTCGGTGCTGAAGCTGCCGGTCAGGCGCAGATCGACCAGGGTCGCCGTGACCCCGCCCAGGTCCAGGGGCAGATCGACCGGCCCGAGCTGGAAGTAGGGGTTCTCGCGGAAGTCGGCGACGGGGAAGTCGACCGTAGGCTGGCAGGTGTCCTGCGAGCCGCTGCTGTCGGCCAGGGTGCCGTACATCGAGATGGTGGTCGCGCTGACGGCCGAGACGCCGAGCAGCAGATCGCTCTCGATGTAGCCGCTCATGAGGCTGCCGACGCCGGCCGGCTCGGTCCAGGTCGCGTCGGCCAGGTCGATCGCCCAGCCCCGGCCTTCCAAGCCGCTGACCGGATCGCCCGGATCGGTGGTGGTGAAGGTGATCTCGTGCAGGCCGCCGCAGTAGTCCAGGCTGGCGACGTAGCTGGTGGAGCGGGCCAGCGGGCTGTTGGGCTGGAACCAGGCCTCGGCGTCGGCCTCGGCCAGCCAGGAGGTCCCGGCCACGGTCTCGCCCGCGCTGGTCGCGAGGCTGAGGGAGGCCGAGGAGTCCGCCCCGGAGAGCTCGAAGAGCACCAGGGTGCCGAGGTCGACATCGGTGGCCCCGTCGCGGGGAGAGGTCGTCGAGACGCTCACGCCGCAGTCGCTGCCGCCGTCGCCGCCGCCGTCGCCGCCGCCGTCGCCGCCCCCGTCTCCGCCGCCATCGCCGCCGCCGCCATCGCCGCCGCCATCGCTGGCGCCACCATCGCTGCTGCCACCATCACCGACGATGTCGTCGACGCAGTTGCCGGCATCATCCTCGACCTGGCCGTCGGGGCATTCGCCGCCGAGCTTTCCGCTGCCGCAGGCGAGGAGGGTGGGGAGAAGGAGAAGGACCATGCTGAGCTCCGGGAGAGGTGGGCCGCCCGAGCGTAGCGCAGGTGCGCGGGATCCGCAGCCCCGGACTCAGGGCGGCTCGGGGAGGGGCCAACGCCCCTGCGGCCAGTCGCCGACCGCGTGCACTTCGGGCTGCAGCCGATGACCGGTCTCCTGCCAGACCCGGTCGCGGGCCAGCAGGACCAGCTCGTGGACGTCCATGGCCCGCGCGCCGCCCAGGTTCACGATGAAGTTGGCGTGTTTGTCACTGATACAGGCCTCGCCCCGACGCTCCCCCTTCAGGCCGACCGACTCGATCAGGCGCCCGGCGGCCTGGCCGGGGGGATTGCGGAAGACCGAGCCGCAGGAGGGCAGGTCCAGGGGCTGGGTGGCCTTGCGGTGCTCCAGGTGTCGGCGCATGGACTCCTGCTCGGCGCGCACGGCCTCGGCCTCGTCCAGCAGGGAGAGGCGGACCCGCAGGACCACGGCGCCCTCCGGCAGCGAGGCGCTGCGGTAGCCGAAGGAGAGGGCCTCTCCCGGCAGGCGGGCCCGACCTCCCCCGGGCAGGGCCAGCTCCACCTCTCGCACCCGCGGGCCGATCTCGCCCAGGGCCGTGCCGGCGTTCATGCGCACCGCGCCGCCCACGGTCCCCGGCACCCCGGCGAGGCAGCCCAGGCCTCCCCTGCCCGCTCGGGCCAGGCGCGACAGCAGCACCGTGTTCAAGAGGCCGGCGCCGACCCAGGCCTCGGCGCCCTCGATGCGGGCCTCACGCAGCTCGCCCAGCAGGCGCACGGTCAGCCCGCGGATGCCCGCGTCGGCCACCAGCAGGTTGCTGCCGTTGCCGAGCACCGTGAGGGGCTCGCCCAGGCCCAGCAGGGCCTCGAGCTGCGAGGCGGTGTGGACCTCGACGAAGGCGTCGGCCGGGCCGCCGATGCGCCAGTAGCCCAGGCGGGCCAGGGGCTCGTCCAGGCGAGGCTCCAGGCCCAGCGCCCGCAGCGAGGCGAGCAGCCCCGGCGAGAGCCCCACTCAGTCCCCGGCGCCGAAGATGCGCCCCAGCAGGCCTCGGTCGCCCTGGATCGCCACCCGCTGCGTGTAGAAGTCCATGCCGCGGACGCCGCCGAGCTCTTCGCCGCCGCCGGCGCGGCCGGGGCCGCCGTGGACGCAAGAGGGCAGGACCATCCCGGGGGGGGTGGTCTGGTCGGCCACCTTGCCGCTGACCACCTGCACCCGGCCGTTCCAAGGGGCGGCGGCGAGCAGGAAGTCGCCCAGCCAGTCGCGATCGTCGGCGTAGACCGAGCTGACCAGCGAGCCCTGGCCCAGGGCCACCAGGGCGGCGGCCTGGGCGGCGCTGCCGTCGTAGGGCAGGACCGTGGCCGAGGGGCCGAAGACCTCGTGGTTGTGCACATCGCTGGCCGCGAAGGCGTCCGAGGCGCAGAGCAGGGTCGGGGCGACGAAGTAGCCCTTGCCGGCCGNNGAGCTCGGCGCCGTCGCCGGCGCGGCCGGGACCGCCGTGCTGGAGCTGCGGCAGCGCGGTGCCGGGGCCCGGTGACATCGACGCGATCTTCTCGCTGCCGATGTAGATGCGGCCGTTCCAGCCGGCGGCGTCGACGACGAAGCGGTTGAGCCAGTCGCGATCGTCGGAGTAGCAGGACGCGACGAGGCCGCCGTGCCCGAGCGCGACCAGCGCCGCCGCCGTCTGCGGCTCGCCGTCGTAGCTGCCGATGGTCGAGACCGGGCCGAACACCTCGTGCGCGTGCATCGGCTCGCAGCCGCGCGGGTCGTCGGTCAAGCGCAAGACCGGCCCGACGAAGTAGCCCTTGCCGGCCGGCACCCCCTGGCCGTCGACCCGGGTGCCGCCGGTCAGCAGCTTCGCCTGGGCGCTCAGCCGCTGCACGCCGGCCAGCACATCGCGGAGCTGGGCCGCCGTCGCCACCGGGCCCATGCGCACCCCGTCCTGGCGCGGATCGCCGACCACGATGCGGGAGAGCTCGGCCTGGAGCGCCTCGCAGACCTCGGCCACCCGCTCCTGGGGCACCATCACCCGACGGATCGCCGTACACTTCTGGCCGGTCTTCTGGCTCAGGTCCTGGACCACATTGCGGATGAAGGTCGACCAGGCGTCGTCGCCGGGGCCCACATCGGGGCCCAGCACCGCCGCGTTGAGGCTGTCGGCCTCGACGTTGAGCCGGGTGCCGCGCGAGAGCACCGCCGGGGAGGCCCGCAGCACCGCGCCCGTCGCCGCCGAGCCCGTGAAGGCGAGCATGTCCTGGGGGCCCAGGTGGTCGAGCAGATCACCGACCGGCCCGGCCAGGAAGGAGAAGGCCCCCGGCGGCAGGGCCACGTCCTGGGCCACGATCTGGGCCATCCGCCAGGCCACCAGGGCTGTGGCGGTCGCCGGCTTGGTCAGCACCGGGACGCCAGCCAGGATGCTGACCGCGACCTTCTCGAAGGTGCCCCAGGCGGGGAAGTTGAAGGCGTTGATGTGCACCGCCACCCCCGGCCGCGGCAGGCGCACATGCTGGCCCACGTAGCGGGCCCCGGAGGAGAGCTTGTCGCCCTCGCCCTCGACCTGGAAGCGGCCCTCGCCCAGCGAGCGGCCCAGCGAGGCGTAGTAGGACAGCGTGCCGGTGGCCCCGTCGATGTCGAACTTGGCGTCGCCGCGGGTGGCGCCGTTGTTCTGCATCGAGAGGTCGATCAGCTCCTCGCGGTGCGTGTGCAGCGCCCGGCTCATCGCCTTGATCAGCTCGCCGCGCTGGGCGAAGCTGAGGGCCCGCAGGGCCGGGCCGCCGACCTCGCGGGCGTGCTGCAGGGCCGCGCCCAGGTCCAGGCCCTCGGTCGCCGTCCAGGCGATCTCCGCCTCGGTGCTGGGGTCGACCAGCGATCGCAGCGAGCCGGAGCCCTCGTGCCAGGAGTCGAGCAGGTAGGAGGAGAGGCGGGTCATGGCGGCTCCGGATCAGGAGGGGGGCCGCCGCGCCTATCCGGAATGAGCGGGGGGGGCATGGGGCCTCGCC
>DDSR01000294.1 GCA_002343455.1 Deltaproteobacteria bacterium UBA2385 | reverse complement strand
TGTCCGTGTCCGTGTCGGTGTCGGCTTCCTCGCCGGTGTCGGCGTCCTTGTCGCCGCAGGCGTTCAGGGAGAGGAAGATCGTGGCGAGAAGCAAGGTGTTCACAGAGGGCTCCTGTGGAGGGTTCGGGTGCCGTCGCGGGATGTGTCGACGGCAGTGCCGGCACCCTACGGGGCGGGGTCCCCGGGTTCCATGGAGATTGCTTGAGTGTGCCCTCAGCTCAGCCGCGCCGCCAGCGGCGTCCCACGCGGCACCCAGCGCTGCAGGCCCGGCGCGAGCAGGATCGGCGCCCGCTGCAGGTCCTCGGGCGTGCGGCTGCCGGTCAGCAGGCAGGCGATGCGGATCTCGTGGATCACCTCGACCGCCAGGCGCAGGACCTCCTCCCGGCCTCCGCGAGCCTGGGCCTGCAAGAAGGTGCGGGCGATGCCACCGCAGGTGGCCCCCAGAGCCAGGGCGCGGGCCACGTCCAGGCCGTTGTGCAGACCCCCGGTGGCGCAGATCCCCAGCGGCAGGCCGGAGAGCTGGGCCACGCTGGCGGCGGTCGGGATGCCCCAGTCCCAGAAGCGCTCGCCCAGGTTGGCCTGGCCGCCCTTGGCCCGGCGGGCCTCAACCCCCACCCAGCTCGTGCCGCCCGCGCCGCTGGTGTCGACGAAGCGCACGCCCACCCCGACCAGCCGCTGGCCGACCGAGCGGGAGAGGCCGCAGCCCGTCTCCTTGGCGATGACCGGCAGGGGCAGCTCGGAGACGAGGCGGGCGATCGTCTCCAGGCCGCCGCGGAAGTCCTCGTCGCCCTCGGGCTGGACCACCTCCATCGCCGGGTTGAGGTGCACGCAGAGCGCGTCCGCGCCCGAGGCCAGCAGCATGTCGTGCAGCCGGGCTGTCTCGGTCTTGCGGGCCTGCACCACCCCGATGTTGCCGAGCACCAGCGCGGTGGGCGCCACATCGCGCACCCGGTAGCCGGCGGCGATGCCCTTCTCCAGCAGGGGGCGCTGGCTGCCGAAGGCGAAGCCGATGCCGAGCTCCTCCGCCACGCTGGCCAGGTCGCGGTTGATCTGGTCGGCGCGGTCCACGCCGCCGGTCATCGCCGCGATGACGAGGGGGGCCCGCAGGCGCTTGCCGGCGAAGTCGACCGAGAGGTCCACGTCGGAGAGGGCCATCTCGGGCAGGGCCTCGTGGACGAGTTCGACAGCCTCCAGCAGGGTGGTCTTGCCGCGAAAGGCGACGTCGCCCTCGGCGCAGAGGTCGATGTGATCCGCCTTGCGGGCAGAGATGCTGGGAGGAGGAGTGCTCATGCCGAGGAGCTAACGCCCGGATCGGGCGAGGCGAGCGCTCCCGCGGGCCCGGCGAGCGGCGCCTCGATCACCGGCAGCCCCTGGGCCTCGCAGGCCGCCCGAAAGGCCCGCTCGGCCTCCTCATCCGGCAACCAGGCCACGGCGACGTCCCCGCCTCCGGCCCCGCTGGGCTTGGCGGCGCCGCCGTGCGCCCGCGCCAGCTCGACGATGCGGGCCAGCCCCGGGCTGAGGTAGTCGATGCCGGCCTGCTCGCTCATCCGCTGCAGCGCGGCCAACGCCGCCCGCGCCCCGGCGATCGGCTCGCGGAGCAGCAGCGCGACGGCCTCCTCGGAGTCGCGAAGGAACGCCTCTCGCCCGCTCCAGCCGAGGTACTGCTGCACCCGCGGCCCCGTGCTCGCCGAGCGGCCGCTGTAGACGACGACCGGCATCGCCAGCTCCACCGAGCTCGCCTTCCCTCCCTCGACCCGCAGCATGCCGCCCAGGGCGCTGGCCAGCACGTCGACGCCGCTGCCTCCTCCCTGCACCCGGGCGTGGATCTCCCGGGCGTCCAACGCCGGTCGACCGGCGGCGAGGCAGGCGACCACGCAGGCCGCGGCGCTGCCACCGAAGCCGGGCTTGCCAGGCAGGTCGAGGCCGGGGTGGCTGCGGAAGCGGTACCGACCCGGGGGGGCCTCTTCCAGCGCGGGCGCGACGAAGCGGTTGTCGCCGTCCGGCGTGAGGATCTCGAAGGCGCCGGGGCTGAACTCGCAGGCCACCCCATGCCCGACGGCCGCCACCAGGGCCGGCCCTCCGTCCAGGACCGCGTACTCGCCGGCCAGGACCATCTTCCCCGGCGCGAACCAGGCCCTCATGACTCCTGCTCTTCCTTCTCGGCCTGGATCGCCTGGGCCATCAGACGCACGTCCAGGTAGCGGTACTGCTCGTCCCGGGAGAGCTCGGCGGCCCACTCCATGCCCGAGCGGCCCTCGAAGCGCCGCCCGCGGTCGGAGTCGACGTTGACGCTGCGGCGATCGACGACCCGATCGGTCAGGTGCTCGGTGCCGGTGCGCAAGAACAGGCGCACCGACAGGGCCGAGGGCTGCTCGGACTCCCAGATCAGCCGGCCGCCGTGGAACTCGGCCAGGGCCTGGGCCAGCCGCAGCTCGATCGGGGTGCCCTCGGGCTCGCGCCAGAAGTCGTCGTCCTCGGCGCGGTCGATCGGCTCGTCCGGCGCGTCGCACCAGAGCTCGATCTTGGCCATCGCCTCGCCGCCCGAGCGTCGCTCGGAGCTGAGCTCGACCTGGACATCGGCGTCCGCGGGGCAGCGGCGCAGCACCTCGGCCAGCATCGCCACCAGGATGCGCTCCAGGCGGTTGCGGTCGAGGTGGACCTCCTGCTCGACCTCGCCCAGGCTCAGCTCGATGCCGATGCCGGCGGCCTCCAGCCAGGGGCGGGCGGTCTCGGTCAGGCGGCGCAGCTCGGTGCCCAGGTTGACCCGCTGGGCGCGCAGGCGGATGTGGCCGCGCTGGTAGAGGGCCAGGGTGCCGACGTCGTCGAGCTTGTGCAGCAGGCGCACCCCCTGGATCCAGCTCGTGTCCGTGGTGTGCTCGACGCCGGTGGCCCGCTCGATCGCCCGGAGCAGGCGCACCACCGGCTCGCGCAGGCCGTTGGTCACGTCGCTGAAGAGGCGGTCGCGCTCGCGGTTCACCTTGTGCAGCTCGGTGTTCATGCGGTCGTTGAGCTGGGCGAAGCGCTCCCGCTCCCGCTGGTGGAGGGTGCGCTGCTGGGTCTCCTCCCAGCGCGAGCGCTGCGCCAGCAGGGCGACCGTCGAGCCGCCCAGCAGCAGGACCGACCAGGCCGCCAGCTGTCCAGGCATGCCCGAGACGCCCGGTCCCAGGAAGAGGCCCAGCCCCCAGCCCGCCAGGATCAAGAGCTGGGCGGCGATCGCCTGGGGCAGGCGCCAGGTGAAGACGAGGCCGGCGGCCAGGGCCACCAGGGCGAAGCAGGTGGCGACCACGGCCAGCGCGGCGGGCACGCGGATCAGGACCCCGGCCAGGGCGAGGCTGAAGACGCCGACCAGGACCAGGGAGAGCAGGCTGGCCAGGCGGCGGGTGCGCTCGGGCTGGAGCCAGGCCAGCAGGGCCGCGGCGGAGCAGCCGGCCAGCAGCAGGCCGACCGGCAGCCACAGCTGACCCGCGGCCGCGACGGAGAGGTCGACCAGGCAGAGCAGCAGCGCCAGCCCGACGACGCTGCCGATCAGGGCCCAGGGACCGAAGGCGCGCAGGTTGGCCTCGTCCACCGCGAGGTCGACGGCGAGGCGATCCTCGCTGCTGGGGTGCTCCACTCGTAGCTCTCCTGGCGCGGGCTTGGATCGAGCGACGCATTCTTAGCTCAAGAGACGCGGCCCCGCGGTCCGCCTTTGTCATGGAGGCCGAGGTGTGACTAGCTAGTGCCTGGCACTAGCTAGTCACACCTCGGCGGGGGACCTCGCGCCCTCCTTGAGGCAGTTAGGCTGGCCACTTGCACCGGAGAGAGCCCTTGGCGTCCGCTTCCTTCCGCTCCGTCGCCGAGATGTTCCTCCACCGGGTCTCCTCGACGCCCGACAGCGAAGCCTTCACCTTCCCGACCGACCAGGGCTGGCGCACCATCACCTGGGAGGAGACCGGCGCGCGGGTCGCCGCGCTGGCGGCGGGCCTGCTGGGCCTGGGCCTGCAGGCCGAGCAGCGCGGCGCCATCCTCTGCTCCACGCGGGTCGAGTGGATCCTGGCCGACCTCGCCATCCTGCGCGCCGGCATGGCCACGACCACCATCCACCCCCAGTGCACCGACGCCGAGTGCGAGCACATCCTGGGCGACAGCGAGAGCCGGGTCGTCTTCACCGAGAACGCCGAGCAGACCGCGCGGATCGAGGCCATGCGCGGGCGCCTGCCCTGGCTGCGGCGGGTGATCCAGATCCAGCCCGGCGGCGAGGCCAGCCACGACCTGGACCTGGGCAGCCCGCGGCCCTTCGTGGTGACCATGGCCGCGCTGGACGAGGCCGGCCGCGCCTGGGAGAGCGCCCACCCCGGCGAGCTGTCGGCGCGCTCCGCGGCCGTACAGCCCGAGCACCTCGCCACCCTGATGTACACCTCCGGCACGACCGGCGTCCCCAAGGGCGTCGAGCTGACCCACGACGCCTGGGTCTACGAGGGCGAGGCCATGGACGCCCTGGGCCTGATGACCCCGGCCGACCGGCAGCTCCTCTTCCTGCCGCTGGCCCACAGCTTCGCCAAGGCCCTGCAGGTCGCCAGCATCCGCATCGGCATCTCCACCGTGGTCGACGGGCGACACGAGGAGCTGGTGCGCACCATGTCCCTGACCCGGCCGACCTTCGTGGCCGCCGTGCCCCGGGTCTTCGAGAAGCTGCTGGCGGGCATGGAGGCGCGGGTCGACCAGCGCGGCGCGCCCGGCCGCTGGGCCTGGCGGCGCAGCCTCGCCCTCGGCGGAGAGCTGTCCCGCGCCCGCCAGGAGGGCCGTCGCCCCGGTCGCGGGACGATGCTGCGCCACGCCCTGCTCGACCGGCTGATCGTCAGCCGCTTCCGTCAGGCCCTCGGCGGGCGGCTGCGCTTCTTCATCTCGGGCGCCGCCCCCCTCTCCCGCGAGCTCGCCGAGCTCTTCCACGCCGCCGGGGTCCTGGTCCTCGAGGGCTACGGCCTGACCGAGTCCAGCGCCGCCAGC
>DDSR01000353.1:10528-10674 GCA_002343455.1 Deltaproteobacteria bacterium UBA2385 | reverse complement strand
CGGGCGAGGCGCTCGAGCAGGTGATGGGTCAGGCCGACGAAGTGCGGCGAGCCGCGCAGGGTGTCGAGCGCGCTGGGCGGGCGGCTGAGGGGGCGGCCCTGCCCCAGCGAGCGGGCGAGGCGGTGCCAGAAGCCGTCGGGCTCGGG
>DDSR01000353.1:0-10499 GCA_002343455.1 Deltaproteobacteria bacterium UBA2385 | reverse complement strand
CGGTCGGCGATGGGGTGGTCGATCGAGCGGAGCTGGGCGAGGCCGCCCTCGTCCAGGATGAGCATGTCGGTGTCGGACATGGTCCGCACGCTGGCGGTGCGCTTGGTGACGAGGCCCAGGGCCGCCAGCTCGCCCAGGTGCTCGCCCTTGCCGACGCGGCGCAGGGTGGTCAGGGCCGGGGCGTTGCCGACATAGACCTCGAGATCGCCGTCCAGCACGAAGAGCATGGAGCGGTCCAGCTCGCCCTCCTCGATGATGACCGTGTCGGCGGGCACCTCGACCGAGCGGCAGGCGCCCAGGAAGGCGAGGATCTGCTCGGCCTCCAGGCCGCGAAGCATGCGGATGAAGGTGAGCTCGCGTGGGTCGAGGGCCATGCTGCCTCCCGGGCGGGGTGGGGATCCCCAAGCTCAGCATATCTGTTGCGAGGGGGTGGCGCGTCCTTGTCGCCGGCCGGATACCCGAGGGGCCATGCGCCTGCGTAAGTACCACGGCCTCGGCAACGACTACCTGGTCCTGGAGACGGCCGCGCCGCTGGACCCCCCCCTGGACGCAGCCCGGGTCCGCGCCCTCTGCGATCGCCACCGCGGGCCGGGCGCCGACGGCGTGCTCGAGCCCCTGCCGATTCGCCGGGGTGAGGACGGGCGCTTCACCTCCCAGTACGCCGTCCGCATCTGGAACCCCGACGGATCGCGGGCCGAGAAGTCCGGCAACGGCCTGCGCATCCTGGCCCGCTGGCTGCGTGATCAGCGCGCGGCGCCTCCCGAGTTCAGCGTGGAGATCCGCACCTTCGAGCAGGCCGTGGGCCGGGTACGCTGCCGGGTGGGGCCGCCAGGCCAGGGCGAGGTGGAGGTGGAGATGGGCCAGGCCCGCTTCGAGGCCGAGGCGGTGCCCTGCGCGCGGGCCCTGCTGGACAGCCCGGTCGAGATCGAGGGGGTGGAGCTGCGCCTCTCGGCCGTGGGCCTGGGAAACCCGCACTGCGTGGTGATGCTCGACTCGGCGCAGCAGCTCGACACCTCGCCCTGGCGGGCCTGGGGCGCGGCGCTGGAGCACCACCCCCTCTTCCCCAACCGCACCAATGTGCAGTTCGTCGCCCTGGACGCGCAGGGCCCCCAGGCGCGGATCTGGGAGCGCGGGGCGGGCGAGACCCAGGCCAGCGGCAGCTCGGCCTGCGCGGTGGCGGCGGTCTGTCGGCGGCTGGGGCGGGTCGGCGAGCAGGTCGAGGTGCGCATGCCCGGCGGCGCGCTGCAGGTCAGCCTGGACGCCGAGCTGAACGTTCTGCTGCGCGGTCCGGTCGAGGAGGTCGGCACCTTCGAGCCCGCTGCCGCCTTGCTCAGGAATCCTGCCCCGGGGCGCTGACGGGGCCCGCGCCTCTGCTACGATGGGGCTCCACTCCGGAGGCTCCTCGTGCCCGACTTCCAGACCCGCCAGCACCAGCCACCCCCTCGTCGCCCCGAAGGTCTCGGGCAGCGGCAGCAGCAGGGCGGCGGCCTGGGCAACCAGGGTCGCCTGGAGCGGACCGGGGTCGGGCAGGGCCAGCAGCACCAGGAGGATCCGGGCCTGGACGCGCTGGTGCAGGGCACCGTGGCCGAGGCCAACAACAACGCCGGTCGCCAGGCGACCATCGACACCGTCCTGCGCGAGTACGACAGCATCACGGTCACCGTGCCCCTGGTCAGCGCCGGCGGGCGCTCCCACTCCCTGCGCCTGACCCTCGAGACGCCCTACCGCATCAACCAGGGGCCCATCGACACGCCCATCGGGCAGCGGGGCTACCCCTCCAGCCGGCTCGCCGACAGCACCGCCACCGGCGCCCCGGCGGGGCTCGCCAACGCCAACACCCAGTCCAAGTTCGGAAAGGGCACGCCCGCCGAGGTCCAGATGGCCATCCAGGAGGCCATCGACCAGGGCAAGATGAGCTTCCCCCGGCTGCGGGACCAGCAGTTCAGCGAGGCCGGCCTGGACGCCGCCGGCCAGGCCGCGGTCCAGCAGGTGATCCGCACCTGGCTGACCGTGGGCGGCGGGCGCCTGCTGGGAGTGGACTGCTCGGGTTTCGTGCACGAGCTGATCTCGCGCATGACCTCCACCCCCGAGAACCCGAACCCCGACTGGATGTACGGGCCCATGAACACCGGGACCAGCAGCATGCGCACCGAGCGGTCCCTGACGACCATCCGGGCCGGCTCCACCCTGGCCACCGGCGACATCATCCTCTTCGCCCAGCACGTCGAGATGATCCGCTCCACCACGGCGATGACGCTGGCGCAGGCGAACACCACGCTGGACACGCAGCTCCCCGCCGGCTCGACCGCCTGGCGGCTGGGCGTCGTCGAGAGCAGCCCGGCCAGCAGCCGCCAGGGTCCGACCCGCTCGGACTGGATCGCGGTCCAGACGCCCACCGAGCTGCGCTTCTACAAGAGCATCGGCGACTCCTGGACGCGCAAGACCGACGCCATCGCCCGGCGGCCCAACGTGCTCGGCGCGGTGCCGGCTACCGACGCGCAGAATGCCCCGCAGCCGGCGACGCGGCGGGCCCGCCGTTGACCGGGCCCCGACCTGGGGTATCTCCTCGGGTGGCCCTCTCCTTCTTCTGAGTCCCCCGCTCTTCCGAGGCAGCGAATGCGCGTCCTGCTCATCCGACCCCCCGCTCGCCACACCGTCGAGAGCGAGGTCCCCGCGGCCGTCGAGGCCGAGAACCTCAGCTACCCGCCGATCGCGCTGATCAGCATCGCCACCTTCCTCAAGGCGCGCTCGCACCACGAGGTCAAGATCCTCGACGCGCAGCTCGACAACCTCGACTACGACACGCTCACCCAGCAGATCCGCGACTGGCGGCCCGACGCGGTCGGCATCACCGCCTTCACGGTGCAGCTCGTCGATGTGCACAAGACCATCCAGGCGGCCCGGGCCGGCGGCGCTACCCGGGTGGTCGTCGGGGGCCCCCACGTCAACGACTTCCCCCAGGAGTGCCTGGGCCTGCCCGGCGTCGACGCCGTGGTCAAGGGCGAGGGGCAGCAGCCCCTGCTGGACCTGCTGGCCGTCTGGGAGAATGGCGACGAGGCCAAGGGCCTGCCCGGAGTGATGGCCCACCCCGACGACCCCGTGCCGGTCGACGACGTCTACTACAGCAACGACCTGGACGAGTACCCGCTGCTGGACCTCACGCTGGTCGACTACCAGCGCTACTACGACGTGATGGGCGAGGGCGGCATCTTCACGACCGTCATCAGCAGCCGCGGCTGCCCCTACCGCTGCACCTTCTGCAACACCCCGCGGCACCGCTACCGGGTCATGACCCCCGGCCGCGTCTGCGACGAGCTCCAGAACTGCATCGACCTCAACATCCGCGAGATCTACTTCGTCGACGACACCTTCAACATCACCAACAAGCGCGTCCACGACCTCTGCGACGAGATCCTGCGCCGCGGGCTGGACATCTCCTGGACCGTGCGCTTCCGCGTCAAGGGCGTGGATCGCCCCCTGCTGGAGAAGATGAAGGCCGCCGGCTGCACCCGCATCCAGTTCGGGGTCGAGCAGGGCACGGAAGAGGGCCTGCTGCGCCTGAAGAAGGACGTCAACAGCCGCGAGATCGAGCACGCCTTCCAGCTCTGCCGCGAGGTCGGCATCCGCACCGTCGCCTACTTCATGATTGGCACCCCCACCGAGCGCACCCGCGAAGACGTGATGGAGACCATCCGCTACAGCATCCGGCTGAAGCCCGACTTCGTCATGTACAACCTGCTGACGCCCTTCCCCGGCACCACGCTGTACGACGAGGGCGTCCGCGACGGCGTGCTGGACCTCGAACCCTGGCTGAAGTTCATGCGCGAGCCGGACGAGAGCTTCAAGGCCCAGGTCTGGGACGAGCACTTCAGCCGGGCCGAGCTGCGCGAGATGCTCGACCTCGCCTGGAAGCGCTTCTACTGGCGCCCCGAGTTCGTCGTCAAGAACCTCTTCCAGATCCGCAACGTCGCCGACCTCAAGCGCAAGGCCACCGCTGGCGTGCGCCTGCTGGTCGCCTGAGAGGCCCCCATGTCCAACATCCTCCACGAAGACGAGGTCTCCGGCCAGCCCGGCGCTCCCGCCGCTCGCCCGGTCGGCGAGAAGCCCTTCACCGTCGTCCTGATGACGATCTACAGCATCGAGAACGCCGGCATCCGCTACGTCTCGGCGGCCTTGCAGCGCGAGGGCTTCGACACCCACATCATCTTCCTGCGGGACTGGGTCCACAACCGCCTGGACATGCCCAGCGACGAGGAGATCGAGCTGGCGCTCGGCATCATCAAGGAGAAGGGCGCCGATCTGATCGGGCTGGGCTTCATGTCCAGCCTGCTGCCGATGGCCACCCACGTCACCGACAAGATCCGGGCCCGCTTCCCGAACACGCCGATCGTCTGGGGCGGCATCCACCCGACCAGCGATCCCGAAGGCAGCATCCAGCACTGCGACTACCTCTGCCAGGGCGAGGGTGAACTGGGGGCGATCGACCTCTGCAAGGCCCTTCGGGATGGCGCCGACACGACGAACATCCCCAACATCTGGGCCAACAAGGGCGGGGAGATCTTCAAGAACCCGCCTCGCCCGCTGATCCAGAACCTGGACTGGCTGCCCTACCCGGACACCCGCGACGAGAACAAGTACTACATCGAGAAGGGCAAGGTCCGGATCGAGGAGCCCTGGAAGCGCACCGCCGAGTACCGCATCTACTTCAGCCGCGGCTGCCCCTACAACTGTTCGTACTGCTACGTCAGCATCCTGCGCGATGTGTACGACGAGAAGGGCAAGAAGTTCTACCGGGCGCGCAGCGTCGAGCACATCCTGGGCGAGCTGGAGATGGTCCAGAAGACCTTCCCCAAGATCGCCCGGGTCAAGATCGACGACGACACCAGCTTCGCCTTCGGCAACGAGTGGATGGACGAGTTCCTGGACAAGTACCCCAAGCGGGTCGGCAAGCCCTTCGAGTGCCTGCTGATCCCGCCGATGATGCGCCCCGACATGCTGAAGAAGCTGATGGGCGCCGGGCTGGTCCGTGTACAGACCGGCATCGAGTCCGGCTCGGCCAAGGAGAGCAAGGAGCTGCACAACCGCAGCCCCGGCAACCAGGCCATCCTGGCCTTCGCCGAGGCCAACAAGGAGATGAAGCTCAACGTCGTGTACGACGTGATCATCGACAACCCGCACGCCACCGAGGAGATGAAGCTGGAGACCGCCGAGTTCCTGCTGGAGCTGCCGCGGCCCTACGACATCTACTTCTACAGCCTGAACTACTTCCCGGGCACCGCCCTGACCAAGAAGTCGCTCGAGGACGGTTCGCTCGACCCCCAGCTGGTCGAGGGCCGCAACACCAAGGCCTGGCACCAGTTCCGGGTCAGCATGGACTGGCCGCGCAGCGACGAGGACCGCTTCTACCTGGCCATCTTCTCGATGGCCTCGAAGGACTTCGTCCCCAAGAAGTTCCTGCGCAAGCTGATCGACGAGCGCGAGCACTGGAAGAAGCCCGAGAACGTCGACAAGGTCTTCTACCTCGCCTGGGCGACGAACTACATCAAGATGGGCTCGGTGGGCTTCCGGTACTGGCGAAACGGTGAGCTGACCTGGTTCAAGCTGCGGCAGTACGGCTCGCTGAAGAAGATGATCAGCCAGTAGGGAGTCCAGAGGCCCGAACGGATGCCTCCGGAGTGGGCTCTGCAACCCCGGATTTGGGGCGGAGAGTTTGTGCGGGCGGCATAGCGGCAACGCGAGGGCCAGGGATGGCAGCACCCGACCGAGAATCGCCCGACAGACGGTCTGCTCCACGGATCTACCGGAGCTCTGGGGGGGGGAGGGGGACAGAAGTCCAATCCGTGATTTGCGGATGGGACTTCTGTCCTCCCCGAGGGCTCGAATGGGTCGATTCTCGGTGGGTCAGGCGGCGAACGGGTCAATTTCTGACCGCGGTAGCCTCCAAACCGGCCCGGGAAGCGCCCAAGGGAGGACAGAACCTGCATCCGTGATTTACGGATGGGACTTCTGTCCGCATTGGCCGAGACCGACCGCGGCGGGGATCTGGCAGGCCGCCGCGGATCTCCATCGTGAAGCTGACGCCGTCGAGGTTCTTCAAGGCGCCCATCATCTCCGCGGCTGGCTCCACCGACGACGCCGTCGCGACCTGGACGGGCGAGGGAGCGTCCGACGGGGCGGGCAGCACGCTTGCCTCCGGGGGCGACCTGACCGGGGACGGCCTGCCGGACCTGGTCGTCGGGGCGGGTGGCTGGAGCACCGACACCGGCGCGGTCTACGTCCTGGGTTCGGGGGCCCTGAGCGGGGGTTCGCTCTCCGGGGCGGACGCGCGCTTCTACCCGCTCGATCGGGACGACGCGGGCCAGTTCTTCGGGTCCAGCGTCGCGATGCTCGGCGACCTTGACGGCGACGGCATCGGCGACCTGGGCGTGGGCTGGGGCTACCACGACAGTAGCAACGGAGCCGTGGTCGTGTACCTGGGTCCCCTCTCCGGCGCCAAGGACGCCACCGACTGGGACGGGTTCGTGGCCGGAAGCGGCGGCGCCTTCGGCGTCCACAACGAGTCGCTGGCCGGACCCGGTGACGTCGACGGCGACGGCACGCCCGACATCCTGGTCGGTGCGCCCGAGACCCATATCGACAGCACGTCCGAAGGGACGAACGCCGGCTCGGCCTGGCTGATCTCTGGCGCCTCCGCCCTGGCAGAGACCGATGTGCGGCTGGCCACGGCGACCTTTCCCGGGCCACCTCCACGGCCAGGCGCTGGGCCGGACGGTCGCGTCGATCGGCGACCAGGACGGCGACGGCTTCGCCGAGGTCCTGATCGGCACCTCGACCGACGACTTCGAAGCCGACAACGGCGGCTCGGCCAGCCTCTTCTACGGGCCGGTGAGCGGTACGGTGACACGATTGGACGCTGACGCCGTCTGGGGAGCGGGCGAGGACCACGCGGGCGCAGGGATCTCGGTGGCGGGCGGGGTGGACCTGACCGGCGATGTGTACGCCGACCTGGCGATCGGCGCGTATGCTGCCACGGGGGGCAGCAGTTGGTCGGGGGTGGTCTACGTGGTGCCGGGCCTGCTGCCCTGACCGCTCAGGGCAGATCCTCCACAATGGTCCACTCGCCCTCACGCAGGGCCTCGACCCTCATGCCTTCGGGCTTGGGACTCAGCCGCACGGCCGGCTCCTTCTCGCCGAGCTGCAATCGGCCACCTTGGGACTCGCGATTGACCTCGGCGATGACGGCGCTGCCCCAGGTCGAAGCCCGTAGCGCAAGCTGGGCGCCCTCAGCGGAGCTGGCGAGGCGGGCAGAGGGCTGGTCGGGGCCCGTCTGGAACTCCAGGCCCGCGCTGTCCTCTGCGACCCACATTCGACCGTTCGCGTGGCCGGTTGTGTTGTCGACGAGCTCAATCGCGGTGGTGTCGGGCCGACCGAGGAAGCGGATGTGGCCTTGAGCGGGCTCCAGGCGTCGCAGGACGAGGGCGTCGCCCTCCACCGCGAAGCGGAAGTTGACGCTGCCGTCTTCGTTGCTGAGGATCAGCTCGCGGACGTGCAGGGTGCGCGCTTTGCGGTTTGCGCCCGCCGCTGCCAACAGGGCCAGCGAGCACAGACACAGCAGCAGGACGCGAGGACGGATGGAGGTTGGGGTGGTCATGGGGTCTCACTCGGCTTGGGATCGTCCTTGAAGGGGTCCGGCGTCACCTGCAGGCCACCGGAGCGTGAGGCTCGTAGTACAGTCTCGTACTGGGGGCCGGTCAACAGCAGGTACGGGCGCTTGGTGTCGGTCTCGACCACGAACTTAAGGCCGCCGAGGTGCGTTGAGCCCCGACCAAGCCTGAACCCGGTTTCGCCCTCCCCATTGGCTACTGAGAGTCCGTAAGGGAGTGGCTGGGCACCATGGGAAAATTGGAGGCCGCTGGCATTGAATTCCGACATGTGGGAGATCAGGAGGAGTTCGCCGCGAGCCTTGCTGCTTTTGTCTTCACCGGCGCCAATGAGCAGTTCGGAGTTAGTTCTTGTTATGCTAAGCAGACTCGGTAACGACCCGCTTCTAGACTCGACCAGGATGCCATCGTAGGCATCGTACCCTGGTCGGTGCCGGAGGGTGTAGTGGTTGTGTTCGCCTTGGATGACCAAACGCTCGGTCGAGACAGAAGCTTGCGGTGCTGGCAGTGCGCCCGCCAGCAATGCCAGACCTGCTATTCCGAGCGCAGTCTCCCAAGCGGAGAGTGCGGTGGTAAGGATTCGGGTGATTGGCTCAGCCATAGCGGATGAACTGATGTATGAAACCCAGGTTGATATGGCTGAAACTCTCAGCATCCACTCCTGCCTGGCTAATGATAGATGCCAAGTGGTCCTGAGAGTGTAGATTCAGTTCGTCTATGGAGATGCGGGGCCGGGGGATGCAACCACCGTAGATTTCAGTAGCTGTGGTGTCCCCCTCTTCGTTGGTATCGGGGTCTGAGTCCTCCTCTTCATCTGCGTCTTTGAGTTCTTTTCCTTTCCTCTTCTTCAGTGTTCGCCCCTCCCCCGACCCGGGGGTGTACTCGAAGTAGTCACCGTAGTCCCCGTTCATGGTGGTGCTACCAGTTTCATCTTCGGATGCATCGTATTCAGACCCGTCGGACCCATCGGAGGTAGAACTGTTGCTGACGACCGGCCCATACCCAACGACCCATGAGGTGTAGTATGCATTGTCGTCTTCGTAGTCGTTGTCGATGCCATTGTCATCAAAGTTGTAGTTGTTGTCGTAGCTGTGGTCGTCTTGGGCGTTGTGTCGATCAAACGTGATGTACCATCCCATCAGGTTTCCATGGGACATGTGGTATAGAATGTCCTTCTGGATGTCATTGATGAAGTATGGCTCCGAAAGCGCGAAGTACCTTTCACCTTCTGCCTCCCCCATAACCTCGATCATCGTGTTCTTGAGTATGCTCGTGATGAGTGTGGGAACAAAGGTTGTCCCTAGATATCCAAGATTGCGAGGGATGGTGACGATGATTGTTTTTGGCCCCAATCCCAGAGCTTCCCTTGCCTCAATAGGTATGTTCTCGACTACGACCAATGGGCCTTGGCCCAAAGGAAGTGTCCACTTCGTAGGCCCAGGCCGGTTGCGTTTCGCAGAGCTCCCATTCCTTTGGTTGCGCTGCCCAGTGCGGGTTTCCTTCGGGCCGCGCGGCGCAGGATTCACTTCGTCACCAGGATCGGATAGCGCAGCCGCGCGCGTCCGGGCTGGTTCACGCTGGCATCCGACAGCTCGAGGCCGAGCTGGATGCGCAGCCCGGTCGCCGAGACCGCGCCGCCCTTGAAGACCTTGCCGGGTCCGACCACGGCGGTCCCGATGGCGGTCCAGGTCCCAGCGCTCTGGGAGTCGTCGGTGGCGAAGGTCCGGTACATCAAGCGCGCGCTCAGGGTGGCCGACATCCCGGCGTCTACCTCGACCAGGCCGCCGGCGTCCACGACGCCGAAGGCGAAGACGGGCGTGGTGATCGGGTAGACCACAGCAACGGAGGTGACGTCGACGGTGCCGGTGGAGCCGCCGTTGAGGATGATCTGCATGCTGGTCACCGAGGGCTTGTGGAACCCTCCGGAGGCTGGAACCCTCCGGAGGTAGTAGAGGGGTCGTAATCCGCTTGGTCGCGGGGCGCCACTGGCCGGGTACGAATTCATGAACTTCGGGAGAAGTATAGGTATCACCATGGAAAAGCTGTCGTCGCGGCGCGCGGGCCTGACCGCCTCCACCGCGGCTGCCTGTCCCGGCTCACCGCGCGACCCCGTCGAAGATCAACCCCCACTCCACCGCGTGGGCCCCCTCGCGCGAGAAGGGTCGGATCACCGGCGGACTCGCCGTACACCCGGCTCCGTCCTCGACCAGCAGCCACAACCTGGACAGCGGCATGGCTGGCTGGATCTCGACCGCCGTGTACGGCTCGACCCGGAGCTGCGGGTACACGGTGTAGCCTTCGTGACCGGGGGGCAGATCGTGCTCCCAGCCCTCGATGAAGTCCTCGCGCTCGACGGCGTTGAAGCCGTACTCGCCCAGCAGCTCGGCCATGGCCTCGACCGCGCCCTCTTCGGGTAGACAGAAGCCCTGCTGGCGCTGCATCCGCTGCTCCTGCCAGGGGGCGAGGCTGACCTCGTAGAAGAGGAAAGGGGCCCGCCGCGCCCCGACGCTGAAGCTGCCGTCGGGGTGGGCGATGCCCTGCCAGCCCTGGCGCGGGTAGAGGGGGTCGCTGGCGATGACCCGCTGCGAGGGCGAGGTGAAGAGGCGGACGGAGGTGGGGGTGTCATCCAGGGGGTAGAGGTACAGGTTGGGTTTGTCGGCGGTGATGCAGTCGATGACGTCCAGGTCCAGGGCGTACTCGGTGCACTCCTCGACGAGGAGCTCGTGCTCGATCGAGGCGCACTCGTCCTCGTCCAGGGCGTAGATGGTCCAGGTCAGCCCACCGAGCAGGTTCAGCTCGTAGCTGCCGTCGGCCGCGACCTCGCCCTCCTCCCAGTCC
>DDSR01000023.1 GCA_002343455.1 Deltaproteobacteria bacterium UBA2385 | reverse complement strand
TGGGGTACGTGGAGTAGCGAGCGGAGGCGAGGAGCGGTTGGCCCGGCTCTTGCTTCATGAGTTGAAGCCGACCCCTCCCCGGGAGAGACCATGAAGACCCTGCGCGTGTACGACCCCGCTCTGTGCTGCTCGACCGGCGTCTGCGGGACCTCCGTGGACCCCGAGCTGGCCCGCTTCGCCGCCGACGCCGCCTGGCTGGTCTCCAAGGGCGTCCCGGTCGAGCGCTTCAACCTCGCCCAGCAGCCGGGCGCCTTCGTCGAGCCGGCCGTACGGGAGGCGTTGGAGGTCATGGGCGAAAGCGCACTGCCGATGGTGCGCCTCGACACAGCCACCGTCGCGATCGGGCACTACCCCAGCCGTGAGGCGCTCGCGAAGCTGCTCGGCCTGCCGCTCGACGAGGCCGCGCCGAAGGCGTCATGCTGCTGACCGAGGAGGCCTCGCGCTTCCTCTTCTTCACGGGCAAGGGCGGGGTCGGCAAGACCTCGGTCTCCAGCGCCACGGCGCTCGCCCTGGCCGAGCAGGGGCGCCGCGTCCTGCTCGTCAGCACCGATCCCGCCAGCAACCTCGACGAGGTGCTCGGCGTGGCCCTGGGAAACGCCCCTCGGCCCGTGCCCGAGGCGCCCGGACTGTTCGCGATGAACGTCAACCCCGAGGAGGCGGCGCGCGCCTACCGGGAGCGGGCGGTCGGGCCCTACCGGGGCGTGCTGCCCGCCGCGGCCCTGCGCTCGATCGAGGAGCAGGTCTCCGGGGCCTGCACGGTCGAGATCGCCGCCTTCGACGAGTTCGCGGCCCTGCTCGGCCAGCCCTCGGCCACCGAGGGCTACGACCACGTCGTCTTCGACACCGCCCCCACTGGCCACACCCTGCGGCTGCTGGAGCTGCCCACCGCCTGGTCGGGCTTCCTCGACAGCAACGTCGGCGGCACCTCCTGCCTGGGCCCGCTGGCCGGCCTGGAGGCCCAGCGCTCTCTGTACGCCGCCGCCCGCGCCGCCCTCGCCGACGCCGCGCGCACCGTACTCGTGCTCGTCACCCGGCCCGAGCCCGCCGCCCTCCGCGAGGCCGAGCGCACCCGGCGGGAGCTCGCCGAGCTGGGCATCAACCGGCAGCGGCTGGTGGTCAACGGGGTCTTCACCGCGTCCGAGCGCGGCGATCCGGTGGCCCTGCAAATCGAGCAGCGAGGGTCCGCCGCGCTGGAACGGATGCCCGCCGGCCTCGCCGCCCTCCCCCGATCCGAGGTTCCCCTGTTGCCCTTTGGCCTGGTGGGCCTGGGCACCCTCCGCGCGCTGTCGGGCCGCGCGGGCGAGGCGCCGGCGCTTCCGGCGTTCGCCGCCCCCGAGCTGCCGCCCCTGGACTCGCTGCTCGACGCGCTCGAGGCGAGCGGGAGAGGGGTCATCTTCACGATGGGCAAGGGCGGGGTCGGCAAGACCAGCGTGGCCGTCTCGCTCGCCGTGGCGGTCGCCCGCCGCGGCCACGCCGTGCATCTGAGCACCACCGACCCGGCCGCGCACGTCGCCGAGGCCCTGGGGGCTGCGGTGGAGGGCATCACGGTCAGCCGCATCGACCCGGAGCGGGAGACCCGCGCCTACAGCGAGGAGGTGCTCGCCACCGCCGGTGCGGGCCTCGACGAGGCCGCCCGCGCCCTGCTGGAGGAAGATCTGCGCTCGCCCTGCACCGAGGAGATCGCCGTCTTCCGGGCCTTCGCCCGCACGGTCGCGCAGGCGGAGACCGGCTTCGTCGTGCTGGACACCGCCCCCTCGGGCCACACGCTGCTGCTGCTCGACGCCGCCGAGAGCTACCACCGCGAGGTGCTCAAGAAGGCCGGCGAGGCGCCGCCGGAGGTGCGGGCCCTGCTGCCTCGGCTGCGCGATCCGACCTTTGCCAAGGTGCTGCTGGTCACCCTGCCCGAGGCGACGCCGGTACACGAGGCCCGGGCGCTGCAGCGAGACCTGGAGCGCGCTGGCATCCGGCCCTTCGCCTGGGTGGTGAACCAGTCGTTGACGCCGCTGACCGTGCGCGATCCGGTCCTGATCAGCCGCCGGGCCCACGAGGCCCCCTGGCTGGCCGAGGTGGCCGGGCTGGGGCTGCCGGCGGTGCTGGTGCCCTGGCTGCCGCAGCGGGAGGGGCAGCGGCTCGACCTGCTGCAGGCCGAGGAGTCCTCGCCGAAGGAGAGCGGGTGAGCGCCCGTTGGGCCGTCGCCAGGCTCCTCGCGCTGGCCCTCGCCGCGCCCGGGGCCGCGCGCGCCCAGTGCCCGTCCAACGCCTCCTCTTGCACGATCTGTCACGAGAACAGTGAGCGACCGCCCAGCCAGGACGCCAGTCCCTGGCACACCGCGCACGCCTACGCCGATCTGTGTGTCGGCTGTCACGGCGGGGACCGCGAGGCCATGGACGAGGGGGCCCACCGGGGTCTGCGCGCGCCGCTGGCCGACCCTGCGGCGAGCTGCGGGGGCTGCCACGACGATGGGCCGAGCCGCGTGGCGGCCTGGCTGCCGCTGCTCACCTCCCAGACCGACGATCCGGATCCTCCCCCGATCGCGGCGCCGGTCCTGGCCGAGGGCCCCTCCGGTGCTGATCAGGCCTTGCTCGTCCTCGCGCTGGCGCTGGGGGCCTGGATCGTCCTGCTGGTCACCCGGACCTCCCCCGCGGCTCTCCTCGCCGCCCTGCGCGCCCCGGGCTGGCCTCCTGCCCTGGCCGGCGTCGGGCTCGGGCTGGTGGTCACGGCCTCGCAGGCCCTCTGCGGGCGGCCGATCGCGGTGTCGGGCGGGATCGACCGCCTCGCCGCCTACGTCGGCGCCCGGCTCCTGCCCGACAGCAGCTACTACCGCTTCGTCGTCCCGCCGGCGATCACCTGGCAGGTCTGGCTGCTGGTCGGCCTCGGGGCAGGCGCGGCGGCCTCCGCGGCGGCCTCGGGGCGCCGCGCGACTAGGCGTCAGGTCGTTACAATTCCAATTCCAAGGATGGCCCAGGGGCCGCCTCTCGGGCGCGGCCGCGCCAGCGGGCCGATCCGTCTCTGGGGGCGCCCCCTCTCCGGTCCTCCGGACGGAGGTATCGGAGCGGTGCTACCGTCGACAGGTGATCCTCGCCCTGCTGCTGCTCAGCGCTCCCGCCGACGCCTGCCGCATTCGCTGGCCCCTCAGCCGCGTGACGCTCCCCGGCGAGGGCAGCGCGGACATGCCCGTGGATGGGCGGCCGCGGGTCTTCCTGCGAGGCACCGACGCCCACCGCCTGGTCGGGCTGCTGCCGAGCGAGTACCGCCTGCACGAGGCGGGCCCGGATGGCCGGGTTGGAGCGCGGGTCCCCACCGAGGCCCGCGTCCTCGGCGCCAGCCTGGAGCTGCGCCCGGTCCAGCCGCTCCAGCCGCTGACCGAGCACGTCCTGATGCGCGTCCACACCTACGCCAACGGCCTGCGGCTGCACGACAACCCTCGCCTCGACCTGCTGTTCACGGGCGCCCTGCTCGGCCGGACGCTCGCCGCCTGGGCCTGGCCCGAGCAGCGCTTCCGGACCGCCGCTGGCCCCGAGGACCGTCAGCCGCCACCTCCCCGGCTCTCCTCGGGCGAGCTGCGCCTCGCCGACGGCAGCTCCTGCCTGGGCGCCGGCGAGAGCCTGATCCTGAGGGTGCCCACCGAGCCGGAGTGGCTCCCGACCGATGTGCTCACCTACCAGGTGGAGGGGCTGGAGCCCGAGTGGCGGGCGGCCCAGCCCGTCGATCCCGCTCGGGCGACCCACTGGGTGGAGTCCGATGACCTGGGCGGCGCGCACCACCCGGTCCACCTGGAGCTGAGGGAGGGCGGGCTGCGCGTCCGGCCCGTCCTGCACACCATCTCCGGCCAGACGATCCCCGCTGCGGCCTGGACCTGGATGACCGCGACGCTCGATGAGGACAGCCGATCTTCGACGGTCCCGCCCCACCCTCCGTCCGAGCCGCGCCACCCCTTCCAGGAGGGGATCGAGGTGCTGGCCTCCCTGCCGGTAGAGGAGGGCGAGCCACAGGGAGTGGCCGGTCCCCCGGCCTGCCCCCATGGGCTGTCGACTGTAGCCGAGCGGGTCTTGCCCACCGCTGACGAGGGCCGCTGGACCGAGCTCGTCGGCCACGGACCCTCGCCTTGGATCCGCCGCGAGCTGCGGGCCAGGGGTCACGACGCGCTGTACGCTCCGTTTCGCTCGCCGACGGTGAAGGCCATCCGCGTGGCGTCGGACGCCACTGTCCGAGCCATCGACGGGGGACTGGTGGTGGTCTCTCCTCCAGGCGACGGGAGGATCGAGGTCCGGGCCTGGACCGACCAGGGGCAGGAGGCCTGGCGACACGAGGTCCCCGTGCCCCTCGACTCCGAGCTCGATCGCGTCGACCTCTCGGGCGACACGCTGGTCCTCCTCTGGAAGGGGCGAGCGGCCCCCCGACCCTGGCAGATCTCGCTCGTGGACACCCGCACGGGCGAGCGCGGCCCTCAGCTGGACCGGCTGCCGCTCGACCCTCCTCCTCGTCAGCGGCCCGCGGTGCAAGTGGTTGACGACGGGGTCCTGCTTGCCTGGACCGACGGCGGGACGAGCCCGACCTATATCAGCCTGCGCTCGTTCACCGGGGCCACTGTCCACCAGACCACCGTAGAGGGGCGCGGCGATCCCCCCGAGCTGCTCGATGGTCCCGCCGGGCCGATCCTGGCCAGGGATGGGCTGCTGACCGCGCTCGACGCCCAAGGCAGGCCGGAGGGAGCGCCCTCCGCCTTCAGCGCAGGGAGCCATTCGACCACCATCCGCGCTTCGGTGCGGCTCGACGGGCAGCTCGTCCTGCGGTGGGAGGATCCCAATGGGCCGACCTGGGCCACGCTGGTCGACGCCGAGGGCAGGGTGGCCCCGCCGGGTCGGATCGGTGAGGTCGATATCGGCCAGAGCTCCGAGGCCCTGGCATGGTTTCTGGACGAGGGCACGACGCTGCGGGGGCTGGGCTGTCGCACGACACCGCAGCCGGATGCGCCGGTGAGGTTGAGCGCGATCGGGCGATAGGTGGAGCGGGCGGCGCGCTGTGAGGACCATGCAAGGACCACCGTCCCTGCCGAACCGTTTCGACCATGGAGGGTCGGTTCAGGCAGACCCCTCCCCCCTCACCGGAGCAGACCGTGAACGACCGAACCAAGAACAGAGCTGGCGAAGACCTCAACCTGCTCCCCGTCATGAACATGGTCACGATCCTGATCCCCCTGCTGCTGCTGTCGGCGCAGTTCGTGAACCTGGCGGTGATCGACTCGTCGCTGCCGGCCATCTCGGACGACCCGGGGCCCGTGGATCCAGAGCGTGTGCCCCTGGAGCTGACGGTGGCGATCACGCGCGAGGGCTTCACGCTGCGGACGCGGCAGGGCGCCCTGGACGCACAGGGGCAGCCCGCCGAGCAGGCCTCGCCGGCGCTGGGCTGCCTGAGCGGCGCCTGCGGAAGGGCAGAGAGCTACGACTACGCGGCGCTCGGGCGTGCCTTGTCGGTGGTCAAGGACGCGCACCCCGACGAGGAGGTGGTGATCCTGGCCCCTGACTCTCGGGTGCCCTTCGAGGTGCTGGTCGGCGTGATGGACGCCGCCCGCAGCGAGCCGGGGAGCGAGCGGCTGCTGTTCCCGCAGGTGGTGGTGGCGGGCGGCGCGGGCTGAACCCAGGCGTGCAGCTTGCGCGTATCTGCGCGCAAATGCACGCAACGACAGTCTTGCGGGCACGAGCCCCGACGACCTCTCTACGATCCTCCGCGACGGCGAGTCCGAGCGGTTCGAGTTCAAGACCTCGCTGGCAGACAACAAGCGCATCCTTGAGACCGTGGCCGCGATGGCGACCCTGGGTGGCGGGACCATCGTCGTGGGCGTGCGCGGCGACGGCGAGGTCGTCGCCGTCGACCTCGGGGCAGGTGCCCAGGAGCAGCTCACACAGCGAATTCTTGCCGGTACCGACCCGAGAGTGTTCGTGCGTCTGCGAACCGAACGGATCGACAATTGCGTCGTGCTGCGCATTGATGTGCTCGATCGCCTGCGCGAATCGGCTGGCTTCGAGCGCCAGATCGTGCCCGACCTGTCCCTCGACTCGCTCGACCCGGCCGCGATGAGCACGTTCGTCGAGCTCGCCGGCCCGCGCGGGGCGGTCTGGGACGGAGCCCCCACCTCGCCGCTCGGCCGCCTCCGACCGCAGCGTCGCACACCGCGACTACCGCAGCACGCTCGGCTCGGGCGAGGAGAGGCCGTGCGCTGGGCGCCCGTCCGCTGAGCCTCCCGGCCCCACTTTCGCGCGAATCCTGTGCAGGCCCTCGCGGGGGAGCCCCTGGACAGGCTAGACGCCCGCCTCTCCCCTCCTCCCGCCCGGAACCGCCCGATGCAAACCATCCCCTCCCGCATGAACCGCGCCCGGATCATCGCCGGACGGACCTTCGGGGTCCACGTCCGGCCCTGGATCGTCGGCTGGGTCTTCCTGAACCTGCGCATCGCGGTCGGCTTCGCCCGCATCCTCGATGACCTGTTCTTCCCCGGCTACAAGAAGGTCGAGATCAAGGCGCCGATCATCCTGGTGGGCAACCCCCGCACGGGCACGACCTTCCTGCAGCGCTTCCTGACCGACCACGACATCGGCTGCAGCATGGAGCTGTACCGGATGGTCTACCCCTCGCTGCTGCTCCAGACGGTGCTCAAGCCGCTGCTGCCGCTGCTCGAAGCGATCAGCCCGGCCAAGTACCACAAGCCCGAGGTGCACGAGACCAGCCTCTCCAAGGTCGAGACCGACGACGCGGCGATGATCTCCCGCTACTTCGACGGCTTCTTCGTCTACGGCTTCTTCCTGGCCTTCGACGAGGAAGACCTGCTCCCGCAGTTCGACCCGAACGTGCGCGACACCTCGGTGCGCGACTTCGACTGGCTCTACGGCCTGTGGCAGCGCAACCTCTACGCCCACAAGGCCAACCGGGTGGTGGCCAAGCTCTTCAGCCTCTCCCCGCGCCTGCCGCAGTTCCTCAAGCGCTACCCCGACGCCCGCATCCTCTACATGGCCCGGGATCCGCTGGAGATCTTCCCCAGCGGGATGAGCCTGGTGACCGGCGTGCTGGACGAGGCCTTCGGCTTCTGGAGCCTGCCCGAGGCGACCCGGCAGCGCTGGTTCGACCGCCTGTACGACGGCTTCGTCCTGCTGCTGCGCCGCTTCCACGACGACTGGCAGAGCGGGGCCATCCCCAAGGAGAGCGTCTACGTCGTGCGCTACGACCGGATGATGGCCGAGTTCGACACGGTGATGGACGAGATGCTGCCCTTCCTGGGCCACGAGCCGGACGACAAGCTCAAGGCCGACATCGCCAAGCTGGCCGGCAAGCAGCGGGCCTACAAGAGCAAGCACAAGTACGACCTCGCCCGCTTCAACCTGGACGCCGACAAGATCCGCCGGGACTGCGCCTTCTTCTACGACACATTCCTGCCGGGATACCTCGAAGCCCAGCAGGCCGACCAGGGCTGAGCCCACCACCGAAGGACTGCGACGATGGCCGGCGCCGGACTGCTCGCTCTGCTCGACGACATCGCGCTCATCGCCGACGATGTCGCCACCCTGACCGCCAAGGCGGCCGGCAAGACGACCGGCATCGTCACCGACGACATGGCGGTGACGGCCGAGCAGGCCATCGGAATCCAGCGGGAGCGCGAGATCCCGGTGATCCTGGCGGTGGCCCGCGGCTCGTTCTTCAACAAGGCGGTGATCCTGGCGCCCTCGGCGCTGATCCTCAACGCCGTCGCGCCCTGGGCGATCACGCCGCTGCTGATGGCGGGCGGGGCCTTCCTCTGCTTCGAGGGGGTCGAGAAGGTCCTCCACAAGGTCCTTCACGCGGAAGAGACGGCCACGGGCCCCGAGGCCGATCTGGCGATCACGGACCCCGTGGCCTTCGAGGCCAGCCGCGTCAAGGGCGCCATTCGCACCGACCTGATCCTCTCGGCCGAGATCATCGCCATCTCGCTGGGCGAGGTGACGACCGAGCCCCTGGTGACCCAGGTGGGCGTGCTCTACGGGATCTCCGTGCTCATGACCGTCGGCGTCTACGGGCTGGTGGCCGCCCTGATCAAGCTGGACGACCTGGGCGAGGCCCTGGTCCTGCGCGGCGGGAGCTCGATCGGCCTGGGCAAGGCCATCATCTGGGGGACGCCCTACCTGCTGCGCGCAATCGGCGTGATCGGCACCGTGGCGATGATGATCGTAGGGGGCCACATCGTGCGGGCGGGCATTCCGCCGGTCTACGACGCGGTGCACCACCTCGTCGAGGGCCTCCCGGGCGCCGTCCAGGGCGTCGCCGGCATCGGCGTCGACATCCTCTCGGGGATGCTGGTGGGCCTGGCGCTGGTGGGAGTCGCCAAGACCGGCCTGATTCAAGGCGTTTGGGCCCGATTGAAGGGGCTGCGCACGGCCGCCTGAGCGCAGGTCGAGGCTACCCTTTTTGACAACACCGTGGCGAACGGATTATTCCCAGAACCTGTGGGCCCGGACCAAAAAAAACTTCCCCGGACCCATCGGATCCCGACCGTGAACACCGCCCTCCGCCTCTGCGCCGCCCTCTCCCTCGTCATCGCCCTCGGCGCCTGCTCCGAGACCGAGGAGCCCGCCGCCGCTCCGAACACCGAGAAGGCCCCCGAGCCCACCGCGCTCC
>DDSR01000160.1 GCA_002343455.1 Deltaproteobacteria bacterium UBA2385 | reverse complement strand
GACGGCGGGGGCGACGACGGCGGGGGCAGCGACGGCGGGGGCACCGAGGATCTGGCGCCCGAGCAGCGCTGGAGCGCCTCGTTCGGGCCCAGGCCGGGCCTCAACGCCCCCAACCCGTTCAGCATCGCCATGCTCCCTGGGGTCGAGCAGGTGGCCGTCAGCTCCCTGGTCCGCCCTCGCATCAGCTTCGTGGATCTGGACACCGGCGCGGTCGTGGGCCAGCTCGACGTCGAGGACTTCCGGGCCGACGGCAACCTCCCGACCATCGTGATGGCCGCGGATCGCCTCGGGACCTCGGTCTGGATGTCGGCCTTCGACCAGGACCTGCTGATCTACGCGGACTCCAGCGGCGAGCGCGCGCGCTTCAACCCCGGTCCGATCGAGATCATGGCCCCGGGGTCGGGGGGCCTGCTGGTGGGAGCGGACGCGACCTTGCGCCTGCTCGACGCCGAGGCCGAGGCCATCTGGGAGTACGAGGATGAGAAGGGCGCGCTGTTCACCGAGCTGGTGGAGCAGGAGGGCGTCGTCCTGGGCTTCGCGCCCGACGGCGAGGTCAGCGAGGTGATCGGGCTGGACGCGGGCACCGGCGAGCTGCTCTTCCGACACGAGCTGGAGACCGTCGTCGTCGATGTGATCACCTGGGAGTCGGGGGTGATGCTGCAGGGCTCGCGGGCCTTCTTCACCGCCGAGCTCAGCGCGGAGGGCCTCAGCATCACGGAGACCATCGAGAAGCCTGGCGGGACCATCTCCAACCTGACGCTCGCGGCCCCCGGCCGCGCGCTCTACCTGAACCTCGAGGGCTTCACCGCCACGGGCGATGTCTACCGCAGCGGCATCAACCAGGTGGGCTTCAACCGGCTGCTGCCGACGGGCCGCTACGCCCAGGGCATGGCGGGCGGAGATCGTCTCGGGCGGGTCGCCGTAACGGCGGAAGCCGACGGCTCCGTCGTCATCCACGATGGGACCGTCGACATCGATCACACCGTCCTGATGGGCATCGGCGCCGACTCTGTGCTCGATCTGCCCGACGGCTCCCTGCTGGTGGTCAGTCGGGTGGGCAACAGCCTGACCCGCCTGGACGACGGGGTGGTGCTGGCCGAGAGCCTGGACGACGAGCTGTTGTGGCCCAGCTCGGCCGCCATGGCCGACGGCTCACTGGCGGTGCTCAACCACCTCGACTTCACCGTGTCCCTGCGGGACCCGCTCACCCTGGAGGCCCTGGGTCCCCGGGTCGAGCTCGGCTTCGTCCCGAACTTCGGCCACCAGTTCTCCACCCTGCTGGAGCTCCCCGAGCGCGGGCAGCTGGCGGCCATCCATGGCGGATCGGGCGCCGTGGTGCTGCTCGACGCGACGACGCTGGACGAGGTCGGGCGCGTGGAGCCCTTCAGCCCCTTCATCGACGCCGACACCCACTCCTTCCAGTCGCTCTACTCCATGCTGCTCACCGACGAGGGGCTGGTGATCTTCCGCGCCCACGAGACCGAGCTCGTCCGGGTCGACCTCGACGACCTCAGCGCGGAGTCCTTCGAGGTCACCGGCTTCGACCGGGACGTGATGACCCTGGGCGAGCAGCGGCGGGCGGCCAACAGCGCGTACCTCGTTCCGGGTGACGGCCGGTTCTGGCTGGGCAACGCCGAGCTCGACCCCAGCGACCTCTCGTCCGTGCGCGTGCTGGAGTCCGATGGCTTCCGGGTTGTCCGCGACGATGGCGATTGGTTGTGGATCACCGACGGCAGCTCCCTGTGCCGGCTGGTGGACGCCACCCAGGAGCAGGCCTGTGTTGACCTCGTGATGGAGGGCATCACCCCGCCGATCGTGGTCCAGGCCGCGGAAGGGGTCGCCATCGTCGACTATGCCGCCGGTCGGCTGGACCTCTTCCGGTGAGGCCGGCTGCGGGCGCCCGGCTGGCCTGAGGGCTCAGCGCCGGGCGGCGGGGCCGCGGCTGGCTTCGCGCTGGACGGCCTCGAAGGCCAGCAGCTCGGCGTCGATGCGGCCGTAGAGGCTGTCTTCGGGCCAGGTCTCGGCCTGCGGATCGCCGACCTCGCGGGCGCAGAGCAGGGAGAGCGCCTCTTCGACCGTGCCGACGCTCCAGAGGTGGAAGCGCCCCTGCGCGCAGGCGGTGACGATGTCCTCCTCCAGGCAGAGATCCCCGACGCTGGCCAGGGGGAGGACCACGCCTTGCTGGCCGCTCAGCCCCCGCGCCTCGCAGAGGCGGAAGAAGCCCTCGACCTTGAGGGTGACGCTGCCCACCGAGAGCACCCTCCCGCGCTGGTCGACCGCCCCGGTCAGCGCGATGTCCTGGCGCAGCGGCTCGTTGGCCAGGGCCGAGAGCAGGGCGCAGAGCTCGGCGAGGCTGGCGCTGTCGCCGTCGATCCTGCCGTAGTGCTGCTCGACCGCCAGCGAGGCCTGGATCGCCAGGGTCCGCCGGCGCGAGAAGCGGGTCCGGAGGAAGCCGGTCAGCAAGCGCACGCCCTTCTGGTGGCTGGGGCCCGAGAGCCCGACCTCCCGCTCGACGTCGACCAGGCCGCCCTTGCCGCTGCCGACGCTGGCGCTGACCCGGATCGGCCGGGCGAAGGTCTGGCCGGTGCCTCGGTAGACGGCGAGGCCGTTGACCTCGCCGATGGCCGTGCCCTCGGAGGGGATCTGCAAGAAGCCCTCCAGCATCGAGCGGCGGGTCCAGGTGCCCGACCAGGCGCGGCAGGCCTTCCACTCGCCGATGACCGCGGCCATGGTCGGCGCGTCGATGTCCTGGCCCTGGGATCGCCGCGCTGCCTGGGCGACGAGGCTCTCCAGGAGGGGCAGATCCATCGGGACCCGTCCGCCGCGCCCTCCTTCGCGCACCAGGTGCTCGATGGCCAGGGCGAAGGCCTCCTCCAAGAGGGCGGGCCAGCCGGCTTGCCGGCCGCGCTCCTCGATCCAGGCGCGCAGCTCGCCTCCGACCTGGGGGTCCAGCTCGGGGCGCGGGTCGAAGCTGACCGGGTTGCGCACCAGGGCGGAGAGATCGGCGTCGGACAGCCAGGAGGCGGCGGTGCTGCCGTTGGCGCAGACGATGACCAGGCGGACATCCAGGGGCACCACCTCGGCCAGCAGGGCCGGACGCTCCTCGGCGACGCCCGGTCGCAGTCCGCCCTCGGCCAGCAGCAGCCGCAGCAGGCGCAGCGAGGCGGGCTGGCGCTCCAGGTCGTCGGCGTCCAGGATCAAGAAGCCGCCGTGCGCGTCGTGCAGGAGCCCTGCCCGCGGCGAGCGCTGGAGGGCCGTAGCCCCGGGGTCGAGGCTGCCCGCCAGCAGGCTGGGAGTGGGGTCGGCCGCCAGCACGATCGGCGCGACGAGGCCGCGCTCGCCCTGGTGGAAGAGGTGGGGAGCCCCTCCGCTGGGTCGAGGAGCGCAGTAGGAGCGCCCCTGGCCGGCCGCCAGTCGGCGCAGCAGGAGCCGCTGCGGCATGACCGGATCGGGCACCCAGACCAGGTCGCGGCGGTCGCGGTTGGGCGGGGCGATGCAGCGCAGGGCGGCGAGGACCTGTTGACGGCGCTCGGGGCCGCTCAGGCCGGTCAGGAAGAGGTGCGCTCCGCTGGGGTCGAGCACCTCGCGGCGCAGCAGCGCTCGGCCGCTGGCCTGTGCCGGCAGCACCTGGGCGAGCGGGTCGAGGGGCGGTGTGGCAAAAGTTCTGTGTGGCAGGCGCCACCGCAGGCGATCCGGACTAAGGCGCTCGGGCAATCGCAGGTGGTTCTCCAGGGTCTCACGACGAGACCGGGCGCCCCGCGGTAACATGATGCATCGAGGACCTGATGGCTACATGGCGCATCCTGATCGTGGACGACGAGTTCGAGATCCGCGACGTCGTGGCCGAGTACCTCGAAGGGCTGGGGCATGACGTGGTCGTCGTCGGCAGCGGCCGCGAGGCCATGGACCTGCTGGACGCGCAGCCGCTCCCCTTCGACCTGGCCCTGGTGGACTGGCAGATGCCGGGCATCTCCGGGCGCGACGTGATCCTCGAGCTTGGCCGCCGGGGCGCCACCCAGGCGGTGCTGATCATCACGGGTCACGCCAGCGAGAACCTGGGGCGCACCACCCCCCACGTCCCCACCTCGATCATCCACAAGCCCTTCAGCCTCTCCGAGCTGCGCGAGCGGATGCGGGACCTGATCGGCCCAGGGACGGGCTGAGCGCGACCCCGACGGCACGCGGGAATGGAAATCTCGCCCAGGGGTCGCAGATAGCCCTTGTCATTCCGTCGGGCGTGGTCTACCTTGCCTTCGTGACCTGTCCCCTGCGAAGGGGCGGTGTCCAGGGACTAGCCCCTCTCGTCGGACCACACTAGGCACTCTAGCGTCTCCTCCATCTCCATGCGGTGAGGATCAAACGAGAGGGGCTCTCCCTGGCGTCCCCCCGCCTAGCCGGGCGGCATCGGCGGAGCCCCCGGGGGCGCTCCTTGTGGGCCCGGCCCGTCGGCGCCCTCCTTCAGCGAGCGGTGCAGGTGGGGCCGGCTGACCACCGTCCGGCAGCGGGTCTTCATCGCCTCGTCGGCGATCTTCTCGCAGTACAGCGGGGTCTCGGGGTAGACCTCGCGGGTCACGGTCAGCCAGATGAAGTCCAGCACCGTCGGGTCCTGGACCTGCTCGCGCACCAGCGCCTCGGCCGCGACGGGATCGGCGCGGAACAGCTCCGGCGCCACCGTCGCCCAGCACTCGTCGCGCGCCGCGCCGGCCGCCATCGCCCGGCACGACTCCGGAGTCGCCGGCCCGGACTGCCCGCAGGCCCACAGCGTCCAGATCCAGAGCGTCGTCCATCCAAGCATCCGCGGCCTCCTGGTGTGCGGGCATGATAGCCCGCCCCGAAGGGAGAGATTCCGTGCTCGACGCCCTCGCGCAGTCCTTCGCCGGCCCCGGCGCCCCCTTCCTCTACGCGATCACCGCGCTGCTGGCCCTGGCCCTGGCCGTCGGCGTCGAGCGCAGCATGCTCTTCTTCCTGGGCTGGCGAGGCGATCCGCAGGCCGCCCTGGCCGCGATGCGCAGCGGCGACGCCCGGCGTGCCCAGGACCTGATGGGCAGGCACCCCGCCGCCGAGCTGATCGCCGCCGGCGCCGCCCAGCCCGACGCCGAGGCCGCCTGGGACGCGATGGGCGCGCAAGCCGCCCTGGCCGAGGAGCAGATCATGCGCCGCCTGCCCTGGCTGGCCACGGCGGGCAACCTCGCCACGATGCTGGGCCTGCTGGGCACCGTCTTCGGCCTGATCCTGGCCTTCGAGGGCCTGGGCGACGGCAGCGCGGTCGAGCGGGCCACCCGCATCGGCGAGGGCATCGCCACGGCCATGACCACCACCGCCTGGGGGCTGATCACCGGCATCCCCGCGCTGGGTGTCCACGCCCTGCTCGACGGCCGGGCCCGCCGCGAGCTCGCCCTCTGCGAGGCCCTGGCCGGCCTGCTGGCCTTGTCGAAGCGGACGCAGGCCAGCGGGTGAGGCGGCTCTTCCGCGGCGAGCGGCCGCCCCCCGACGCGCGCCCCGCCCTGCTGGCCGTCGCCTCGCTGATGCTGGTGATCGTGCCGATGATCCTGCTCACCAGCTCCGGCCAGAAGCTGACCGGGATCGGCCTCGCCCTGGCCGGCCCGGAGGAGGAGCTGCCCCCCCTGCCGCCGGGCCCCGTCGAGTCCCTGCGGGTCGAGGTCGAGCCCCAGGGCTACCGCGTCCGCGCCGGCGTGCGCCGCTCGGATGTGCGCGCCCAGATCGGCGAGGTCGAGCAGCAGGAGCTCCTCGCCCCCGACCTGCCCGCCCTCCAGGCCCACCTGGGCCGCCTCAAGGCGCTGGACCCCGCCCGCCGCCGGGTCCAGCTCGCCCCGCACGCCGAGACCGACGCCGCCGCCCTGGTCGCCCTGGTCGACGCGCTGCGCCAGGGCCCCGATGGCCCCCTCTTCCCCGAGGTGGTGCTGGAGCCTGCCCCATGAGCGCCCGCCGCTTTCGATTGCGCTCAGCGTCCCCTCGCGCCGGCCTGGAGGCGCCCGCCCTGGCCTCCCTGGTCGATCTGCTCACGCTCCTGCTGGTCGTGCTGCTGCGCACCTGGTCCAGCGAGGCCCCCCTCGACCTGCCCGAGCCCGCCCTGCTGCCCGTCTCGCGGGCCGAGGACCCCACCGGCCCCGGCGTCATCGTCGACATCGGCCAGCGCGGCCTCTACGTCGACGGCCGCCGCGCCGGCAGCGTCGCCTTCCACCTGCAGAGCGAGGACGCCGTCGTCCACGAGGTCGGCGAGGCCCTCTCCGCCCGAGGCGGCGAGCGCGTCCTGCTGCGCGCCGACGAGGGCACCCCCTGGCCGCTCATCTCCAAGGTCCTGCTCAGCGCCCAGCAGGCCGGCTACCGCGAGATCGAGCTGGTCGCCGTCAGCGCCGCGAGCCTGTAGCGCGCACGAAGGCCTCGCACTGGCCGCGCAGGTCGGCCCGCTGCGTGCCGCCGCAGATCTCCAGCGCCAGGGCGGGGTCGAAGCGCACCAGGTTGTAGGCCACCCCCAGCCGGCAGGAGTCCTGCTCGGGCCCCGCCCGCCCGCAGGAGGCCAGGAAGGCCGCGCCGGCCGACTCGCTGGCCCCCCAGCCCAGGCCGTGGATGCAGTTCTCGCGGTAGAGGCCCTCGGGCCCCGCCGGCACCCGCGCGCAGGCGGCGAAGGCCGCGTCGACGTCGACCCGGGCCAGGTACTTGCCGATGCCGTGCCAGCAGCTCTTGCGGCGCAGCAGATCGCCCTCCTCGGCCGCGCAGTGCGCCAGGGCCAGGTCCACGTCGATCTCGGCGATCTCGCCGTTGACGTCGTGCCGGCAGAAGTCCCGCCACTGCCCGGCCTCGTCGCAGCGCCGGAAGGCCCACTCCGGCTCGACCTTGGCGTAGGCCAGGGCGATGCCGAAGACGCACTGGTCGCGCCACTTCTTGCGGCCGATGCCGGGGCAGACCGCCAGCGAGGCGTCGCGGTCGACCCGCGCATAGCCCTCGGCCACGTCGCTCTGGCACTCCATTCGGCCCTCCTCCCGCTCCATCCGCGCGCAGGCCAACAGCCCCCCCTCCAGATCGCTGCGGCTGCGCTGCATCGCCAGCTGGTGGAAGCAGAGGTCCCGCAGCTCGCCCTCGCGCGCCTCGCAGCCCTCCTCGGTGTAGCGGTAGCCCTCCTCGCCCGCTCCGCTGGCCGCGCGGGCCCCTTCGGGCTTGGGGGGCAGGGCGATGGCGACCGCCTGGACCGCCTCCACGGGGGGAGGGGGAGGCGGAGCCGGCCGACGCTGCAGCGCCTGGATCGCCGCCAGGCAGAGGCCCAGGCAGAGCGAGTAGAGCAGCAGGAAGCGGAGATCGGTCATGCGGGCTCAGCGGAAGACGGCGAGCCGCCAGGCCGTCTCGCCCGAGCGCTCGGTGAAGGGGCCCTCTATCGCCAGGCGTCGGCCCTCGGGCAGGGCCCAGACCTGGGTGGCCGACTCGGCCGGGCAGGCCGCGGGCAGCTCGGCGCTCGGCAGGGGGGCGCCCTCCTCCGTGGGCAGCGGCCGGGCCTCTCCCTGCCAGGTGTCCAGGGCCATCGCCTCGCGGCCGGGGCGCTGCACGGTCAGCACCTCGCCCACCAGGCCCAGGGTCTGGGGCGGCACATCGCCCAGGCCCACCCGGAAGAGCAGCACGCAGGCCGCCTGTGCCGGAGCCCGAGCCCGGACCCGCAGCCCGCCGGTCGCCAGGTCCAGCTCCTCGCCCGGGCTCCAGCGCTGCGTCCACAGGCTCCGGCCCTCGGTCAGCGCCCGGCCGCCGCCTTCGACCGACTCGGGCAGGATCAGCCCGCCCTCGACGAAGATCACGCCCGGATCGCCAGGCAGCGCCTCGCTCGGGCCCGGCGGGGCGAGCTCCGGTGCCCAGCAGGCGATCAGGGCCCAGAGCAGCATCCAGCCTCCCTGGGGGCTATAGCCGGTGGATGCTCCTGACGACCGGTCTGCTGCTGGCCTGCACCTCCAAGGTCCACCTCCCGACCCCCGCGCCCGCCACCGACCCCGCCCAGGAGTGGGCCGCGCTGCTGGAGCGCAGCTCCTCCTCGGCCGGGGTGGACTACGATGCGATCGCCGCCGAGCGGGTCGTGCTGGAGCGCTACCTCGCCTGGAACGCCGAGCACGGCGAGATCAGCGACGTGATGGGCGAGCGCCGCGAGGACACCCGGCTGTCGACCCTGATCAACGTCTACAACGCCGCCACCATCTACGGTGTGCTGGAGCACGGCCCCTTCGACAGCGTCCGCGACCTGCGCTTCGGTCTGTACCGGGTGCCCGGCAGCGCCTTCTTCTACGGCCTGCGCTTCAAGGTGGACTCCGACTGGATGAGCCTGCACCACCTGGAGGTCGTGCGCATCCTGGGCCGCTTCCAGGAGCCGCTGGCCCACTTCGCCCTCAACTGTGCCAGCACAAGCTGCCCGCCGGTGCGCTGGTGGAGCGCCGAGGGCCTCGACTCCCAGCTCAAGTCGGCCTTGAGGCGCTACCTGCGCAGCGAGCACGGCCTGCGGCCCGAGGGCGAGGGGTACGCCGTCAGCCAGATCTTCGAGTGGTACGCCCGCGACTTCACCGACTGGTCCGACGCCGAGACCGTCTGCGAGTACCTCGTGCCCTATGCGCCGGACGCCGCCGCCCAGTGGCTGGCCGAGCAGGCCGTGGACTGTCCGCTGTCGTACATTCCGTATGACTGGTCGTTGAACGCGTGGACCGCGGGGGGGTAGGCTCGACTATCCGGCCGCACAGAGGTCGCCCTCCTCGGTCGGAGTGCACTCCAAGCCGGCCGCGCAGCGGTCCTCGTCGCAGGTCGAGCCGACCCCGCCGCAGCAGGCGTCCGCGTCGAGACCCGAGCAGGTCGTGCCTCCCTCGCAGAGGGTGCCTTCGGGTCCGAGGCTGGCGTCGCAAGCCCCGCCGATGCGCACATGGCAGCGGGCTTCGCCAGCGTCGTCGCGTTCGCAGACGAAGGCTTCGGGACAGTGGTCGTCGTCGAGCTCGCAGGGGTCTCCCTCCTGCAGGGTGAAGAGGAGGCAGCCAGTAGAGACGGTGAGGAGCAGCACGGTGAGGGAGCGCGTCACGAGCGCCTCGCGGGTGTGAGCACCAGCAGCCGCCGCCATCCGTCCGCCACCGGGTAGCGCGCCTGCTGCACCGCGGTCCACCCCGCCGGAGAAGGCCAGTCGGCGTCGCCCAGCATCAGCACCACCAGGCCGCCGGGGGCCAGCAGGCGCTCGGCATCGAGCAGCACCTCGTCGGGAGGCTTGTAGGCGCGGCTGATCAGCCCGTCGAAGCCCGGCGTCAGATCCTCGGTGCGCCCGCAGAGCACGGTCGCATTGCCGAGCCGAGCCTGCGCGACCACCGTGTCCAGGAAGGTCGCCCGCTTGCGCCGGCTCTCGACCAGCAGCACCGTGGTCTCGGGGTTGCGCGCCGCCAGGGCGATGCCCGGGAAGCCCGCCCCGCTGCCCAGATCCGCCCAGCGCCCCTGGATCGGCCCCAGCGACTCTACGGCCCCGGCGGCGTCCTGAAAGTGCGGCTCGGCCGGGCCCGGGCCGATCAGATCCATCGCCTTGCGCCAGCGCTCCAGCAGGGCGAGGTGTTCGGCCTCGGCGGCGGTGAGGGCGATCACGCGCCCACCCTTCGGGCGAGGTGGACCGCCAAAAGGTCGATCGCCGCCGGGGTCACCCCGGGCAGACGCGCCGCCGCTCCGAGGGTCGCCGGTCGGGCGGCCATCAGACGTTCTGCGACCTCGCGGGAGAGGCCCGGCAGGTCCAGGTCCATCTCCTGCGGCAGGGCTACCGCCTCCATCCTGCGGCTGAGCGAGGCCCGGCCCTCCTCCCGCACGAGGTAGCCCGCGTACTTCAGATCCGTCACCACCTGCTCGGCCTCATCGGCCTGCACCTCGGGGCGGTCCTCGCGCAAGGAGCCGAGGCTCTCCCAGTCCAGCCCCGGCCGGCGCAGCAGCTCGGCGAGGCTGGTGCGGTTCTTCACCGGCGCGTGGCCCAGCGCGGCGAGGCGGGCCTGGGTGGCCTCGTCGGGCAGCAGGTACTGTTCACGGCACCAGCGCTCGGTCCGCTCGATGCGCTCGGCCTTGTCCTGGAAGCGCTGCCAGGCCGCGTCCGAGAGCAGGCCCAGCGCCCGCGCCCGGGGCATCAGGCGGCGGTCGGCGTTGTCCTCGCGCAGCAGCAGGCGGTGCTCGGCCCGACTGCTGAACATGCGATAGGGCTCGCCCCCCACCCCGCGGCTCACCAGGTCGTCGACCAGCACCCCGGCGTATGCCTCGTCCCGACCCAGGACCACCGCCTCTCCCCGCGCG
>DDSR01000453.1 GCA_002343455.1 Deltaproteobacteria bacterium UBA2385 | reverse complement strand
CCGAGCAGGCGATCGTGCCGACCAGCGTCCCCATGGACAGAGCACGACCGAAGGAGAGATGGCAGGTGGGGAGCACTCTGTCAGCGTATCACGCCAGCAAGCTCTGGAGCGGAGCTCCGGTGGGAGCCCACTCGGCCGGGTCGACATCGCCGAGCGTCAGCAGGGTCGCGCCCAGATCCAGGGTCGTCAGCACCTCGCCGTCCTCGTCGGGCAGGCCGCTGGCGGGGTCGACCCGCGCGCCCAGCAGCCCCGGGTCGTAGGCGCCGGCGCTGGCCCCCTCGGCGACGCCCGCCCCGACCAGCAGGGCGCTGGTGTACGGCCAGTGGTCCTTGCCCTCCGTGCTGTTGAGCAGGGGGGTGCGGCCCATCTCGCTGAGCAGCACCACCACGGTCTCGTCGAGCAGGCTGCCGCCCGCCGGGCCCTCGGTGCCATGCATCGCGTCCAGGACGGCGCCGAGCGCGATCATTGTCTCCTCCCAGAGGAGGCTCTGGTAGACGTCGTTGTCGGAGTGGGAGTCCCACAGGCCCGGGTGGGCCACGCTCGCGCAGCGGCAGATCCCCGCCGCCAGCAGCTCGACGGCCAGCATGGCGTCGTCCTGGAAGGAGCCGCTCGAGCTCCAGCGCAGCCCCGCCCCGGCCGCCTGGAGGGCCTGGACCCGCGCCTCGGCCGAGAGGTGGCCGTCCAGCAGCGCCCGATGTCCGGGCGAGGCGGCGCGCTGAGCGGCGCCGAGGCGTCGCGCGGCGACGAGGGCGTCCTCCAGGTCCCGGACCGAGCCGGGCACCACAGGAGGCGTGCGGCCGGTCCGGCCGACGATGCTGCCGTCGATCAGCGCCTCGAGCTGGCCTCCCGAGCCCGTGCGGGCCACGAAGGGAGAGAGCGCGTCGGGGTAGGAGGGCCCGGAGATGACGAGGTGGGGGAGGGGCTCGCCGCCGGTGGAGGCCGAGCCGAGGATGGCGGGCCAGTCGGGGCGCCCGCTGGTGGCGCCGGTGCGCAGCAGCTGCAGGCAGGCCATGTGGGCGACGCTGGGCACGATGAAGCCGTGGACCAGGGCGAGGCGGTGGCCCCAGCGATCGAGGGTCGAGCGGGTGCCAGGGCGGTCGGGGTGATCGACGAAGCGCGAGGCCCCGACGGTGAGGGGCTCGGCGTCGGGCTCCAGGTCGACGGCCTCGTCGCCGAAGGCAGGCACGATCACCCGGGTCGGGTCCCAGCCCCCGAAGCAGGTGAGGAAGAGGAAGCGCCGCTGGCTGGGGGTGGCCGCGCGTGCCCGGCGGGGGAGCGTGGAGCCCAGGGCGGCGGCGCCGAGGCTGGCGAGCAGGGTGCGGCGGGAGGGGCTCATCTCAGTACACCAGGAGCTCGGGATCGCGCAGCAGCACCGTCAGCACGCTCACCCAGGCCGCCTCGGAGCCGGAGAGCCGGGCCACCTCGGCGTGGTGGGTCGAGAGCGCCTCCAGCTCGGATTCGGCTGCGGCTCGGGACAGGACCCGCAGGTGCAGGGCGGCGATCGCCTCTCGGAGGGCGTCGTAGTCGAGCTCCGCGGTCGGGTCCACCGCCAGCAGACGCGACGGCTCCACCCGGACGGCGTGGTCCGCGGCGGCCTCGGCCACCCGGTTCTGTACGAGGACCAGGGTGGCCGACCAGTCCTGAGCGACGCCGGTGGCGAACTCGCCGTCGCCCGCGCCGGCCAGCGTCGCCAGGCCGTAGGTGCTGGTGCGGAGCAGATCGGCCCCGTCGACCAGGAGGCGGAAGCCGGTCAGGTCCTCGATCATCGAGGAGAGCAGCGCCGGGGTCAGCAGCTTGGCCCCCTCCTCGTACTCCTCGCTGCGGACGATGGCCTCCCAGAGGCTGCGGAGCGTCAGGCCACTGTCCAGGAACTGTTCACGCCAGGCGGTGCGCTTATCGGTGTCCTCCAGCGTCAGCGGCCGGCGCAGCAGCAGCTCGGCCGACTGTTGTACGGCGCAGTCGATGAAGTTGGGGTCGGCGGCGATGCGCTGGCCGAGATCGCCCAGGGCCTCGGCGGGGAGGCCGAAGTAGCTGGGGGGCACGCCGGTCTGGGTGCGCCAGATGCCCTCGCGCTCGGGGTGGTAGCGCAGCAGCTCCTCGACCCCCGACTTGCGCGTGACGTAGACCCCTCCCAGCAAGCTGGCCAGCGGATCGAGGGTCGAGTGGCAGCCCGCGCAGCCCGGGTTGTCGTGGAGCGCCGCCCGCACCGCCTCCTCGTCCGAGAGGTCGAGGCTGCGGTCGAAGGCGACCAGGTCGAGGGTGAAGTCCCGGCAGAGCAGGATCCGGCTGAGCTGGTTGGCCCGTCCGCGGCTGGCATTGTTCTCGCTCGTCTCGTAGCGCCACCACAGGCCGTTGCTGACCAGCGCGCCGGCGGCGGGTCTGCCGTCGGTGTAGCGGGCCCGTCGCCAGCCATCGGCCGCCGGCTCCTCCAGCAGCTCGACAGGCCAGACGAGCGCCAGCTGCGCGTCGACCCGGGTCCAGTCGGCGGTGACGATCTCGGTCCAGGGCAGGTCCTGCATGGCGACCTCGGCCAGGATGCGCAGCGGCTCCTCGCCCACCGCGCGCGCGAAGCCGGGCTCGTCCTCCAGGCCCAGCGCGCTGGCGGGGTGCTCGGTCTCGTCGCGAACGGTGTTCCAGACCTCGGCGAAGCCGGCGACCACCTGCTCGGCGAGGCGGGGGTCCTCGAAGAAGGCCGCGCGGAGCGGGTCCAGCGCCTGGGCATCGGCGGCGACCGCCTCCAGCTCGGCGGTGGAGGGGCGGACCCCCCGCAGATCCAGGCTCAGGCGGGTCAGCGCCGCCAGCGGGTCGGAAGGGGTCGTTGCGGGCTCCGGGGGAGCCCCAGCACAGGCGCTGAGCAGCAGCGCCGCCGTGACGTGGGTCACCATGGGCGCTCGGTCCAAGCCACCAGGGGGCTCAGGTCGAAGCAGGCCTCGCCCAGCGCGCGATCCCCGTGAGACAGATCGGCGCGAAGCAGCTCGGCGCAGGCCACGCAGCCCTCGGGCAGCTCCAGGCGGTAGTGTTGGCCGTCCTCGCCGACCAGCACCAGGGCCCCGGTGGCCGTACAGCTGCCGTCCTCCTCGACCGCCAGCCCCTCGGCCCGCACGGCCACGATGCCCTCGGCGAAGGCGCCGCTGATCCCTCCCTCCAGGCTGGTCGTCCGGCCCGAGCCCTCCTCGGACCGCTCCACGTCCAGGGCCACGCTCGGGCCGGCTGCCAGCCAGCCCGGGTCGGTCCAGTCCTCGGTCTCTCCGCCGGTGAAGGCGAAGGTCCCGAGCAGGCTGGCGCGGAGGAGGTCGACCGAGCCCTCGCTCCAGCCCTCGATCATGCCGCTCCCGTCCATGAGCAGCGCCGCCCCCGAGGGGTGGGTGATCGTCGAGCTGTTGATGAACTCGCCGTAGGGCGCGAAGACCCGACCCTCGATCGTGAGGCTGGGGAACCAGGCCGCTTGCCCTCGCCCGGAGAAGCCCCAGCCCTCCGGGGTGGTGCAGTCGGCGGACCAGGCGGTCATCACTCCGACCGAGGGGAAGAGCCCCGGGCAGCTCTCGGTGCCATGGCCCAGGCTGTCCGCGTAGGCCTGGAAGAGGAGGGTCGGGTCCAGCACGACGAGCGCCGCGATCCCCGACCTCAGCGCGTCCTGGAGCACCGTGAGGTCGTGATCGGCGGGCTGGGCGTCGTCCTCGCGATCCCAGGCGGCAGGCGTCTGGACCTCCTGCCCGCTGTCCGCTGCCGTGCCCTGGCCGGCGCCGTCCCCCGTCGCGCAGGCGGCCAGCAGCAGGATCACGTACCCTCCTCCGCGCACAGCAGCCACCAGCGCAGCCGGGTGCGGTCGTCCTTCGTGGTGGAGGCCGCCGGCGGCATGGTCGGGGGTTCGCTGGCGGCCCGGTCCAGGATCCGATCGCGGGCCTGCCAGACCTGCTCGACGGTGTCGAAGGTCACGGTCTCGGGGGCGCCATAGCGGTCCTGGGTAGTGCTGGCGTGGCAGCCCTGGCAGTGGTGGAGGATGAAGCCTTCGCCGAAGTTGGCGTAGGTCACCACCGGCACCTCGGCGCAGTCCCCGCCGAGGCTGGTCTCTCCGCTGTCCAGCGACGACCCGGAACAAGCGAGGAGGAGGAGGGGGACCATGGCCTCAGGGTACCCGTTGTCCGCTGGCGGGGTCAAACGGCCCCCCAGCCCCC
>DDSR01000296.1 GCA_002343455.1 Deltaproteobacteria bacterium UBA2385 | reverse complement strand
CCCCCTCCAGCGGCCAGCGCTCCCCCCCCGGCCAACCCCTGGGCGGCCAATCCTTGGGCGGCCAACCCCTGGGCGGCCTTCATGCCTTCGATGGCGGGCTCCCCCTGGGCCGGCGCCTTCAACCCTGCGGGCGCGTTCAATGCAACCGGCGGCTCTGCCGCCAGCGGGAGCCCTCCGCCGCCCCGGGAGTCCACCAGCGCCGAGCAGCCGCTGCTGAGCCTGCGGCCCGAGGGCGACAAGCCTCCCCTGTACATCGTCCACGCGATCTACGGCTCGGTCTTCCCCTACCACCAGCTCGCCCGCCGCCTGCAGCCCGGGCGCCCGGTCTACGGCCTTCGCGCTCGGGGCCTGGACGACGGCAAGGAGCCCCGCACCAGCATCGCCGAGATGGCCACCGCCTACGCGGCGGCCGTCTCGGCCGCGCACCCCGGCGGCCCGATCCACCTCGTCGGCTACTCGTTTGGCGCCTGGGTGGCCTACGCCATGGCCGAGCTGCTGACGCGCGAGGGTCAGACCGTCGGCCTCTGCGCGCCGATGGGGGTCGGCGCCCCCGCCTCGGCCCTGGCCCCGGAGGTGGGGGTCCAGGTCGAGACCGTGGCCTCGTCCATCGCCGACACCGTGCGCTTGATGCGCAACCTGGCCCTCTCCGAAGGGCGCGAGGACCCCCTGGGCTGGCTGGACCAGCTGCCCCAGTCGCAGCGGCTGCTGATGGCCCACAACATCGCCGCCCTGCGCTTCCAGCCCCCGCGCTCCGCGCTGCCGCTGGACCTGGTGTTGACGACCGAGCAGCACCCCTTCGTGGACCAGGACCCCACCCTGGGCTGGAAGGCGGTCAGCACGGGGGCCATCCAGGCGCACAAGCTGGGGGGCAACCACCTCGCGATGTTCGAGGAGCCGCAGGTGGGGGAGCTGGCGGTCCTGCTGGACGCGCTGCTCGTCGGCCGCGACGCCGCATGAGCCCCTCTCACCCGCTTGGAGCAGGCGATGACTGAGCACGGCCACACCTCTACGACGGACACAGGGGCCTACGAGAGCCTCGAGCGCCTGGTCGAACACGATGGGACGACGACGGTCCGTGCCCGCAAGCGAGCGACAGGCGAGCACGTCCTGCTGAGGAGCTTCGGCGAGGCCTTCCCGTCGCCCGAGGAGATCGGCCGTCTGGAGCGTGAGCTGGCCCTGGGGCGCGAGCTCCACCACCCGGGGCTGCTGACCGGGCGTGAGCTGGTGATTCATGTCAACCGGCCGGCCCTGCTGTTGGAGGACCCCGGCTCGCGGCCCCTGGCCACGCTCCTGGAGAGCGGCCCCCTCTCGCTCGCCGACGGGCTGCGCTTGGGCGTTGGCCTGGCGCGGGCCCTCTCGGCGCTGCACGCCGCCGACCTCGTCCACACCGGGCTCTCCCCGCGCACCATTTTGGTCTCGGATCGCTGCGAGCAGGTCAGCATCTTCGACATGCGCTCGGCGACCCGGGTCCCGCGGACGCAGCAGGTCGTGGTGAGCCCCGAGCTGCTGCGCGGCTCGCTGGAGCACCTCGCGCCCGAGCAGACCGGCCGGATGAACCGCCCCGTCGACTATCGCAGCGATCTGTACGCGGTCGGAGCGGTGCTGTACCACGCCTTCTCCGGCCGACCGCCGCTGCGAGCCGGCAACGCCATGGCCCTGGTCCACGCCCTGCTGGCGCAGGAGCCCGTGCCTCTGGACGAAGAGGACGCCCGCATCCCGGGCACGGTCGCGCGCATCGTTCAGCGGCTGCTGGCCAAGAGCGCCGAGGATCGCTACCGCAGCGCCGCGGGCCTCGCCCTGGATCTGGAGCGCTGCCTGTTGGCGATCGAACAGAACGGATCGGTCCTCCCCTTCGAGCTGGGCAGCCTGGATCGAAGCCGGGTGTTGCGCCTCTCCGAGCGCCTGTACGGTCGCCAGGCCGAGGTCGACGCCCTGATGGAGGCCTTCAGCGCCTCGGCCGATGGTGCCCGCGCCCTGCTGCTGGTCTCCGGTTACGCCGGCATCGGCAAGACCTCCTTGATCCACGAGGTCCACCGACCGATCGTCGAGCGTCGCGGCTACTTCTTCTCGGGGAAGTTCGACCAGCTGGCCCGGACCGAGCCCCTGGAGGGGCTGCGCCACGCCCTGGGGCAGCTGATCGGGCAGATCCTGACCGAGAGCGAGGACCAGCTTCAGACCTGGCGACGACGGCTTGCCCAGGCCCTGGACGGCGAGGGCGGCGTCATCATCGAGCTGTTGCCCGAGGTCCGTCACATCCTGGGCGAGCAGCCCGCGGTGGTCGACCTGGGGCCGGCCGAGTCCCGGAGGCGCTTCGACAGCGTGGTGGTGCGCTTCATCCAGGCCTTCGCCGGGCCGGGCCACCCGCTGGTCCTCTTCCTGGACGATCTGCAGTGGGTGGATCCTGCCTCGTTGCGGGTGCTGCGCGCGCTGCTCAGCAGCGAAGAGAGCCGGCACCTGCTGGTCATCTGCGCCTTTCGCGACAACGAGGTGGACGCGCTGCACCCCTTCAGCTTGACGACCGAGGCCCTGACCGAGGAGGCCGTCGAGATCCGTCGAATCACGCTGGGCCCGCTGAGCCAGGACGATGTGCGTGCGCTGGTGGCCGACTCCTTGGACCTGCCCCTGGAGGAGTGCGCGCCCCTGGCCGACCTGATCGACCACAAGACCGGCGGAAACCCCTTCTACGTCAACCAGTACCTGCGATCGCTGCTGGATGATCGGCTGCTGGCGCTGGACGCGCACCAGGGCCGCTGGGCCTGGAACCTGGACCGGATCCGACTGCTGGAGGTCACCGGCAGCGTGGTCGACCTGATGGTGCGACGGACCAGCCGCTACCCCCAGGAGACCCAGGATCTGCTGATGGTGGCCAGCGTCCTCGGCAACACCGTGGACCTGGACACGCTTGCCGTCGTTCACGGCACCGGCCCCCGGGTCGTGGCGCGGGCGCTGGAGCAGCCGGTGCGGGACGGTCACCTGATCCCGGTCGGGCAGGCCCACGACTACTACCTCTGGTCGGCAGACGACGGCTCGGGCACCCGGCCCTCGGGGGGAGGCTCCTACAAGTTCGCCCACGATCGGGTGCAGCAAGCGGCTCGGAGCCTGCTGCCTCCCGAGCGGCTGGAGGAGCTCCACCTCCGGGTCGGGCGGCGCCTGATGTCGGACCTGGGCGATCCGCTCACCGACGACCGCCTCTTCGATACGGTCAACGCCCTGAACGCGGCCATCGGCCGCCTCTCTCCGGTCGAGCGGGAGGCCCTGATCGGGCTGGACCTCGTGGCCGCGCGCCGCGCCAAGGCGGCGACAGCGTACGGGGCCGGCCTGGAGTACATCCTGGCCGGACTGGCCCTGCTGGGACCCGACGCCTGGACGACGCACCCCTCGCAGGTCTTCGGCCTGACCCGCGAGCGCATCGAGCTGGAGTTCCTCAGCGGGCGGATGGAGGTGGCGGCCGAGGTCTTCGCCGCCGCCGCCGCCCAGGTCCGTGATCCGCAGGACATCGGCGACATCTACCAGCTGATGATCCGCATCTCCCATACCAACAACGACATCGGCGAGGGGATGCGCCTGGGGATGGAGTGCCTGGCTCGCCACTTCGAGCTGGTGCTGCCGACCGATCCGGACGAGGCGGGCGAAGCCATGGCCCGAGACATGGCCCGCATCGACGAGCTGATCGCCGGTCGACCGCTGTCGACGCTGGTCGACTCGCCCGTGGTCGACGACCCCCGGGTCGAGGTGCTTCAGGGGCTGCTGCACGAGACCTGGACCTGCGGGATCATGTCCGGGAACGGCCAGCTGGTGATGCTGACGGCGCTGGCCCTGGTGCGCAGCTCGCTGGAGCAGGGGCACTCGCGCTTCTCGGCCTGTGGCTACGTGGCCCGCGCCATGGTCCTGGCCCTGACCGGGGAGTACGCCCTGGCCGGACAGTACGGGCAGCTGGCGATGGACCTCGCCCACCGGTTCGAGGACGTCTTCATCATCCCCAAGGTCCACAACACCTACGCGAACTTCACCAACCACATCGTCCACCCGGTCCGCACGAACATCGAGATCTACGAGGAGTCCTACCGCTGCTGCCACCAGTCCGGCGATCGCTGGTGGGGCTCCTGGGCCGTGGGCTTCGTGCGCCTGGCCAAGCTGATCAGCGGGCGCCCCCTGCCTGAGGTGCTCGAGGCCCAAGAGCGCTTCCACCCCTACATCGAGGCCTCGGGCTACACACCGCTCCTGGCCATGTCGCGGACGGATCGGCAGACGGTCCGCAACCTGATGGGCCTGACCCCCGACCGCCTGAGCCTGGACGAGAGCGGCTTCAACGAGGCCGAGCACGGGGCAGCCCTGACCGGCATGGGCTTCCTGTTCGGCGTCTACCAGCTCAACCTGTACGGAGCGCTGCGGCACTTCCTGTTCGAGGACATGGCCGGCGCGCTCGACCGCATCCGGCGGGCCGAAGCAGACCGGGACTTCATCCCCGGGACGATGTTCTACCCCGACTGGTTCTTCTACTCGGGCCTGATCGAGGCAGCCTCGGCCTCGCCTGGCCAGCCCGACGAGGTCGCCCTCGCGCGCATCGACGAGGCCCTGGCTCGCCTGAGCTCATGGGCCGAGGTCAACCCGGAGGGCTTCGACCACCGCCTGCTGCTGGTCCGAGCCGAGCGGGCCCGTTTGCTCCGCGAGCCCGCCTCCGAGCTGTACGAGCGGGCGATCGAGTCGGCCCGGCGGGGCTTCTTCTTGCAGAACGAGGCGATCGCCAGCGAGCTGGCCGGGCGGTACCGCCTGGCCCAGGGCGACGAACGCGAGGGCCGCCGGTACCTGGAGGCCGCCCGGTACGGCTACCGGCGATGGGGGGCGACAGCCAAGGTCAACCAGCTCGACGAGCGCTACCCCTTCCTGGGCAGCCGCGGATCGATGCCCGCGACGGGGGCGCCAGGCTCGGCGGCGACCCTCGATCTGGACGCGGTCCTGCGCGCCGGAACGGCGATGACCGGCGAGATCGTGCTGGACCGCCTGCTCCAGAAGGTCCTGACGATCCTGGTCGAGAACGCCGGCGCCGAGCGGGGCGCCCTGCTGCTCGACCAGGAGGGGAGCCTCCAGGTCCACGCCATCGGCACGGCGGCCGCGCCCGAGGTGGTCGCCGGCCTGACGGTCGAGGCGGTCGCCTGGCTGCCTCAGGCGGTGATCCGCTACTCCGCCCGAACCCGGGAGACGGTGCTCCTCCACGACGCCGCCGAGAGCCCCCTCTTCGTCGCCGACGCCGATGTCCGCGCCCGGGCAGGCACGTCGATGCTCTGTGTCCCGCTGCTGCGCCAGGGCCGGATGCTCGGGGTGCTCTACGTCGAGAACGCCAAGGTGGCCGGCGCCTTCACCGACGACCGGATCGAGGTGCTGCGGCTGCTCTCCACGCTGGCGGCGACCGCCCTCGAGAACGCCTTGCTCTACAACACCCTCGAACAGAAGGTGAACCAGCGCACGGCGGCCTTGCGGCAGAAGAACGAAGAGCTGGCCCGGACCCTGGCCCAGCTGGAGGCGACCCAGCACCAGCTCGTCCAGTCCGAGAAGATGGCCGCCCTCGGCCAGCTCGTGGCGGGGGTGGCCCATGAGATCAACACCCCCATCGGGGCCATCCGTGCATCGGCCGGCAACATCGGCGACTCGATGCGCTTCGTGCTCCACGACCTCCCGGGCCTGCTCTCCGCGGCGAGCGATGAGGAGCTGGCCTGCCTGATGGAGCTGGTCACGCTCGGGCGGGAGGCGCAGGCGTCGTCCAGCCGAGAGGCGCGCCGCTTCCGCCGAGCCATGGAGCAGCGCCTGGAGCAGGCCGGCTTCACGGCCGCCGACAGCGTCAGCGACCTCTTGGTGGACATCGGGCTGACCGAGGGCGAGGAGCGCTTCTTCCCGCTCCTGCGCTCGCCGCGCTCGCAGGGCCTCCTCAGCGCCGCCTACAACCTCAGCGGCCTGGCCAAGAACACCCGCACCATCGAGAGCGCCGTGGATCGGGTGGCCAAGGTGGTCTTCGCCCTCAAGGCCTTCACGCACCGCGACCACTCGGGGCGCAAGAGCATGGCCAGCGTGGTGGAGGGCATCGAGAACGTGCTCTCCATCTACGAGAGCTACACGCGCAAGGGCGTCGATGTGCAGCGCAGCTTCGATCCGCTGCCCCTGCTGAATTGTTTCCCGGACGAGCTGCAGCAGGTCTGGACCAACCTGATCCACAACGCCCTGCAGGCCATGCAGTACCGGGGGGAGCTCACCATCGACGCGCACCGGGTGGACGACGAGATCCAGGTCTCCTTCACCGACACCGGCCCTGGCATCCCGCCCGAGGTGCAGGCCCGGATCTTCGAGGCCTTCTTCACGACCAAGCCCGCCGGCGAAGGCAGCGGACTGGGTCTTCATATCTGCGCGCAGATCATCGCCCGCCACGGTGGTAGGATCTCCGTGGCGACTGCACCGGGGCGCACCACCTTCACCGTGGCGCTGCCCCTGTCGTCCGCCATGGAGTCGTGATGAAGGGAACGATCCTCTGCGTAGACGACGAGCCGGTCGTGCTGCACAGCCTGAAAGCGCAGCTCCGGCGGCGCTTCGTGGACGACTTTCAGCTCGAGATGGCCGAGAGCGTCGACGAGGCGCTGGAGCTGCTCGACGATGTCCACGACCCGGAGAGCGACCTGGTGGTGATCTCCGACTGGCTGATGCCCGGGATCCGTGGCGACGAGTTCCTCATCAAGGTCTCGAAGCTTCACCCGCGGGCCGTGTTGATCCTGCTCACCGGCCAGGCGGACGCCACGGCCATCGCCCGGGCCCGGGACCAGGCCACCCTGGACGAGTGCCTGCAGAAGCCCTGGATGGAGGATGTCCTGGGCGAGGTGATCGCCAAGAGCCTGGAGCGTCGGCGCTCGTGAAGGCTGCCAAACCGACCATCCTGTGCGTGGATGACGAAGAGATCGTCCGGGCCAGCCTGCGCGAGCAGCTGCGCAGGGACTTCGGCGACAAGTACAGGATCGAGGCGGTCGAGGACGCCGAGGCCGCCCTCGAGCTCATCTCCGAGCTGGGCGACCCCGAGCGTGAGCTGCCGCTGGTCATCGCCGACCAGATCATGCCCGGTCTGAAGGGCGACCAGCTGCTGATCGAGCTGCACAGCCGCCTGCCTCGCACCCTCTCGATCCTGCTGACCGGGCAGGCCTCGGTCGACGCCATCGGCAACGCCGTCAACAAGGCCAGCCTCTACCGCTACATCGCCAAGCCCTGGGGCCGGGACGACCTCAACCTGACCGTGCGGGAGGCCCTGCGTCGCTACTTCCAGGACATGCTGCTGGACCTGCAGAACGCCGAGCTGCGGGAGCTGAACTCCAGCCTGGAGCGGAAGGCCGAGGCCTTCTTCCGCTTCGTGCCGCGCGACTTCCTGCGCCTGCTGGGCGCCCAGGACCGCTACGAGACGGTCCGGCTGGGCGCCTCGGTCGACCTGGAGCTGGCGGTGTTGTTCTCGGACATCCGGGGCTTCACGACCCTTGCCGAGAGCATGGACCCCGCCTCCTGCGTGGACTTCATCAACCGCTACCTCAGCGCCATCGAGCCGGCGATCTCCGCCCACGGCGGCTTCATCGAGCACATCGCCGGTGACGGCATCCTGGTGCTCTTCGAGGGGGGGGTCGAGGCCGCCTTGCGGGCCGCCCTGCAGATGAGGGAGCAGCTCGCCGCCTTCAACGAGCCGCGGGTGGCCGAGGGCCTCGCCCCGATCGAGGCCGGCGTCGGGATCAACAGCGGCCGGCTGACGCTTGGGACCATGGGGAGCAGCAACCGGCTGAAGTGTGGCGTGGTCGGTGACCCCGTCAACCTCGCCGCTCGGGTGGAGGGCCTGACCGCCCTCTACGGCTGCTCGCTCTTGATCACCGAGACCGCGATGGCCTCGCTGCCCGACCCCCACAGATTCACCGCCCGCCACGTCGACCTGGTGGTGGTCAAGGGGAGGACGGCCCCGGTCGCGGTCATGGAGATCCTGGAGGCCGAAGCCGAGCCTTGGCGAGGAGTTCGGCTCGCCACCCTCGCCGACTACCAGGCCGGCTGCGAGGCCTTCTACGCCAGGCGCCTCGACGAGGCCGCCGGCCTCTTCCGCAAGGTGCTGGACCAGGACCCCCAGGACAGCCACGCCGCGCGCTTCCTGTCTCGCTGCGAGGAGCTCGACCACACGGCGCTACCCCCGGACTGGACCGGCGCGACCGTGCTGGCACACAAGTAGCCGAGGGCCGATCGGGGGCGGGGGCCGGCGAGGCCCTAGCCCCCCCCCGCTGTCTCTGGACAACCTACAGCCGCTGCAGCCCCTTTCGTGCCTGGGCGTCGTCCTCGTTCCACAAGGCCTTGCGCAGGAAGAAGACGGCCTGTTCCACGGCCGCCTGGGAGCGCTCGTTGACGGCGTTCTGCTCGATGTCGGCCGTCAGCTGGGCGCGCAGGATCGGCTGGCGGGCGACCAGGGCGGCCATCAAGGTCGGGAGCTTGTTGACGTCCGGGTTGACGCGCAGGTAGCGCCCCTTGGTCAGCAGCTGGCGGGCGATGAACTCGGCGTCGGTCGTGGCAGCGTCCAGCGAGTAGAACGACGGGCTGGGCCAGACCGGCACGAAGGGGTTGGTCGGCATGGCCTGGAAGAGGCCGAAGCCGAAGCCGGAGTTGCTGAAGCCGTAGTGCGGCAGGTCCTGGCCGGAGCCCATCGAGATCATCGCCGTGTCCCGCAGCATCAAGCCCAGACGGTAGGCGCAGAGCTGATCGATCAGGTCCTTGCGGCTGAGGCCGGCCAGCGAGCCCGGCGCTTCGCCATGCTGCCGCAGCTCGGCCCGCAGCTCGTCATCGCCCAGCAGGTCGACCTCCTTCTCCCAGCACTCGACGAGGTAGCCGATGGCGTTGACCGAGGGGTTGGCGTTGAAGGAGGCCCCGTCCCCGAGGCCGCCGCGCAGGGCCCGGAAGCCCGGGGGGGCGGCGGCGGCGTAGGCGACGTCCAGGACACGGACATTGAGATCGTCGTCGTCGTCATGGGCGTTGTCGAAGAACTTGGGGCGCCAGTGGCGGGTGGTCTGACCGGCGCGCGAGCTGGTCGCGGGGGTCGGAGGGACCACCACGAAGGCCGACCAGTCGCCCGTGCGGATCCCCTTCTCGAAGGCCTGTCCGGGGGTGAGCCAGCTCCGCTCGGCGTCGGCCTCCCCCGTCCAGTTGTAGGTGCTGATCAGCACAGGAAAGTGCAGCTCTCCCAGGGTGCGCTGCCCGAAGACCCGCTCGAGGGCCTTCAGGAAGTCATCGGTCCCGAAGTAGGGCGCCAGGCCCAGGTTGCTGCCGATCCGGGAGAGGGGATCGCTGTTGGCCCAGACGTCCTCGTCCTTCCAGAAGGTCTCCAGCTCGCCGTCCAGCAGCGTCTTCCGCGGGTCCTCGTGCATGGCGAGGTGCAGCGCGTTGATGGCGCCCGAGGAGCAGCCTACCAGCAGCATCCTGCGCTCGCCTTCGTCGAAGGCCAGGAAGCGCGGCTCGCGCTCGGCGATCTGACGCAGCCAGATGGCCGAAGTCAGCCCGTAGATCCCGCCCCCATCGAGGGAGAGCACGAAGCGCCCCCGCTCGGCCTTGGCGTGGGGGAGCCCCACCCGGAAGGGGAGGCGCTTGGGACCGTGTTGGGCCAGAGGCGGACGATTTGCGTACGACACGAGGGGTCCTTGAGGTCAGCCTTCACGGGTGCCGCGCCGGCCTCGGCGGGAGGGTACCGCTCTGGCCGCGGGAGGGCAACGCCGGGATGGGGTCATCGCGCGCGGCGCCGAGGCTTCATGCGCTGCAGCAGCGCCGCGCTGACCCCGATCTGGACGAGGATCTGAACGGTAAGGACCCCCAGCAGCAGGGCCGGGGCCATGCCCAGACCCCCCGGCTCGGGGCTACGCAGCCCCAAGGTGTAGAGCTCTCCGGTCATGGGCCGGCTCTTCCACTCCCCAAGGGCGTTGAGGTACTGCATCGACTCCCCGCAGCGCAGGGCGAGCTGGAAGGCGTAGCGGGCCGGGTTGACCCCCGCGAGGGCGCGGGCCGGGGCGGAGAGCTTGTCCAGGGGCATCATGATGCCCGAGAAGGCGATCTGCGGGACCAGCAGCAGGACCACCGAGCCGACGGCGGCCTCGGAGCGGGACCAGAGGGCCGACATCAGCAGGCCGGTCGCGACCCCGCTCCAGCCGGCCACCACGATGGCGGGGATGAGAGAATGGAGCTGAAAGCCGGCGCTGGACAGATCGCAGCCCGCGAAGACCAGCAGCGTCATGACCAGGCACTGCAGGGCCACGAGGACGCTGAGGACCAGCAGCTTGCTGCCCAGCCAGGCGGTGACGCCGACCCCCACCCGGCACTCGCGGCGCCAGATGGCGCGGTCGGCGATCAGCTCGCGTACAGAGCCGGACATGCCGAACCAGAGGGCCGAGAGGCTGAGCAGGAAGACGAGCGAGGCGGTCGGCCGAGGAAAGACCATCACCATCACGGCGGCGAGCAGCAGCGGCTGCATCGCCAACACGAGCAGCGCGGCGCGGTCGCGGACCTTCACCAGCGCGTATCGGGCGATCAGGGTCTTCAGGGTGCGCAGCCGTCCGGGTCGCGAGGTCTGGGCGCTCAGCGCGGCGGGACGCGCCAGCAGCTCGGTGGCCAGGATCCGGGTCCGCAGCTCGACCCAGCGCCGCGCCGCGGGTGAGGCGGCGTAGGTCCGGGCCCAGGTCGCCGGAGACTGCTGACCCAGCCGGTCGAAGAGCTCCACGGGGATGGCGACGTCGAACATCCGACAGGCGTCCGCGGGGGGCCCGAACCAGGCCACGCGGCCGCCCTCGACCATCACCAGCAGGTGGTCGACCTGGGCGAGCACGCTGGCGCTGAGATCATGGGTCACCAGCACGACGATGCGACCGGAGTCCGCCAGGCGCCGAGCGGTCCGGGCGATGTCGCCGGCCGAGCGGGGGTCCAGGCCGCTGGTCGGCTCGTCCAGGAAGAGCACGCGGGCCGACTCGCTGATCACCTCCTGGCCGACGTTGACCCGCTTGCGCTGGCCGCCGGAGATGCCGCGCCGGAGGGCGTCCCCGATGCGCGAGTGGCGGATGTGCGGGATGCCCAGCTCGCCCAGCACCCGGTCGACCGGCTCCTGCGGGTCCAGGGCCTCCTCGCCCCGCAGGCGCAGGCGGGCGCCGAAGAGCAGGGACTCCTCGACCGTCAGCTCGGGCAGGACGATGTCGTCCTGCGGGACACTTCCGACCAGGTCGAGGTCGCGGGCGAGCAGGCTGTGGAAGTCCTGCCCTTCGAAGAGGACCCGGCCCTGGTCGGCGGGGGCCTGGCCGGTGATGGCGTTGAGCAGGGTGGTCTTGCCAGCGCCGCTGGGGCCGACGACGGCGATGACCTCGCCGGTGAAGGCGGTAAAGGAGAGATCGTCCAGCAGCGAGACCTCGCCGATGCGGCGGCTGAGGTCGCGGACGCTGAGGGCCTCGGCCTGGACCTCGCCGCGGACCCGAAGGAACTCCCCTCCGGCCTCGAGGCGCAAGCGGTAGGGCCCGAGCCGCAGCTCCTGACCCTCACGAAGGGGCGCCGATCGCACGGCCCGGCCGTCGACGACGGTGGCCCGTCCGCTGCGCGCGTCGACGACCCGCCAGCCCTCGCTGCCACGGATGAGGTCGGCGTGGTGAGGCGCGACCTGGGGGTGGGGGAGGTGGATGCCGCTTCCGGGGGCGCGACCGATGACGATGCGCTCGCCCCGCAGCGGGATGGGCTCGCCCCGCGAGGCGGCGTCGGGGGCGTGGCGGCGCACCAGGGCCATCGCCATGCCGGGGTCGATGGCCAGCTCCTCGGCGGCGGCCTCCAGCCTCCTCAGCTCGTCGGCGGTCAGGCGCTCGTCCGCGGCGGCGAGGCGGGTCATCGCGTCGAGCAGCGCCAGCGCGGCCTCGGGTCCCCAGGCGAGGCCATAGCCGCAGAGGTCGGTCTCCTGGGCCTCCTGCTCCAGGAGGCGGCGGGCGGCCTGGGGGCCGAAGCGGGCTTCGAAGCTGGCGAGGTCTTCGCTGCCGCTGGCGGGGCGGTGCTCGGGGGCGTGCGCGAGCCCGACCAGCAGCTCGGCCTCGGCCAGGGGGAGGCCGGTCAGCTCGGCCACCAGCGCGGGCGCGGCGGAGAGGTGGGGGTGGGCGTCGTGGCTGGAGATGGCGTGCTGAAGCAGCAGGCGCGTGGTGTTCGCCGCCCGCTGGGCCCGCTCGGGGGGGGTGGTCGACTGCCGCTCGTTCAGGCGCGCGACGAAGTCCTGGCCCAGCCCGGTGGTGACCACGGGGCTGCTACTTGAAGATCACCGCGGTAGCTACGGTGCCCCGGCCATCGGTCGAGTTCATCCCGTTGGCGAAGACCGCGACGTAGTAGGTGCCGGTGACCGTCGGGGTGAGCTCGACCATGGGCTCACGATCGACCCCCGGCTCGCTGCCGACGACCGTGCCCTCGCTGTCGTAGACGACCACGTCGACGTTCTTGAAGGCGTGGTCGCCGCAGGCCAGGATCTTGTAGGAGTTCCCGGCCTGCATCGTCAGCTGGTAGATCTCCCGCTGGCCCTGCGCGAGATCGGCCTTGGTGGTGGTCCGGACGGACCAACCCTGGCCGTAGGACTCGCGGACCTTGGCGCGAACGCAAGTGGAAGCCACGGACTCGTCGCTGGCCAGCGCCACCGACGACATGAAGAGAGAGGCGAGCAGGGCGGGGATCATGGGGAGCTCCTCAGAGAAGGGCGAGCACGCCGTCGGTCTGGGCCTGGACCGTCTTGACGTCGTCGAGGGTGAGCTCGGGCTTGGCGGCGAGCTCCTTGAGGGTGATGAGGGTCTTCTCGAGCTGGCTCATCACCTCGGGCGGGGCCTTGTCGGCGCCCTCGGCCCGCACGTACTCCAGGAAGTGGTCGGCGACCTCGGGCTGGCGCAGCAGCTTGGTGCCGGCCTCGGGCTTGCCCTCCTTGACGATGGTGGCGGCGATCAGGTTGACGCCGGCCAGCCAGGAGCCGGCCTGGATCAGTGGCACGCTGCGGGGGCCAGCCTCGTACTCGATCTCGGGGATGATCGCCCCGTGCATCTCGTCGAGCTCGGTCAGCAGGTCGTCGCGGCTGAGGCTGTCGTTGTTCAGGCGGGCGGTGATGTCGTCGATGGTGGCGGCGATGTCGGCGCCGGCCCCGAGGGAGGCCATCCCGGCCTTGACCTGGCCCATGCGCTCGACCAGCGAGGCCGTGGGCGCGTCCTTGACCGTCAGCAGGGCCCAGGCGAGCACGGTGCCGGTGCGCACGGCGACGACGTCCTTGTTCTCGACGTCCATCTTGGGGGCGCGGGTCGGGACCAGGGCGGAGAGGCCCTGGGCGATGCCGGCGTCCTTGAGGGCGTTCTGCATCTCGGAGGGGGAGGGGACCAGCGTGACCTTCTTGGCTTCGGACTCGAGCGCCGCCTTGTCAAGGGTCGGCAAGGGGTCGGCCTTCTCCTGGACCTGGGCGCCCGCGGGGGGCGCGCCGGGGCCAGCCGCACCGGGCCCGCCCGCGCCACCGGGGGTCGCGCGGTTGACGCCGGGTTCGTCCTCGACGCAGGCGGTGAGGACGGAGCAGAGCAGGAGAAGGCGAGGAAGGTTCGAGGTCATGAGAATCCCAGGGACGGAGAGACGGGGCGGCGCAGGGTAACGCAAGCCGGCGGAGCATTTCAAGTACGGGGTTGCGGCGGCCTCAGCCCGAGGCTTCGAGCACCAGGCCGGGCATGGGGCTGTGGACCGGGCGGACCTCGACGAAGCCGGCCCGCAAGAGCATGCTGGTGAGCACCTCGGGGTTGCGGCGCACCAGGGGCCAGCGCAGCAGGTGATCGAAGGTCAGGCTGTCGTAGGAGCGGCCGGTCGCCTCGCGGTGGAGGGCGCTGATCAGCACCCGGCCTCGAGGGGCGCAGCAGCGCCGGACCTCGCCCAGCAGGCGGGCGGCGGCCCGGTCGGGGAGGTAGTCGACCAGCGCGTCGATGACGACGAGGTCGTGGGCACCGAGGTCTAGCCGACCCTCGCCGAGCGCGACGGCGGCGAGGTCGTCGTGGTAGAGCGCGATCCGGGCGCCGCTCTGGTTTGCGTCGATCAGGGAGAGCAGCGCCCGATCGTTCTCGACGACGCGGACCGAGCTCCGGGCGTCCAGGCCCTTGGCCAGCGCCATGGCGGCGCCCGAGGCCGCCCCGTTGATCACCAGCAGCTTTCGCGGGGCGAGCTCGAGTGCCCGCTTCCGCAGCGCCGAGGCGCGCGTGCGGAGGGCCTGGGCGGTGGGCAGCCCCAGCAGCCACTCGTCGAGGAACTCGCCGATGGCTCCGTCCCCGGCGGGAACGGCGCGCAGCAGGTGGGCGAGGGCCAGGGGCTCCTCGGTCCGACCCTGCGGGCGGTCGATCGAGAGCTCGGCGAGCGTGGAGCGGACCAGCCAGGGGTGCAGCTCCTCGCCGACCCGGCTGAGGGTGGCGGCGCGGGCGAGGCGCTCCTGGCGTTGGACCAGCTCGGAGAGCTCGCTGGCGAAGCGGTCGAGGGCTGCGCGCAGGGTGAGGCGGGCGCCCTCGCGGTCGACGCGGGAGCGCGACTCGGACTCGGCGAGCTGGCGCCGGAGGGCCTGCAGCAGGACGGCCTCGGGCCCGGTTCCCTGGCCAGAGGCGCCCGGTCCCGTCTTCAGCCCCAGGCCCTCGCGCACGGCCCGGACCCGGAACTCCCGGCTGCGCTCGTTGACCAGCAAGGCCAGGGCCCGGTAGAAGGCGAGGCCCATGGCGGGGTCCTCGTGCAGGAGGCGGAGCAGGTCCTGCCGGGGCCAGTGCTGGCAGGTGCTCTCCTCGGCGGCGCGCACATCGGCGCTGCGCACGCTCTCGTCCAGGAAGGCCATCTCGCCGAGGAAGGCGCCTTGCCCCACCTGGTCGAGCACGACGGGTGGGTCGGAGCTGGAGTCGATGACCTCGAGCCGCCCTTCGAGCACGCGGTAGACGTCGCCCCCCCGCTCCCCGCGTCGCAGGAGGACCTGGCCCCGAGGCAGCAGGATGGTCACGGCCGCGGCCTCGAGCCGCTGGCGGTAGTCCTCTCCGATCCGGGTGAGCAGGTCCATCGGGTTAGTCTAGCACTCGGCGGGTGGATACCCTGTCGCGGTGAGGTGTGCCCTGCTCCCCTTCCTCGCCCTGCTGGCCTGCGCTCCCCGACAGGAACCGGCCGCCTCTCCGGCGGCACCCGCGGCTGCCTCCCCGGCGCCGCCCGCGCCCGCCTCCCCGGCGCCCCCCGCGCAGCCCTTCGGCGGGGATCCGGCGGCCCTGCGGCTGCACATGGGCGAGCGGCTGACCTTGTTGACCCAGGCCCGGGACCAGCTGGTTCGGGGAGACGACACGCAGGCGCGGGCCTCGCTGGAGCGCCTCGCCCGCTTGGATGTGGAGCCGGGCCTGCCACCGGGCTGGGATGTCTGGCTGAAGGGGATGAGCGAGCAGGCCGGCCGCGGGTCGGCGAGCGCGGATGCCGGCACCCTGGCGGCGGCCGTGGCCCAGGCGGCCAACCAGTGCGGCGGCTGCCACCAGGCCCTCGCGCGTCGGGTGGCCCTGCCGCATCCGGGACCGGCGCCGACCGCGGTCTCGGGGTCGGAGCCGTCGGGAGATCCGGGGGTGGCTCGCCATATGGAGGGCCACCAGTGGGCGGTCGACCGCATGTGGGCCGGGCTGGTGGAGCCCTCGGATCGGGCCTGGGCCGAGAGCCTGCAGGTGCTCACCCAGCCCGCCCTCGACACGCTCTCCCTGGAGGTGGGCGCGGTGGAGTCGCAGGCGGTCGCGGCGGCCACCATGAAGGTGCACGAGCTCGCCCAGGACGGCCTCTCGGACGACAACCCCGACACGCGGGCGGATCTGTACGGGCAGGTGCTAAGCGCCTGCGCCTCCTGCCATGCCCTTCAGCGGGAAGGGGGCTGAAGCGCGTCCAGCACGGCCGGTGCGAGCACCTCGGCGATGCGCCGCTGGCCGTCGGCGTTGTAGTGGCAGCAGGGGTCCAGGCGCAGGGCCTCGACGTCCTCGTCCCGCAGCAGCTCGGCGAGGCTGAGCAGGACCACCCCCTGGTCGGCGCGCGCCTCGGCCCAGGCCTGGAAGCGCATCCTGAGCTTGTCCTTGGGGTCGTCGGCGGTGGTGGCGAAGGGGCGGTCGAGCGGAGGCATGACCAGGAGCAGCAGGGTGGCGTCGTTGTCCCGGGCGACCCGGTGGGCTTCGCTGACCGGGCCGGCCAGCACGCTGTCCCAGTCGTGGACGGGCCGCTCCTGGGCGGGAGTCAGGCCCAGGATCGTGTACCGCCAGGCGGCCGAGCGCTGGAAGAGCTGGCGGTTGAGGGGGGAGGGGAGGGCCAGCGGGTTGGGGTAGCCCTCGGCGTCGACGACGAGGTCGGACATCCGCCAGGCCATCGAACCGAGCATCCGGTAGTCCATCACGTCGGTGCCCCAGACCTCCCAGATCACCACCCGAATGGCGGGCAGGGCGGGCAGGGACTCGCGCAGCAGGTGCTGCTTCTGGGCGGCGCCGTAGGCCGGAGCGGAGAGGTTGTGGACGCAGGCCTCGACCCCCTGCTCGGCCAGGATGTCCCGCAAGATGGGGGCCCAGGTCTGCGCGGGGTCGACGCCCACCCCATGCAGGATGCTGCTGCCCAGGCCGACGACGTCCAGGGCCTGGGGATTGGAGTCCCGACAGGGCTGGTCGACCCGGGTCCGCACGTCCTGGCGCTGGCGCCAGAGGGGCACGCCCTCGACCAGCCACAGCTCGTTGCTCTCGGTGTCGCGAACGGGCTGGGCGCGCGTCGGGGGGTCGACGACGCGGAAGGCGAGCTCGATCCCCAGCAGGCAGAGGACGGTGGTCAGCGCCGCCAGGGCCACCTGTCCAGCGGTGCCCGCCTGCCGCAGGCTCATGCCGCGGGCTGGGGCTCGAAGCGGATCTCGCCGCCGGGCAGGAAGTAGAGGATGGCCATCCGCCCCCCGGAGACGGTGGGCACATGCCAGGAGTCAGGGCCGTACAGGGTCCAGCCGGGAGGCCGGCCGTCGAAGGTCGGCTGCCCGGTCAGCGGCAGGCAGAGGTCGATCTCGCCCTTGGGGTGGGTGTGACCGGGCCCGGGGCCGCTCATGTCGACGGCGTCGATGGCGAAGCCGTGGGTGGCCTGGCTGGCCTTGGCGAGGCGACCGAAGCGGACCCCCCCGCTCTCGCGCGGGCAGAGCCAGCCCTCTTCCAGGCCAGCCTCGACCAGGACCCGGACGTGGCTGAGCTCGGGCCCATCGAGCGGAAACTGGCTCTCCAGGTCCTGTTCGCGGGCCTGGGCGTCGAAGTCGGCGCGGGAGGGGTCGACCCGGCGCAGGTGATCGAGGATGGGTTGCAGTGCGGCGAGCAGCTCGGTGGGGTCGGCCATGGCCTCTCCGAAGGGTTCGTGAGCGAGGGACGGGGGTCCCAGGGGATGGTGTCGATCGTGCGGCAAGGTCGGGGGGGATCCCGCTGCCTGGAGCGCGGTGATATCGTGGCGCTTCGTATCGGGGTGTACATGATCGCGCTTCTGCTCTCGCTCTCGACGGCCCAGGCGACCGGCCTGGGGTCAGCCCACGGTCACCACGGCGCGGATCCCTCCATCGACGCCATCGAGCTGGCCTGGCTGGAGCCCCACTTCCAGGCCGCCGCCGCCGAGTTCCAGGTCCCCCAGGAGCTGCTGATGGCCCTGGCCTGGGAGGCCAGCCGCTGGGACGCCGAGGTGACCAGCGCCTGGGGCGGCTACGGGCTCTTCGATCTGCGCGAAGAGGACGGGGACTTCGGGCCGCGCATCGAGGACGCCGCAATCCTGCTGGGGATCAGCCCGGATGAGATCATCGCCGACCCGCGGCAGCAGATCCGGGCGGCCGCTGCGATGCTGGCCCGGTCGGCCGCGATCGCGCACGGCTCCAGCGGTCGGGAGGGGAGGCTGCCCGACGTCGACGATCTGGGCGCCTGGGTGCGGCCGATCACGGGCTTCTCGGGCCGTCACGAGCCGGCCATGCAGCAGATGTTCGCCCGCTACATCTTCGAGGTGGTGCAGGAAGGCGCCGAGCGCGGGGGCCTCAGCTTGGAGCCGAGCGTGGTCGAGTACGACGAGTGGATCGCCCTGCCGCCGCCGCCGGCAAGCTGCGACTATTCGGGCTGCTACCAGTTCACCTCGGCCAGCACGGCCAATTACAGCGACTACAGCCGGACCGCCTCGGACATCTCCTGGGTGATCATCCACACGGTCCAGGGCAGCTACTCGGGCTGCATCTCCTGGTTCCAGAACTCCTCGGCCAGCGTCAGCGCCCACTACGTGGTGCGCAGCAGCGACGGCCAGGTCACCCAGATGGTGAAGGAGGCCGACGTCGCCTGGCATGCCGGCAACTGGACCTACAACGCCGGCAGCGTCGGCATCGAGCACGAGGGCTACGTCGACTCGCCGGAGACCTGGTACACCGACGCGATGTACGCCTCGTCGGCGGCGCTGACCGCCGACATCGCCGCGCGCAACGGCATCACGCCCAGCGCCTCGACCATCATCGCCCACAGCGTGGTCCCGGGCACGACCCACACCGACCCGGGCAGCGGCTGGGACTGGGACTACTACCTCTCCCTGGTCTCGGGCGGAGCGGCCACCGGGGATCTGCTGGGGGTGGTCGCCATCGAGGACATCTACAGCGGGGACCGGCTGCCGGGCGCCACGGTCTGGATCGCCGAGACCGGCGAGACGACCACGGTCGAGAGCGACGGCTACTACCGCTTTTACGACCTACCGACCTCCAGCTACACGGTCTGGGCCAGCTATCCGGGCTACCTCGACGCCTCCTGCGCCAAGACGATCACCACCGGGACCAACTGGTGCTCGATCGCGTTGCAGCCCGACCCGGGCGGCGGGACCGAGACCGGCGACGGCGGCGGATCCGGCGACGGCGGCGGGGACACCGGCGACGGAGGAGTGGCCAGCGACGGCGGGGCCGGTGACGGTGGGGCCGGGGACGGCGGCACCGACGGCTTCGGCCCCGGGGACGAGCCCTCGCCCGGACGTCCGCCGGGCAGCGCGGTGCCGCTCAACGACCTGAGTTCGGGCTGCGCCTCAGCCCCCGCGGCCCCCGTGGGCCTCTCGTTGGCGGTGTTCGGCCTGCTCGCCCTGGGCCGTCGCCGGGCGTCGTCCGCCGAGCGCCGTCGGGCCTGAACGCAAGAGCGGCGCCCCGACCATCCGGGACGCCGCCTGGCAGGTCACGGAGGCGAAGGCCACCGCGACAAGGGCATGAAGGGGGTCGGGCTCAGCCGACGAAGCTCTCCAGCGACTGGCTGCGGCGGGTGCAGCGCAGCTTGCGCAGGGCCTTGAGCTCGATCTGGCGGATGCGCTCGCGGGTCAGGTTGAAGCGGCTGCCGATGTCCTCGAGCGAGTACTGGGTCGGCTCGCCGATGCCGTAGCGCATGCGCAGGACCTTCTCCTCGCGGGGGGTGAGCGAGCTGAGCGCGTGCTCGATCTCGTCCCGGAGGTTGGCGCCGTCCAGCTCGCCGTCGGGCGTACAGGCGTTGGGGTCGTCGATGAAGTCGGCGACGGTGCTGTCGCTGTCCTCGGCCACCGGCGCGTCCAGGCTCATCGGCTCGCGGGTGAGCTTCATCAGCCGCTCCAGCCGCAGCGGGTCCAGCTCCAGGCGGACGGCCACCTCGTGCAGGCTGGGCTCGCGGCCCATCTCCTGGAAGAGGACCTTCTGCATGTAGTGGACGCGGTTGACGATCTCGAGCTTGTAGATGGGGATGCGGATGGTGCGGATCTGGCTCTCGATCGCCCGGACGATGCTCTGTCGGATCCACCAGGAGGCGTAGGTCGAGAACTTGAAGCCGCGGGTGTAGTCGAACTTCTCGACCGCCTTCATCAGGCCGACGTTGCCCTCTTGCACCAGGTCGGCCAGCGGGATGCCCCGGTAGGAGTACTGCTTGGCGATGCTGACCACGAGGCGCAGGTTGGAGGTGGTGAGCACCACCTTGGCCAGCTCGCAGTCGGGGCCGGCGTCGCTGATGCGACGGGCCACCTCGACCTCGTCCTCGCGGGCGAGGAGCGGGATCTCTCCCATGCGCTTGAGGTACTTGTTGAGGAGGGGATCGCCCTCGCCCGGCTTCGCGACATTGGACCGTCGTGCTGCGAACGTCATGGGTTCCTCCTCCTCCAAGGTTGTGACCTGCCGCGCTCAGACAATGCAAGGAGGGTGCCATTGTTGTGAATTGTTGCGGAATGTTGGCGGGCCACGCCCTGCCTGGATCGCATGTTTCAGCCAGTGACCTGCGTTCTCGCTGTCTGCCCGCCCTGGACTTCGCGATGGGAGCGCCCCTCCCTCCAGCCTGCCGGTCCTCCGGGATCCGTCGTCCGATCGGTACGATGTCCGATATTTTGGACAATCCCCACGACTCGGGCGGGCCGGATACTGGGGCTGCCGAGTGGAGGTTCGGCCCGTGATCGAGTTCCTTGTAAGCGGCGGCCCGGTGATGGCCCCAATCGGCCTCGCCAGCGTGGTCGCCCTGGCAGCGTTCTTGGAGCGGATGGTCGCCTTGCGGCGCTCGCGGGTGGTGCCGGCCTCGGTGGTGCGTGAGCTGCTGGAGCTGCTGCGGCAGCGCCGCTTCGGCGACGCCCTGGCGGCCTGTCGCAAGGACGAGGCCTCGGTGACCCGGGTGCTCGAGGTGGCGATCCAGTCCCGGGGGCGCCCGCGGGTCTGGATCAAGGAGCGGGTCGAAGAGCTGGGTCGGCGCGAGGCCGCCGAGCTCGAGCGCTACAGCCAGATCCTGGGCACGGTGGCCGCGGTCGCGCCCCTGTTGGGCCTGCTGGGCACGGTCTGGGGCATGATCCTCACCTTCGAGGTGATCCAGTCCCAAGGGGTCGGCGTCGTCGCCAGCCTCGCCGGTGGCATCTCGCAGGCGCTGATCACGACCATGGCGGGGCTGACCGTCGGCATCCCGGCCCTGATCGGACACCGCTATGTGCTCGCCCGCGCCGACGACCTCGTCCTGGAGCTCGAGGATGCGGCCCTGATGGCCATCGACCTGGTCAGCTCCGAGGCGGGGGTCGTGCTCGAGTCCGCGCCGGAAGCGGAGGGCGCGTGAACTTCGGCGTCCGCCGCCGGGTCGACGCCGTGGTCGACCTGACGCCACTGATCGACATCATCTTCCAGCTGGTGCTGTTCTTCATGGTCTCGACCACCTTCGTGACCACGCCGGGCATCGAGGTCGAGCTCCCGCGCAGCAGCAGCGACGTCATCCTGCGGGAGAAGTCCGAGGTCCGGCTGTGGGTCACCTCGGACGGCAGCATCCGGGTCGACGAGGAGCCGGTGGACTGGGCCGGGCTGAACCGGGTGCTGGAAGAGGCCGCGACCCGTGACCCGGCGACCATGGTGGTGATCAAGGCCGACCGGGCGGTCGACCACGGGAGGGTGGTGGCGGTGATGGATCTCGCCCGCTCCAAGGGCCTCAACAAGCTGGCCATCGCCACCGAGGCGACGGCGGCGCCGGGCGCAGCAGGGGGCGGAGCGCCCGACGGGGGCGTCAGTCCTTGAAGCGGCGCAGGGCCGAGGCCGGCAGCGGCCAGTAGGGCAGGGCGAGGCCATGCTGGGGGTCCCAGGTCCACCAGCCCTGCTCGGGGCCGTGCTGGACATGGGCGTTCTGGGCGGGCATGAAGCCCTCGCCGATCAGCAGGAGCACCTCGCCCTGGGGGCTGCGCGCCGCGTCGAGGACCACCACGGCGTGCCCCGGCGAGCCCCCTTGCACGATCACATCGCCAGGCCGGGGGGCCTCCACCGGGACGGTCTCGTAGGCCGAGAGGCTGCGGGTCCCCGCCCAGGTGAAGACCGCCGCGAGGTAGCGCTCCCAGCTCTCGGGGCTGTCTCCCCGGGCGCCGCCGCTGCTCCACTGCAGCCCCCGGCCCTCGGCCCGCGGGCGCTCCCCCTGGATCCACCGGCTCCAGGGGATGTCGTCCCCCGAGGTCGCCTTGAAGCTGATGGTGCGGCCCTGCTCCCGCAGCCACTCCGCCCGCAGGCGGATGATCGTGTCGGCGCACTGCTGGAGGTCGCCGGGCACCAGCGGCAGGTCGATCACGCGGGCGTCCTGGGGCACGACCTGGCCCGACCAGGTCCGCACCGGCTGCTCGGGCGGGGCGAGGCGGAGCTGACCGAGCCAGGTGCCGAATTCGTCCCCGGGGATGCGCTCGGCGCCGAAGGGAGGAGGGTAGGCCTCCGCGACCGTGGAGGCGCTGGCCTGGGCCGGAGCGAGCGCGCAGAGCAGGAAGAGGAGCATGCCCCTGGCTGACTCCGGCGGCGCCAGGAAGTTCCATTCTCCCGCTGGACACGAGATCGACACCGAGGTAATGTCTTTACCCGTCAATACTGGTCGCCCGTCCGTGCTCACCGAGTCTCCCCTCGTTCGCCGCCTGATGTGGAACCTGGTGCCGCTCGCCATCATCGTGGCGGCGGTGGGTTCCACCTTGACCGGTACCGACGGGCTGCTCAACCGCCACGGCCAGAAGCAGCGGCTCCACGCCTTGCAGGCCCAGGTCGAGCGGGTGGAGGAGGACAACGCCCGCCTGCGCAACCGGATCCACGGCCTGCACCAGGAGCCGCTGGCCCTGCAGCGCGAGGCGGCCCAGCAGCTGCTGATGGCGCCCGAGGGCGCGACGCTCTATCGGTTCGGCTCGGACTCCTCGTCGCCTTGAGCGGTGGGCTCCAAGGTCCGACACACCCGAAAGCCCAGGTCCGCCGCGCGCGAGGTCGGGCGGACGCCGGAGCGGGAGGCCGAGCGACAGACGCGGGAGGGGAGATCCCAGGCGCCCCCGCGCACGACGCGGCGGGGCCCCCGCGGGTTGGGGGCCAGCTCGGCGCGGGTGGGGGGGCCGGGGTTGACCGGTCGCGAGCCGCGCACCTGCGGACCCAGCGGGCGGTAGACGTCGCCGCACCACTCTCGCACGCCGCCTGCCAGGCCCATGACCCCGTAGGGGCTCGTGTCGATCGGGTAGACCGAGACCGGGGGAGGCCCGTCTCCGCCGATGGGCGAGCCCTCGATGCAGTGGAAGGCCGGGTCGCTCTCGTCTCCCCAGGGGAAGAGCCTGCCGTCGACGCCTCGGGCGGCCTTCTCGCGCTCGGCCTCGCCCGGTAGCCGCCAGGAGAGGCCGGTCTTGAGGTGGAGCCAGAGGCAGTAGGACTGCGCGTCGTGCCAGGTCACGCCGACCACCGGCGACTCGCCCTGGAGGTTGAGGCCCGCTGCGCGCTCGCGGATGGTCCAGCGGTTGCTGGGGACGTCGAAGCGGTAGAGGTTCTCGACCTCGTCGCCCTCGGGCCCGACCAGCCGCGGGACATAGCGCTGGGCGATGTCCTGGCGGCCGTGGTGGACGAGGTCGTTGAGGAAGGCCAGGTACTCGTTGTGCGAGACCGGGCCCATCTGCATGGTGAAGGTGTCCACCCAGATTCGCTGGCGAGGGAAGCTGCCCTGGGCCTCGGCGTCTCCGCCGAACCAGAACCAGCTCCCCGGGACGAGGCGCTCGCTGCCCTCCAGCGCGTCGGCAGGGGGGAGCTCGATCGGCGTCGGCCGGTCGGTGCCGGGGGGCACGGAGTTCCAGGACTCGCCTCGGCGCAGGTCCAGGGGGTAGCGCACCGTGTGGCGCCCGGGGGCCGAGAACTCCAGCAGGTAGCGCCCGACCGGCAGGCGCAGGCCCGTGAGGGGGGTCGGTCCGGTCTGGGCGTAGCGGCTCTGCACCAGCCGGCGGGTATGGCGGCGGATTTGGTGGATCGTCACCGTCGCCCCCGGCGGCCGGGTCTCGATGTGGACCAGGGTGTCGCTGCGCAGGTAGTCCGCGTGCCGCCCGTCGTCGTGCTCGGCGAGCAGGGCGCGGTACTCGCGGGCGGACTTGCGGTCGCCCTCTCGCTCGGCTCCTTCGGCCCGCTCCCGGTAGATCTCGGCCAGCAGCCGTCGCGCCTCGGCCAGGCCGGGGGACTCGGCGAGGGCGAGGCGGGCCTTGGTGGAGATCTCCAGGTACAGGCTCTCGACCCGATCCTGGAGCCGGTCGGCCTGCTGCTCCATGTCCCAGGCCTTCTCCTTTGTGGCGAGGCTGTCGGTGTTCTTCAGGGCACGAACGGCCGCCCGCGAGCGGTCGCGGGTGGCCAGGAACTCCTCCTGGGCCTCGCGCAGGCTGGGGATGCGGGCCATCGCCTCCTCCACCAGCTCCAGCGCCCGGGCTCGCGCGCGTGAGCCCTCCAGCCAGGCATCCAGGTCGGTGATCAGCGCCCGGGCGTCGGCGTAGCGCTCCTCGGGCTCCATGCGCATGGCCTTGCGGCAGATCTCCGCCAGGGCCTCGGGCACGTTGGGGTCGTCGATGTGCTCGGGCTCGGAGCGGGCGACCTTGCGGAGGACCTCCTTGGCCCTGCCGCGGTAGGGCGGGGTGCCGTAGAGGATGGTGTAGAGCACCCCGCCCAGGGACCAGATGTCCGAGCTGGGGCCGATGCGGTCGGACTCGCCGCGGGCCTGCTCGGGCGACATGTAGGCGGGCGTCCCGACCACGACCCCATGCCGGGTGCGGGTGCCACGATCGTGGAACCAGCTGGCTTCGCCGTCCCCCTCCTCGTCGACGGCTTCGTCCACCACGCTGTCGCTGTCGCCGGCGCCGGCCTCGCCCAGGACCTTGGCCAGGCCCCAGTCGACCAGCAGGACCTCGCCGAAGGCCCCGATCATGACGTTGTCGGGCTTCACGTCCCGGTGGATGACGCCCTTGGTGTGGGCGAAGTCGATCGCCGAGCAGACCGTCCGGAAGGCGTCGATGATGCGCCGCAGGCTCCAGCCATCGGCCAGCGGGATCATCGGGCCTCCCCGGCGGGCGGCGTGGAGCTCGTCCACCCGCTGGCGCAGGGTCTTGCCGTGGATCTCCTTCATGGTGATGTACCAGCGCCCGTCGGGGAGCTGCCCCAGGTCGTGGACCGGGACGATCGCCGGGTGCTCCAGCTGGGCGATCACGCGCGCCTCGCGGACGAAGCGGGTGACCATCCCGGGCTTCTCGGCCAACTCGTCGCGCAGGGTCTTGATGGCGACCTGGCGGTTGAGCGCCCGATCGCGGGCCTTGCGCACCTCGCCCGAGGCGCCCTTCCCGATGAGCCGCTTGATGTGGTAGCGGCCGCGCACATCCGGTCGGAGCAGCACGTCGGCGCCGGGGACGGTGATCGGCAAGCTGAGGGTCGGGTCCCCGGTGCGCTCGGCGTCGGGGCCCGGCAGCGGCGCCCGGCCGGGGCCGGCGTCGTCGGGATGGCTCGGGGGGGTGGAGCGGGTGGGCATGATGAGTTGGCAGGATACTCCAGGCGCCGTCCTCCCGAACCCGCCCGTCTGAGAGCGCCCGTGCACGTCTACCGATGGGATCTCGACAAGACCTACCTCCTCACGGACTTCGACTCCTTGTCCGGGTTGGTGCGCAGCGCGACCGAGCCGGCCAGCGCCAAGCGCGCCGTCCCCGGAGCGACCGCCCTGATGCGAGGGCTCTCGGCCAACCCGCAGGCCCGGATCTACATCGTCTCGGGCTCGCCCACCCAGATGCGGCCGGTGCTCGAGGAGAAGCTGCGGATGGACGGGGTGCGCTGGGACCACCTGACGCTGAAGGACAACCTGGCCAACCTCAAGCGAGGGCGCATTCGGGCCATCCGCGGCCAGCTCGGCTACAAGCTGCCGGTGTTGCTGGAGACGCGGGCGGGCTTGGGGCGGGCCGTGCAGGAGACCTGCTTCGGTGACGACGCCGAGGTCGACGCCATCGCCTACTGCCTCTACGCCGACGCCGTCGCCGGTCGCGTCGAGCCCCGCCAGCTCTCCCGCGTGCTGGAGGCGGCCGGCGCCTACCCCGACCAGATCCAGCGCTGCCTGGCCGCCCTGGTGAAGGTCGCGACCGCCGAGGCGGTGGAGCGCGTCTTCATCCGCCTGGAGCGCCGCCTCCCGCCCCAGCGTTTCGCCGCGCTGGGCTCGCGGGTCGTGCCGGTCCACTCCTGGTGGCAGGCCGCCCTGGTGCTCTTCGAGGCTGGCCACCTCAGCCTGAGCGATGTGCTCGGCGTCCTGGAGGCGGTCTTCGCCGAGGTCGGGCGAGACCCCTTCGCGCTCGCCGGCCTGACCCAGGACATCGTCCGCCGCGGTCATGTGCGCGCCGACGTCCTGGACCGCCTGCCCGCCGACCTGCCGGCCCTGGCCTGGTGCCGACAGGCCCTGACCGAGCTCGGCCCGCGCCTCCCCTCCGCCGAGGGGGGGCAGCCGGTGGACTACCTCGGCCTCCTGCAGTCGTTCTCCCGGATCGAGTAGACTTCTGCCGGTCGAGATCCACGATTCGTCGCGCCGAGGGCTGGCGAGGCCGCCTGGATCTGGCATACACCTTGCTCTCCTGGTGGGCGCCCCCCCAGCCCTGGTGACCCGATGCTCGCCGCCTTCGCCCTCCTCGCCTGCTTCTCTTCGACCGCCCTGGCCGATGAGCCGTCCCCGGCCGGCTACGCCTGGGACCCCCAGAACACGCCTCTGGAGGCGACGGCCACCCAGACCACCGACGGTCGCTTCACCCTGCGCCTGCTGCCCGGCCTGGCCTGGAGCGAGGCCGAGCTCGCCGTGAACGGCGCGGGCGCGCAGGACCTGGGCCCCAGCGACGGCCTCGCCGCGGTGGAGATCGACGGGATCCGGGACGCGGTCGGCCCGATGGCGGTCGACCTGCAGGTCATGGCCCTGGATGGCCGCGGGGTGAGCTGGCGCTTCGAGGTGCAGCCCGAGCTGATCCCCATCGGCGAGCTGCCCAAGCTCGCCCAGGACGCGGGCAGCAAGAAGCGCCGCCGCGGCCGTCGCGGGGCCCGCCCATGAAGGTCGAGGCCCTCGACGGCCCTGCCCTGCAGGAGCTCTGGCCCCTGCTGGAGGACCTCCGCCACGACCTGGGCAAGTACATCGCCTTCGAGACGCGCTTCCTGGGGGCTGAGGCGCCCGAAGAGGAGCTGCGCCGGGCCCTGCGCTCGGACCTGCTGGCCACCCGCCGGGGCAGCGCCGGGGTGGAGAGCGCGGCCCAGATCTGGGCGCGGCTGCGCCCGGAGCAGCTGGCGGATGATCCCGATGTGCGGACGGTCGACGGAGCGCTCACCGCCTTGGGCGAGGCCGATCTGGAGGTGGCCCTGGACGGGCTGCGGTCGCTGGCCGGGCTGGCGCAGCAGGTTCGCCAGGCCACCCGCAGCCTCCACGAGCGGGCCCGCGTCCGCGCGTGCGCCCTCGGCCTGGACCCCGAAACCCTGTAGGACGCTGCCGTGGCCGATATCCTCGTCGTCGACGATCAAGACCGGACCGTGGACCTCTGCCGCCGGGCCATGCCCGAGCACGACTGGCACGGTCCCGCGCACTGCTGGCGCGAGGCCGCCGAGGCCTTGCGCTCGATGCGTCGCAAGGTCGACCTCGTCCTGCTGGACATCCACTTCGACGTCGCGGCCGAGGATCTGCTGGGCCTGCCCGAGGGCGCCGAAGCAGCCGAGATCCGCCGGGCCCAGCGGCGGCAGGGCATCGAGATCCTGGCGGCGCTGCGTCGGGGCTGGCCGCAGCTCCCCGTGGTCCTGATGACCTCACGCGGCGGAGTCGGCCTGGAGGCCGCCGCCGACCGCCACGGGGCCGAGGAGTACACCTACTTCCTGGACGACGAGGAGATCGACGCCGGCGCCCTGCGCGCCCAGGTCGAGGGCATCCTGCGCGCCCGCCGCGGCACCGAGAGCGACGGCCCCATCTACTGGGGGCGGACCCTGCCGATGCGGCGCCTGCGCCAGCGCCTGCTGACCCTGGCCCGCGGCCGGCTGCCGGTCACCCTGGGCGGCCCCACCGGCACCGGCAAGTCCCTCATCGCCCGCCACTTCCTGCACCCCCGCAGCGGTCGCAAGGGCCGCTTCGTCTCGGTGGACCTCTCGACCCTCCCCCACGACCTCGTCGCCGCCCACCTCTTCGGCAGCGTGCGCGGCGCCTACACCGGCAGCGTCGCCGACCGCCGCGGCGCCTTCGAGGAGGCCGACGGCGGCACCCTCTTCCTGGACGAGATCGGCAACCTGGGCGAGGATCTGCAGCGAATGCTGCTGACCGTGCTGCAGGAGCAGGCCGTGACCCGGGTCGGCGACAACCGCGAGCGCAAGGTCGACGTCAAGCTGGTCGTCGCCACCAACGAGGACCTCGCCTCGCTGGTCCGGCAGGGCCGCTTCCGGGCCGACCTCTTCATGCGCCTGAACCCCGCCTGCACGGTGGAGCTGCCGCCGCTGCGCGAGCGGGTGGAGGACATCGACGGCCTGATCGCCTTCGCCCTGGAGCGCTCGCTCCAGCAGGACCATGTGATCGAGCTCTGCCGGGAGCTGCGGGCGGCCCACGGGCTCAGCGGCGAGGCGGTCAAGGTGGCCCTGGGCGAGGTGCCCGAGCCGACGCCGGGGACCCTGGCCTTCCTGCTGCCCGAGCGCAGCCTGGACCTGCTGCGGCGCCACCGCTGGCCCGGCAACCTGCGCGAGCTGGTGATGACCATCGAGAACGCCGTCACCTTCAGCCTGGCCGAGTCCGCCAGCTCGGGCGCCTCCCCCGGCGGGCGAGGCCGGGACGACGTGGTCCAGCTCCGCCCCAAGCTGGTCCGCGATCTGCTCCTGGCCAGCGTCGGCGGCGAGGTCGAGGAGGGCCAGGGCTGGTCGGTCGAGCTGAAGGTCCGCCCCCACGACGGCCTGAACAAGGTCGCCCAGGACGTCGAGCGGCAGTACTTCACCCGGCTGTACCTGCAGGAGAAGGGCGACTTCGCCGGCATGGCCCGGGTGCTGCTCGGCGACACCGAGGGGGCCCGCAAGGTGCAGCTCCGCTTCAACCAGCTCGGCCTGAAGGTGCGGGAGCTGCGGGACCAGGTGGGGGGATGAAGCCGGGGGGCGACAAACGGAGGGTGATGTTCGTGGTCCCGCCGTTGACGGGCCACGTCAACCCGACCGTCGCCGTCGCCGCCGCCTTGCAGACGCGGGGGCACGAGGTCGCCTGGGTGGCCCACCCCGGGGCGGTCGGGCCGCTGCTGCCGGCGGGGGCGCGGCTCTTCGGGCTGGACGACGCAGTGCCCGAGGCTCTGCAGGAGGAGATGGTGGCGCGGGCGCGGGCGACCCGGGGGCTGGGGGCCTTCCGCTTCTTGTGGGAGGACTTCCTGCTGCCGCTGGCCCGGGCGATGGTGCCCGGCGTCGAAGAGGCCGTCCAGTCCTGGCAGCCCGACGTGCTGGTCGTCGACCAGCAGGCCCTGGCCGGGGCGATCGTCGCGCGTCGGCGGGGCCAGCTCTGGGCGAGCTTCGCAACGACCTCGGCCGGGGTCAGCGACCCGCTCGCCGGCCTGCCTCAGGTCAAGCGCTGGCTGGACCAGCAGCTCGCCGCCCTGCTCGTCGAGCATGGCCTCGCCCCGGTGCCCGAGCCCGATCGTTCGCCGCATGCCCTGATCGTCTTCTCGACCGAGGAGCTGACCGGCCCGCTGCCCGGCCGAAACCTGCACCTGGTCGGTCCCGCTCTTCGGCCCTCACGTGGGGGAGGCGACGTCCCCTTCCACCGCCTCGACCCGCAGCGCCCGCGCATCCTGGTCTCGCTGGGCACCGTCAACGCCGAGCGGGGGGCCCGCTTCTTCCAGGCGGCCAGCCGGGCCATCCAGGAGCTCGGCGCGCAGGGCATCTTCACCGCCCGCCCCGAGCTGCTCGGCCCGACCCCGCCCGACTTCATCGTGCAGCCCTGGGTCCCGATGCTGGAGCTGCTGCCGCAGGTCTCCCTGCTGATCGGCCACGGCGGGCACAACAGCAGCTGCGAGGCCCTGGCCTGCGGGCGGCCCCTGCTGCTGGCCCCTATCCGCGACGACCAGCCCGTCGTCGCCGAGCAGATCGTGCGCGCCGGGGCCGGGCTGCGGGTGCGCTTCGGCCGGGTCGAGGCCCCTGAGATCGCCGCCTGTCTGCGGCGGCTGCTGGACGAGCCCTCGTTCTCCGCTTCGGCGGCCTTCATCGCCAGCCGCTTCCGTGCGGCCGGCGGGGCAGAGGCGGCCGCGGGGATCCTGGAGGAGCTACAGGCCGCGTCGAGCTGAAGCGCGCGCACGACCCGGCGTGTGATCACGAGGCGGCGGGACGGGAGCGTTCTGCATCGCGAAGCCGCGACCTCAGCCGACCGTCGCGCCCTGGGTGGCGAGCCAGGCGACCAGCTCGGCTCGGGTCTTCTCGCCTATGAAGACCAGGTACGGCCCCTTGCCATCCACATAGAAGCCAAGCGCAGGCCGGGCACCGCTGCGTCCACGCACCGTGGTGGGGACCAGGCGATTCACCCGACGGGCGTCTGAGCGGACCGCCGTCACCACAGGATGGCGAGGCCCGCCGATGATCTTCACCTGGGACCACACCGTGGCCAGGAAGAACGAGCCCGTCAGGCCCAGGAAGAGCACCAGGGGAGCCGCGGTCTCGGAGCTCCTCGCGGCCCCGCTCACGGTCACACCCACCAGGATGAACAGGCCAAAGCCGCAGACCAGAAGCGCGAGCACGCAGAGTACACGCAGCATCTTCGGCGTCTTGACGAGCTGAACGTGCAGGAAGTCCGCCAGTACCTGGCGGCGCGCGTCGTCCATGTGGATCTCCATGCCAGCACGCTATCCGCCAGGCGCAAGGCGAGCGACCTGGTGCGGGAGCTCGGGCGGGTCTGGGGTGAAGGGCGTCCTCAGCGGCCTCGCGACCCTCGGCGGCTCCACGCGCACGGCGAACATCGCCAGCCCGTCGCCGCGCTCGACGAGCACGCTCACGGGCGCGTACGCCTCCCGCACGAGGATCTCGTGCCGGCCGTCGCCGTCGAGGTCCGCGAGGTGGAAGGGGTTCCATCCGTTCTCGGCGCTCCTCCAGCGCCACAGCTCGGTGAGCGTGTGATCGTACACCCCGATCCCCGAAAGGATCGAACCGTCCGCGACCCCGTTGTAGACCAGCACGATCTCGGGCTCCGGGTCGCCGTCGAGCTCGCCGACGCCGACGATCCCGCCGCCCGCCGACGGCGTCTCCACCTCCACCTCGACGACGCCGTCCCGGTCGAGGTCGGCGGCGAGCAGGTGCCACGTCCCCGGCGCCTCGGGGAGCGCGTGGAGCAGGCGGCCGCTCAGCGCGTCGAGCACCGCGCCGCCGATCACCAGCTCGGGCGCGCCGTCCCCCTCCAGGTCGGTGTACCACGGCCCGCCGCCGTGGTCCGAGAGCGCCGTTGTGTAGGCGCCGCCTTCGTCCGCGAGGGTCCAGGTGTACCCGTCCCCGCGGAGGTAGCGGTACACCCCGTTCTCCATGCCTGCGCGGGTCGGATCGAGGTCCGCCGCGCGCCCGGCGGCGCGGTAGTCGTCGGAGAAGGTTGTGTCCACGAGGAGTTCGGCGCCCGAGGCGTCGAGGTAGACGGCGGCGTCCTCGTAGCGGGCCACCTGGGCCGTCACCGCCGCGAGGTCGTGCCCATCGTACTGCCAGCGCTCCCGGAGCGCCCAGTCCAGCGGCGGGAGGTCCGGGCAGGTCGTGTCGATCGCGACGGCGCGGTCGGGCCAGTCCGTCTCGCAGTCGCGCCCGCCCGCGCCCGTGTCGGTCCCGGAGCCGGTGTCCGTCCCGGAGCCGGTCCCCGAGTCGGTGTCGCCCGGGCCCGTGTCGCCGGTGTGGGGCGTCCCCGTCTCGCTTTCAAGGGGATCGCCCCCCTTGTCCGCGGTCGACCACACGCATCCGAGCAGCAGCAGCAGCATCGGCACCTCGCACACGAGCATGGCCCGCGCGCCGCTCGGCAGCGGCGCGCCTCGTCCATGTGGTCCTCCATGCCTCCGCCCTCCGACGCCGACCCCAACATGGGGCACCGCGCTGCACCTGGAGCGCCTTCAGCCCGCGTCGAGCTGAAGTTCTCGCACGACCCGGTCGATCATCGTGCGGCAGTTGTCGTGGTCGGGGTCCCGCACCGCCACCCAGCCGTCGCTGAGCAGGGTCTGCTTCCAGTCGCGGCGGGGCGTACCGACCGGCGAGAGCGCCTCTTCTACTATCGCCGAGCCCAGATCGGCCCGCAGCCGCTCCATCCCGTGGATGGCCTTGATCCGCCCCTGGCCTCGTGCCCGCTTGAAGACGACGCCGACGTGCCAGGCCTTGCGCGGCGCCGCCTCGCAGGCGCTCCAGCAGACTGCCCGGGCCCACTCCCGGTAGATGTCGATCTCCTGGGCCCAGTTCCACTGGTCCATCAGCTTGCTGCCCCCCGGGCGGCAGGCGATCTCGCCCAGGACGGCCTCGCCCGTGGCGGTGCGGAACCACTCCATGTGCACGATGCCGGTCTGCATGCCCAGCGCCTGGCAGACCCGCCGGCCCAGCGCGACGCCCGGCAGCAGCGGCCCGATGTGGGGGTTGCGGTAGGTGATCTGGGCGGGGCTGACCCACTCCTCGTTGCGCGCCACCAAGGGCGGGGGCAGGTAGCGGGTGACGCTCTCCAGCACCGGCTGCCCGTCGATGCAGAGCGCGTCGTAGGTGTGCTCGTCGCCGACGATGAACTCTTCGACGCTCAGCTCGGCGACGTGCTGCCACTCGGCCATATGGGACTCCAGCTCGGCCTCGTCCTGGCAGGCCCAGGTGGAGGCGGTGCCGGCCCCGGCGATCGGCTTGCCGACCAGCGGGTAGCCGATCTCCTGCGCGGCCCGGCGGATCTCCTCGGCCCCGCGGCAGCGCGCCGAGCGCGGCACCCGGGCCCCGGCCGCGGCCGCCCGCTCCTTCATCAGCTGCTTGTCCCGGAAGCCCAGCACCGTGTCGTGGTCCATTCCCGGGAGGCCCAGGGCCTGTCGCACCCGGGCCGCCAGCAGGACGGTGGGCTCCCACAGGCTCTCCACCCGGTCGATTCGAGCGCCGCCCAGGGCCTGGAGGATCGCCTGGACGCAGGCGGGCTCGTCGGACCAGGAGGGGATCTGCACCCAGCCGCTCAGCAGGCGGCGCAGGCCGGGAGGGAGGGCCTCGGCCGGGCCCTCGCCGGCGCCAATCACCTCGGCGCCGACCTCGGTCAGGCCTCGGACGAAGCGCGGCATCTCCTGGGGGAAGGCGGGCTGCAAGAAGAGGACGCGCATGGGGCCTCGGCGGCTCGGCGACGGCGGAGCGCGGCGATGAGGGGGAGGAGCAGGGAGGAGGACGCGAGGGGAGCGACCGCGGCGCAGCCGATCGGCAGCTCGGCGCTGAGGTCGCCCGGGTCCGTAGCGCAGGTCGCGTCCGCCGACGAGACCCGCTCGCCGCTGGCGGTGATCTGCACCACGGTGAAGCACTCGGCTTGCAGGTCGCGGTCCAGCTCGGTGCTGGAGGCCTTCCAGTCGAGCGGCGCCATGTCGGCCGTGCCGATCACCGTGAAGAACTCGTCCAGCGCGCCGTCGGGCGTGGCCCGGTAGATCACCAGCCAGTCGTTCGGGTCGGCCTCGGCGGGGACGCCGACGCTGCCCCAGAAGGTGCGGCGGGCCGGATGGCAGCCGTCGGCGGAGGGCTGGGGGTCCTCCTTCATGATCAGGTTCAGGTGCGAGGGCGCCGCGATCGGCCGAGGGGCCGTCTCTTTCCCGACTCGAAAGGAGAACCGATCGCCCCCGCCCGCGCTGGGGGCGCTGAACTGCACCTCGACCCGGGCGCCGAGCGGGAGCTCCTCCCGAGGGGTGAAGAGGCTCAGCCCGCTCCAGGAGCTCGCGGACTCCTGGTGGAGGGAGGTCTCCGCCTGGCCGTCGATCTCCTGACCGTCGACCCGCACCGAGAGGAACTCGGGCTGGGGATCGTAGTTGCTCCACCAGACGCCGATGCTGGCGTCGGCGGGGGCGTCGCTGGCCCGGTCCATCGGCACCGTCGCCCGGATGCGCGAGTCCCGGATCGGACAGGGCGCTGCCCCCGCAGGCAGGGTGAGCGAGGAGCTGAGGGCGAGGGCGACGAGGGGGACCATGTCGGTGCATTATCACCGAATGTCATCGACTCGGGAAGACCGGATCCTGCTTGCTTCGACCCTTGCAATTGTGCTCCTGCTGCTCCTGGCCGCGGCGCTGCGGCTCCATGTCCACCGGTCCCTGGCCCCGGGTGATCTCGCCTTCTTCACCCAATCGGCATGGAACGCTGCCCACGGCCGAGGATTCGCCCAGACCGCCCTCAGCTTCGAGGGCAGCTCGCTGTGGAGCAGCGTGCACTGGAGCCCCGTTCGGCTGCTGCACATTCCCTTCGCCCTCCTCGGTGCGCCGGGGCTTGTCGCCCTACAGGCGCTGCTGGTCTCGCTGGCGGCCTTGATCCTGGCGAGGTCCGCGCGGGGGCTGGGGGCGCTCGGACCGCTGCTGCTGCTGGCCCTCGCCCTGCACCCCCTCTCCTTCGCCCTCGCGACCGCGGATGCGCGGCCCATCCTCGTCTTCCTGCCGCTGGTCGCCCTGGCGGTCGGCGCCATCGAGCGCGGTCGCTACGCCTGGCTGGCCGTCGCCGTCCTGGGCATGGCGATGGTCCGGGAGGAGGCCCCCTTCGTCATCCTGGCCCTGCTCCCCTGGGCCCTGGGGCGTGGCGCTCGGCCGGTGGGGATCCTGCTCGGTGGCGCCTCGCTCGCCGCGATGATCGTCGGCGCCTGGGGAGGGGCGGCGATGCAGACCCACCCCGACCCGCTCGGCCACCTCTCGCAGGTGCTGGCGGGCCGTGCCGCGCTCTTCCGCGATCCACAGGAGCTCGGATTCGCCGCGCTGAGCCTCGCCCTCCTCCCCTTCGCCGTGCTGGCCCCTCGGCTGCTGCTGCCGGGCCTGCTGGGCTGGGCCTGGCTGCTGGTCTTCTCCACCCGCGAGCCCGCCCACGCCGATGGCGCCGGGATCCACTACCTCGCTGTCGCCTGGCCCTTCGTCGCTTCGGCGGCGGCGGTCGGGGCGCGGAGGGCCTGGGCCTCCGTCCGACTGCGCCCGCTGGTCGGGCTGACCCTGCTGGCTTGCCTGCTGGTCGGGCTTGGCGGGGGGGGGCAGAGGGCGGCGAGCTGGAGCGCCGAGCTCGACGAGGCCCGGCAGCGGCGGGCGCTGATCGAGGGGATCGCCCCGCAGCCGGGCGGCGCGCTGGTCCCCGACTGGGCCGCGCCTGCGCTCGCGCGGCGAGAGGGGCTGTGGATGCTGGGCCACCTCGACAGCTCGGAGGAGGCCATGCGGACCGTGGCCGCAGGGCTCGACCACGCCGTCCTGCCGGAGGAGGGCGAGGAGGCCCGGCGCTGGGCCGAGCTGCTGCGGGAGGAGGGGCTGCGTCCGAAACAGAGGGCAGGAGGAGACGTGCGATGGGGGCGTTGAGGAGGACCTCAGCTCGCCCCGGGGGTCGGCCGAGGGCGTCCGCTCCGGCTACGTGCTCGCCGTGACCATCGCCCGGCTGCTGCTCTGCCCTGCCTCCGCCTCCCTCCGACAGGGGAGGCTGGCCCTCCTCGCCTGCGGGGTCGCCTGGGCCCTGCTGAGCCTCGGTCTGGACGCGGCCGGGCACGCCCCGACCCGCGCCCCGCTGCCCCGCTGGTACCTGCTGCAGGCCGTGCTGGTCGTGCCCTGGGTTCAGCTCGCCGGCGCCTTGCTCGGCGCCGTTGCCCGTCGCCTCGCGGGCGTCGATCTGCGCGGTCCGCTGGGGGTCGCCCTGGGGCTGCCGATCCTGTTCGGTTTCGTGCTGCCCGACGCGCTGCTGTGGGGGTTTTGGGGCTTCGAGGCCCTCTGGCCGGCCATGCTGGGCACCGGTGCCGTCACCGTGAGCTGGAGCCTCGGCGCCTGCCTCGCCCTCATCCGGGAGCGAACCGGTCGCTCGTGGGCCGGCTGCCTCGCGGTCGTGCTGCCCGCCTGGCTGGCCCAGGCGGCATTCTGCTCCCTACTGCTGCGCTGAAGTGGGCCTCCCCGTCAGCAGCGCCCAGCCCGCGGCGAGCTCCGCGGCCGCGTCCAGGCCGCCGCGCTCCTGGGCCAGCTCCAGGTCTTCGGGCGGCGCCCCCGCCGGCAGCCAGGCCCGAAAGGGGGTCCAGCTCGTCTCGACGAACAGCCCGTAGCGCTGGTCGGAGAGCCAGGTGCCGTCGGGCCGCTCCTCTGCGGAGATGAAGCCGTTGGCGAACCAGGCGAAGGTGCGGCCGTGGGGGGTGTCCAGGGCGGCCTGCGCGCGGGGCAGATCGGGAGCGGGGAGGGCGACCAGGAGGTGGCGCTCGGGGGCCCAGGGCACGATGGCGCCCACCATCAGCCGCCCGTCGGCGTCTCGGGCCACGACGCGGCGGAGGGGGCTGAAGACCATCGGGACCGGGGTGATCAGGGCCACCGGCTCGAAGCCCCGCGCCTGAAGCAGGGTGCGCGCCTCGGTCCGGGCGAGGGACGAGAGGCCCGCCCCGGCCAGCAGGTAGACGAGCAACCAGGCCAGGGCGCCGCGGGCGAGGCTCACCGTGCGGGCGCCGGCCGCCGCGCGCAAGCCCAGGGCGACGGCGAGCAGCAGCGGCAGGGTGGGCAAGGGGTCGATGATCGCGACCGCGTCCCAGGAGAAGCGTCGGCGGGAGAGGGGGGCCAGCAGCTGGGTGCCGTAGGTGGTGCAGGCGTCGAGGAGGGGGTGGGTGATGAGCGCCCAGAAGGCGAGGTGGATCCACTCCCTGGGGCTCCCCCGGCGACCCAGGGTCCGCCAGGCCGCTGCGCCCAGCGGGATGGCGACGAGGGGCAGCACCAGCAAGGAGTGCGAGCTGCCGCGGTGGCTGACCAGGCCGCGCCAGTCGCCCCCCGGGCCGGCGGAGAGCACCACGTCCAGGTCGGGCAGCAGCCCGCAGAAGGCGCCGAAGAGCAGCGCCCGACGGCCGAAGTGCCGCCAGCCGGCCAGCCCGACCGCCGCGCCGAGACTGAGCTGTGTGAGGGTGTCCATCCCGGGCGTCTATCGGCCCCGTGGCCGCGTCAACCCGCCTTGAAGCGCAGCTCGATCACGCGCTCGCCGGGGGCCGGGGCGGCCGGCTCGGCAGGCAGCACCTCGTCGTAGTCGTGCAGCCCGTCGGGGGGGCGGGTGTCTTCACGTGCGTGCAGCGGTGCCGACCAGGCGCCCAGGCCCGCCTCGCGCATCTCGGCGCGGCTGAGCTCGCCGAGGTCGGCCGTCCCCGGGGGGAGGAAGCGGAGGAGGGAGATGGCTTCGAGGCGGGTGTCGGGCTTGGACATGGTTGAGAGAGGTTCTCACGGGAGTGTCGACGTGTCAAGGGGGGTGGGCTGACGAGAAGATCCCTCAACGGGATCTTCAACCCCGAACGACCGGTCGTGTGGTCTCGAAGATCCCCTCCAGGGATCTTCAGCTCGCGGGGGCCGAGCAGGTACAGTTCAAGCAGCCGTGCTCGGCGCAGGTCCCGCAGGAGCGCTCGACCTGGCCCCGCAGGGCCTGCCGGGCCCGAAAGACCCGGACCGCGGCGTTGCCGGGGGAGATCCCGGCCTCGGCGGCGAAGTCCTTCACCGCGAGGCCATCGACCTCGATGCGGCGCAGCGCCTGGGCGTAGGAGGGCTGCAGGGTGTCCGCGAGGCGAGCGACACACTGGCAGACCGCCTGGCCCAGCTCGGCGTGAGGGTCCTGGTGCTCTTCCAGCTCGTGCACGAAGCCCTCCAGGGCCCGGCTGCGCGCCCCGTTGCGGCGGTGGTGATCGATGACGGCGTTGCGGAGCATCCGGTAGAACCAGGCCACCGCCCGCTCCTGCTCCCGCAGCTCTCCGTGGGCGGCGAGGCCGTGGGCGAAGGCGGTCTGGAGGATGTCCTCGGCGGTGGCGCGGTCACCCACCCGCCGCTGAAGGAAGTCCAGGAATGCCCTGTGGTTCTCGACCAGGATGGACACCACCCGGGCGTCCTCGGGCGAGGTCACGGATTCTTCGGCTGGGATGCTGCTCATGGGGCCTCCTGCTTCTGCGCCGGTGTGACATGAACAGTGCCGTGGATCATCTTCATGCCGCAGTGGAAGGGGTAGATGCCAGGCTCCAGGACCGGCAGGTCGATGGTGACCGGCTGGTCGGTGGGCAGCTCTACCTTGATGTCCATGGTGGGGAAGACGATCTGGCGGGTGCAGCCGCTGTAGTCCTTGCGGGTGACCACCAGCCGGACCTGCTCGCCGGCGACCAGGTGCAGGGTGTCGGGGTGGTAGCCGCCCTCGACACGCAGCTCGATGGTGCGGTCGGGCTCGCTGGCGATGGCGGGGGCCGAGACACCCAGCAGGAGGATGAGCATCCCCCAGGTCGCCGAGGCGCCAGGGAACTGCCTTGTTTCGCGGTCCGGTGGAGGCGCCTCAGCGCCATGGGGAACTCTCCCGAAGCGGCGCAGGCGCAGCGAGTTCATCAGCACCGAGACGCTGGAGAGGGACATCGCGGCGCTGGCCAGGACGGGCGAGAGCTGCCAGCCGGTCCAGCCGACGAAGACGCCGGCCGCCACGGGGATGCCGATGACGTTGTAGATGAAGGCCCAGAACAGGTTCTGGCGGATGGTGCGCAGGGTCGCCCGGGCCAGCCGCAGGGCCTGGGGCAGGGCCGCGACGCCGCCGCGCAGCAGGGCGATGTCGGCGGTGGCGACCGCGATGTCGGCGCCGGTGCCGATGGCGACGCCGACGTCCGCGCCGGCCAGGGCCGGAGCGTCGTTGATGCCGTCGCCGACCATGGCCACGATCCGGCCGCGCTGGCGCTCGGCCTGGACTACCCGGGCCTTGTCCTCGGGGCGGACCTCGGCGACGACCCGGCCGATGCCCAGCTCGCGGCCGATGGCTTCGGCCGTGGCCCGGCGGTCGCCGGTCAGCATGGCCGTCTCGATCCCTTGTCGGGCCAGGTCCGCGAGGGCCTCTGCGACGCCGGGGGCCGGTCGGTCGGCGACCGCCAGGACCGCGACAGCGCGGCGGTCGACGGCCACCAGGGCGGGCGTGCGGCCCTGCCGGGCGAGCAGGTCGGCCTGGGGCTCCAGCACGAGGGGGTCGATGCCCAGCTCGGACAGCCAGCGGGCGGTGCCGATGTGGACCAGGCGGCCGCGCACGCGGGCCTGCACGCCGCCTCCGATCGTCGCGCGGAAGTCCAGCGCCGGGCGGAGCTGTGCGCCGCGAGCCAGGGCGCCGGCCACGATGGCCTGGGCGACCGGGTGCTCGCTGCCCTGCTCGACGGAGGCGACCAGGTCCATAAGCTCGCCGCTGTCGCCCTCGACCACGTGCACATCGGTCAGGACGGGGCGGCCCGTGGTCAGGGTGCCGGTCTTGTCCAGCAGCACGGTGTTGATGCGGCTGGCGGCCTCCAGGACGGCGCCCCCCTTGATCAAGATGCCCAGCTCGGCGCCGCGACCGGTGCCGACAGCGACGGCCGCCGGGGTGGCCAGGCCCAGGGCGCAGGGGCAGGCGATGACCAGCACCGCGACGAAGCGCTCGACGGCGGTGGCGAAGCCGGTGGCCGAGGGGTCCAGCAGGGCCCACACCGCGAAGGTCAGCGTGGCGAAACCGATGACCACCGGCACGAAGATCGCGCTGACCCGGTCGGCGAGCTGGGCGACGGGCGCCCGGGAGCCCTGGGCCTGCTCGACGGCCTCGACGATGCGGGCCAGGGCGGTGTCCCCGCCGGTGCGGGTGGTGCGCACCACCAGGGCGCCGACCTGGTTGAGGGTGCCGCCGAAGACCGGGTCGCCCTCGGTCTTGTCGACCGGCAGGCTCTCGCCGGTGAGCATCGACTCGTCCACGGCCGAGCTGCCGGCGACGACCGCGCCATCGGTGGGGATCCGCTCGCCGGGGCGCACCCGCAGGCGATCCCCGGGCTGCACCTGGGTCAGCGGCACCTCCTCGACCTCGACCTCGCTGTCCTGCCGCAGGCGCCAGGCCGTGGTCGGGACCAGCGAGACCAGGCCGCGGACGGACTCGGACAGGCGTCGCCGGGCCCGGGTCTCCAGCCACTTGCCCAGCAGGACGAAGGTGACGATCGCGGCGGCCGCCTCGTAGTAGACGTGAACAGAGCGGCCGTGCTCGGCGTGGGGGAAGAGGCCAGGGGCGACCGTCGCGACGAAGGAGTAGCCCCAGGCCGCCAGGACGCCGACCGCGACCAGGGTGTTCATATCGGCGCTGCCGTGGCGAGCGGCCGTCCAGGCCAGGCGCAGGAAGCGGCGACCGGGCCCGAAGACGACCGGCGTGCCCAGGGCGAGCTGCAGCCAGGCGCCCATCGGGCCGTCGGTGCCGGGGATCGCCCCGTGGGACATGGCGACGATCAGCAGCGGGACGGTCAGCGCGGCCGACAGCACCAGACTGCGCCGGATTGACTTGTCCTCGGCCTGCTCGGCGGCCTCCAGCGCGGCGGCGTCGGCGGCGGCGGCGGCGGGGTCCCGAGGGCGACGGATTGCGGCTCGGGGGGTGAGGTCAGCCGGCGGTGGAGCAGCGGCCTGCGGCACCTGGTAGCCGGCGCCGGTCACCGCCGCGGCCAGCATCGGCAGCGTGGTGATGTGCGGGTTGATGGTCAGGGTCGCCCGGCTGGTCACCAGGTTGACCGAAGCCTCGGACACGCCGGGCACCTCCTCCAGGGCGCGCTCGACGCGTCGCACGCAGGCGGCGCAGGTCATGCCCAGGACGGTGATCTCGGCGATCTCGGCGATCTCGGCGCTCTCGGCCTGCGGCACCGGGGCGAGGGGGGAGGGGG
>DDSR01000246.1 GCA_002343455.1 Deltaproteobacteria bacterium UBA2385 | reverse complement strand
AGCTCCCGCCGGCCGACCTCGATCTTGAAGCTCTTCTCGGTCTGTCCAGGCCCGAAGTCGTGCAGCCACATCCCGTCGACGTAGACGGTCATGGGCTTGCCGCCGACGTTGACCAGCTTCACCTCCTCCAGGATGGGCGGTGGCACGTTGGGGTTGCCCTGCCGCGCGTCCGGCGAGTAGGTCCGGCGCATGCCGCCGGCCTCGGCGTTCTGCACCATGCTGACGAAGCCGCTGCCGACGGTGCTGACGATGGGGTTGCTGACGATCGAGGGCACGCCGATGCCGCTGCTGACCGCCTGGCCGGCGTAGCGGGTGAGCTCGTCGGGGATGCGGCCCCCGGCAGGCGTGCTGTTGACCTGTGCGCGCTGGCCGTGGGCGCTGGCGAGCTGGTTGCTGGCGTCCTGGTCGTTGGCGGCCTGCAAGGCGGCGAGGTCCTGCTCTTCGGGCACATCGCCCTCGGCTTTGAAGGGGGCCTCTGCCGAGCTGGCGAGGCCGGAGACCTGGGTGGCGCCGACCAGCCGGATGGCCGACCCGTCCCAGGTGGCGGTAGCGCTGGTGTTGTCGGGCAGCTCGAAGACGCTCTGGCCCAGCACCTGGCCGCTGCTGTCCTTGATCTGCAAGGTGTGACGTCCGGGGGAGAGGCCGGCGGCGGTGTACCGACCGAGCCCGGCGCCCGAGGAGAGCACGGTGCTGTCGAGGATGACGGTCAGGGTGCCGGGGGCTTCGACCAGGAGCCGCGAGGCGGCCTGGGCGAGGCCGAGCAGGCTGCAGAGGAGGAGGAGGGTCATGGCGGGGCCCTTGGCGAGGAAAGGGGCTCAGAGCACGCTGAAGTAGAGCTGGACGGCGTGGTCGAGGTTGGCCTTGTCGACGATGCGAGGCGTCTCGCGGAAGCGGCAGAGGTTGTGGATCTGCAGCATCAGGTCGCGCGGGTGGCAGTAGCGGGTGGGCCGGCCGGCCTTCTCGAAGTGCTCGCTGAGCAGGTAGTCGATCGCCCCCGGCTGCACGGTCAGGCCCAGCTCCTTGGCCTGGCGATCGACCAGCTCGCGGAAGATCGCCTCGCTGGGGCCGGTGACCTCGATCTTGTAGGGGATGCGGCGCAGGAAGGCCTCGTCCACGAGGTCCCGGGGCTCCATATTCGTCGAGAAGATCAGCAGGCACTCGAAGGGGAAGCTCTCCTTGCGGCCACCGGGCAGGGCGATGTAGTCGACCTGCTTTTCGAGGGGGACGATCCAGCGGTTGAGCAGCTCGTCGGGCCGGCAGCGCTGGCGGCCGAAGTCGTCGATGACCAGGGTGCCGCCGTTGGCCTTGAGCTGGATGGGCGCCTCGCAGACGCCGTCGATCTCGTCGTAGACGATGTCCAGCGCCTCCAGCGTGAGCTCGCCGCCGACGACGACGGTGGGTCGCCGACAGCGGATCCAGCGGCGGTCGAGGCGGTTGGCCGAGAGGCCGGGGTGGACGTCGGACTCGTCGACCGGGACGTGTACGGCGGGGTCGAAGATCTGGATGATCTGCCCGCCCGCGTAGATGGCGAAGGGGATGTAGATGGTGCTGCCGTAGGCCCGGGTGATGCGCTCGGCGAGGCTGGTCTTGCCGTTGCCGGGAGGGCCGAACATGAACATGCCCTTGCCATGGGTCATGGCCGGGCCGATCCGGTCGATCAGCTCCTGCGGGACGAGCAGATCGGCGAAGGCCCCGGCGAGCTGGGCGCGGCGGGGGTGCTCGGTGCTGATCGCCTGGGCCTTGACGCTGAGGATGTACTGGTCCAGCGGCACCGGCGCGGCCCCGGCGTAGCGGCTGTCCTTCTGCAGGTCGCGGGCCATGCCGCGGCCCTCTTCCGTCAGCTCGTAGTAGAAGTCGCCCATGGCCGCCGCGCTGCGGTGGATGGCCAGCCGGCGCATCTTCAGGTCTTCCAGGAAGCGGCCGACGATGGTCGGGCGCAGGCCGACCTCGTGCGCGAGGGACCGACCGCTGGCGCCGGGGTTGTTGTAGAGGTGCTTGACGACCAGGGCCTCGACCAGCCCGTCGTCGAGGCCGGCCTGCTCGAGGGTGGCCGGCTCGATCGGGCGGAAGCGGCGGCCGGTCTGCGACTCGCTGGGGGAGATCGGCACAGGCGTCGGGCTGAGGCCTCGCCGAGGCAGGCCCGCGCGGCGGGGCTCGGGCATGGGCTCGGGCAGCGGCGAGTCCTGCGACGGCGTGGGGATCAACGGGTCGGCGCTCTCCTGGCGAGGGATCAGGCGGCGCACCGCGGCGAGGCGGTCGTCGGTGGCCGGCCAGCCGGACTCGTTGAGCCCCGAGGGGGTGCTGGCTTCGCCCGGGGGCTCGGGGTTGGCCAGCCGGCTGCGGAGCGGTCGAGGCGAGCGGCTGAGGCCCGCCAGCTGGTCGTCGTCGAGGGCGTCCGGGTCCGCGGTCACCGCGGGCGTGGGCGCCAGGACCGGGTTCACGGGGCGAGGCTGGCCGAAGACCGAGCCGAGCGCCGGTACGGCGGGCGGAGGCGGAGGGGCCGCCGACGGGGCCGCCGGAGTCGGCGGGGTCTCTCTCGGACGCGCCCAGGAGGGGAGCAGCGGTCGCGGCTTGCGCGGATCGTCGGACATCGGGGGCTCCTCGGGGAGCATTACTCTACCGCCTTGGGGAGGTGAAGCGCGGCTCATCGAGCCGCTGAAACCGACAGGACCCCTGGAAGACCGGCCTTCGTCCCCCTCAAAGGACGCGTAGGGCCTCGAGCAGCGCGTCGGGAGGCTTGCCCAGCCCCTCGGCGGTGGCCTTGGGCACGCCTTGCGCGTCGAGGAGGGTGACCCGCGAGGAGTGGTGGAACTCCCCGTTCTCGATGGCCTGGTAGGCGATGCCCAGGGCCGCGGCGATGGTCCGCACCTCGGCGGGCGGGGGCGAGGTGAGCAGCCAGCGGTCCGCGTCGACCCCGTACCGGGCGGCGGCCTCGGCCAGCACCGCGGGCGTGTCCGAGGCGGGATCGAGGCTGATCAGCAGGACCCGAACCTGCGCGCGCTCGTCCTCGCTGAGCAGGGCTTCGAGCTTGCGGACATCGTTGACCAGCATCGGACAGGCCGAGGTGCACGAGGCGTAGAACATCGAGACCAGCACAGGCTGCCCGGCGAAGACAGAGAGCGGGACCTGCCGCCCGTGCTGGTCCAGCAGCGGGGCGCTGAGCTGGTAGAGGGACGCTCCCGGGAGGCGGGCGAGGTCCACCTCCGCGGGGGGCGGGATGGGCTCGGGCTGAGGCGTCGAGCAGGCCCACAGGGAGGCCAGGAGCGGGATCATGGATAGACGCATCGGAAGCCCACGTTGTGTGTGGTGTAGGACGCCTGCATCGAGCTGCGCATGGCGAAGCGCATGAAGGAGGCGTAGTCCTCGACGTCGGTGGCCGAGACGGCCCCGGCGCCACAGAAGCGCAGATCCTCGCCCTCTCCCGACTCGCGCACGTCGGCGGCGATCAGCAGGCTGTTGAAGTCGACGGTCCACTCCCAGACCAGGCCGACCATATCGTACAGACCCCAGTGGTTGGGCGGCTCCTGGGCGACCGGCCGGAGCCCGACCCCAGGCCCCTCGCCGTACCAGGCCAGGACGCGCTGAAGGGTCTGGGGGTCGCTGCGGGCCCCGGTCGGCGCGTCGGCGGTGGCGTCCGCCGCGTGCTCCCACTGGTCGACCGTGGGCAGATCGCCGCCCTGCGCCTGGCAGTAGGCCCGCGCGGCGAACCAGCTCAGCTCGGTGACCGGGCGCTGCCGATCGAGGCTGCCCGGGTCGGCGGGCCCGGCCCAGGAGGCGAGGTAGCCGGCGTCGGCGAAGAGCGCCTTGGGGGCGCCCTTCTGCCAGGTCGGATGAGCCTGGACGAAGGCCTGGTACCGGGCCACCGTCACCGGGGTCGCGTCCATGGTGAAGGGGGCCACCTGGACCTCGGTCCGGCCCTCGCTGGAGGGATAGAAGCGCCGATGCAGGCCGCCCCCGACCGCCACCCGCTCCTGCGCGCCCGCAGGCGGGGAGAGGCCGAGCAGCAGGAGCGCGAGGACCTGCATCAGTGGGCCGCTCCCGGAGGCGCCGTGGTCGTCGCCCTCACCTGGGCCACCTCGGCCGCCTGCACCACCTGGCCGGAGTTGCCCCAGGCCGAGTAGACGTAGGTCAGGATGTTGGCGATCTCGTCGTCGTTGAGGTTGCTCATCGGGGGCATGACGGAGCTGTAGTCCTTGCCGTTGACCGTCACCGGGCCGCTGAGGCCGTTGACGACCACCGCGATGGCCCGGGTCTTGTCCGCGTTGAGGTAGTCCGAGGCCGCCAGGGGCGGGAAGACCCCCTCCAGGCCGGCGCCGTTGGCCTGGTGGCAGGTCGAGCAGGTCCCGGCGTACAGCGCCTGGCCCGCGGCGATCTGCGCCGGCGCGCTGAGGGTGCCGCTGCTCTGCTCGGCCGTCGCGGTGGCGACCGCGCCGCCGGGCGCCGCCTTGTCGGCGAGGTAGACGCTGTCGACCTCCTTCCCGGAGTAGACGGCCAGGTCGTCGCCGCCCTCGACCTTGAGCATGCCCAGCGCCCCCTTGTTGAAGGCGCGGAAGATGCTGTGGTCGACCAGGACGTAGGTGCCCGGCGCCTCGACCCGGAACTCGACGATCGCCGAGCCGCCCGCGGGGATGAGGGTGGTCTGGACGTTCTCCTGCGAGAAGCTGCCGCCCTCGTAGAAGACCTTGTCGAAGATCTCTCCGATCACATGGAAGCTGGAGACGAGGTTGGGGCCGCCGTTGCCCACGTACAGTCGCACGGTCTCGCCGACCTTGGCGGTGATGGCCTTGTCGCCGACCAGGGAGCCCTCGGAGCCGTTGAACAGGACATAGCTGGCGTTCTCTTCGATCGCCTTCTGCATGTCGAAGGGCTGCAGGCCCTTCTCGCGGTACTTGCCGACGGTGTAGAAGTCGCCCTGCATCACGTAGTACTCCCGATCGACCGGGGGCAGGCCCTCGGGCGGCTCGACCAGGATCAGGCCGTACATTCCGTTGGCGATGTGCATGCCGACGGGTGCGGTGGCGCAGTGGTAGACGTACAGCCCGGCGTTGAGGGCCTTGAAGGTGAACTGCGAGGCGTGCCCGGGGGCAGTGAAGGTGGAGGCCGCCCCGCCACCCGGCCCGGTGACCGCGTGCAGATCGATGTTGTGCGGCATCTTGTTGTCGGGGTGGTTCTGCAGGTGGAACTCGACCGTGTCCCCCTGCCGCACGCGGATGAAGTCGCCCGGCACGTCGCCGCCGAAGGTCCAGAAGGTGTAGTCGACGCCCTCGGAGATGGGCATCACCTTCTCCACGACCTCCAGCTTGACGACCACCTTGGCGGGCTGGCTGCGGTTGGTCGGCGGCGGCACCTGGGGGTGGTCGGTCAGGATGGCCTGGATGGGCTCGCCCTGGGGCGGGCCCAGGTCGCCCTTGGCGCTTCCCCCGGTCGTCGTGGACTCGGTCGAGGCCGTCGGGGAGGTCGTGGGCGCGGCGGTGGGAGGGGAATCTGCGCAGCCGACGAGGCCGACCATGGCGAGCAGCGGGAGGATGGACATGGGAGCTCCGGGTGGGAGGACTTCAATGGACAGGTCCGTTAATCGAGCGGCGGCGCTCACGCGAGCCGGGGACCCTCGATCCTGTCGCCCTACCCTGGCTGGGGAGCGGCGGAACCCCGGCGTTGAAAGCACCTTCCTACGATGCTCAGGGCCAGCACCCCGCGCCGGCCGGAGGCCTCGGGCGGTCCCAGGTGGGCCATCCAGGTCCAGGACCGGCCCGGGGGCAGGCTGGAGAGGTCAAAGGAGCGCGGGGCCTTCAGCACCAGGGGGTCAAAGCCGGCGAGCTGCTCAGGGGCGATGCCGACCAGCGTGCCCCAGTCGCAGGGCCGCTCCTGGGCGCCGGGCCCACCCCAGGGGGGGTCGAGGAAGAGGCCCGAGCCGGCGGGCAGCGTGGGCAGCAGGGCCCGGGCGTCCCCCTGGCGGAGGTCCAGCTCGACGCCGAGGGCGGCGGCGTTGCGGCGGGCCAGGGCGAGGCGGGCGGGGTCCAGCTCGATGGCGAGGACCCGCAGGCCCCGTCGAGCCAGGGCGATGCTGTCTCCGCCGCAGCCGCAGAAGGCGTCGACGACGGTCGGGCCGGGGAAGTGCGCCGCCTGCTCGGCGGCCAGCTCTCGCGAGCTGAGCGAGTAGCGGCCTTCCTCGTCGAGGAAGGGCAGCCAGGCGCGGCCCCCGTCGCGGCGGCTGCGGTCGAGATGCACCCGAGGCAGCCGCGTGCCCGGCGGCAGCTGGGGGTGCAGCTCCAGGCGGGAGCCGGCCAGGCGCATGCCGTCGAGGGCGGCCACCAGCTCGGCGGCCCGAGCGGGGGGCAGGGTCCACGGGGGGGAGGTGTCCTGCCCGCTGAGCGCGGCGAGCAGCTCGGGGCCGAGGGCGGCCGGCCAGCCCGCGAGGTCCAGGCGCACCGGCTCAGTCGCCTCCTGCACGCCCAGCTCCAGCAGCAGGGCCTCGACCTCCTCGACCGCGTCGGGGTCGCGCAGGGCGGCCTTCAGGCGGGCGATGCGGGGGTCGTCGGGCTGGACCTCGGCGTCCAGCGCCCGCTCGATGGCGGCCCGATCGCGGACGAGGGCCCGCTGCCCGCCGGCGCGAGCGAGGGCCCGACGGGCGGCCAGCCAGGCGGGCCAGGCGGGCCGCAGGGGGAAGCGGGGCAGGGCCTGGGCGAGGGCGTCGCGGAGCTTCAGGGGGAACCTCTGCGCAGTAAAGGGGGTCCAACCGACGTAGCGCGTTGACCCGTCCCCGACCGGAGCCTCCCATGGCCATCAGCCGCGACCAGCTCACCGCCCGCCTCGCCCTCGCTGAGCCCGACGACCTCTGCGCCGTCCTGGTCGCCGCCGGGCTCGAGCCGCAGGCCGAGGCCGACGCCCGCGGCCTCGCCCAGCAGCTCAGCGCCGCCTTGTGGTGGCGCACCCACACTCCCTTGGGGCAGGCCCTGCTGCCCGACAGCCTGGACCGCATCGTCGACCGGGTCGCCCGCAAGCTGGACCGCCGCCTGCCCGAAGGCGACGGCTGGGCCCGGCTGGAGGCGCTGACCGCCAGCGTGCTGCCCGCGGGGAGGGTGAAGTCGACGAGCGAGCTGGACCCCGAGCTGCGGGCGAGGCTGGCGCGAGGGCATGGCGCCGCCATCAGCGGGCTGTTCGCCGGGACGGGGGCGGCCGCGACGCGCATCGCCTCCTGGAAGCTGCTCTCCTGGACGCGCGGCCCGGTCTGGGACCTGGTCCCCCTGGTGCCCAAGCTGGGCCCCGTCTTCCTGACGGTCCGGGCTGGGGCGGCCACGGCGGCGAAGCTGAGCGCGCCGGTGGGCCTGGCGATGGCGCTGCTGAGCCTGAACGCGACCTTCGGCGCCGCCGACGACGAGGCCCTGCCGCTGCTGGTCGGGGCCGGCCTGCTGCTGCGAGAGCTGCCCGTCGTGCAGGAGGCCGAGGTGGTGGAGGTGGTCTGAGCGGAGCGCACTCCCGGTGGGCCGGGATAATCCCTCCTGTGCCCCTCACCGCCTTGCTCTCCGCCCTCTTCGCTGGCCTCGTCGCCATCGGCGCGACGCTGGCGATCGAGCGCTGGGGCGGGCGCCTGGGCGGGGTGCTGGGCAGCATCCCGACGACGATCGTGCCGGCCAGCCTGGGCATCGCGGCGGGCAGCGCCTCGACGGCTGAGTACCAGCAGGCGATGCTGGCGGTGCCCGCGGGGATGCTGCTGAACGCAGGCTACCTGCTGCTGTGGCGGCTGCTCCCGCCGCTGCTCCCGCCCTCGGCGCCGCGGCTGCCCCTGGTGCTGGGCGGCGCGCTGCTGGGCTGGCTGGCCGGGGCGGTCCTGGTGGTGCTCAGCGGCTCCATATGGACCCAGGCCAGGCTCCCCCTGCTGCCCCTGGCCATGCTCACCACCCTGGCCATCCTGGCCCTGGGCCTGCGCGCCTGCCTTCAGCCCTGGCCCGCCCCGAAGGGCCTCCGCCATGTGGGTCCCCTCACCCTCCTGGCCCGCGGCGCGCTGGCCGCCCTCGCGGTCGGGGGCGCGGTCCTGATCGCCTCGACCGGTCACCCGCTGCTGGCCGGGCTGGCCAGCGTCTTCCCGGCGATCTTCACCACGACGATGGTCTCGCTCTGGATCTCGCAGGGCGAGGCGGTGCCGACAGGCGCGGTGGGGCCGATGATGCTCGGCTCGGCCAGCGTGGCGGTCTATGCGCTGGCGGCCAGCGTCCTCGTGCCGGCCCTGGGGCCCCTGGCCGGGAACGGGCTGGCCTGGCTCTGCGCGGCCCTGGGCCTGAGCCTCCCGGCCGCCATCTGGTTGACCCGACGAGGGATCTCCCCCTCACCTCCACTTCAGCCGCAGGTCCCGCGGACCTAGGCTACCGTTGCCCCGGGAGGCCGTATGACGCTCGCGCTCTTGCTCAGCCTGATCCTCGCCTGCGGGGACAAGGGATCCGACGACACCGGGAGCACGGACGGAGGCGATGGGGGCTTCGGCGACGGGGGCTTCGGAGACGGGGGCNNACGGGGGCTCCAGCGACGGGGGCGGAGACGGCGGCGGTGGCGGCGACGGGGGCGGAGACGGCGGGGCGGCGACCCCCACCGTGGACCTGGGGACCGTGGTGGTCGCCGGGACCACCTGGACCCAGATCTCCACCAATTGCGACGCGACCGGCCTGCTCTCCATCGACTCGGCCCTCCGGGCCAAGGGCACGCCCGACCTGCGCCTGCTGGCCCAGTTCACCGACTACACCGCACCCCCCAGCGGCTGGTACGGCAACGCCAACGGCCTGATCTTCAACCTGCAGCTGACCGACGGCAGCGCCGAGTGGGTCGCCCCGCCCGGGGTCAGCGACACCGTGTACCTCGACAGCCCCGGCGGGGGTCGCTTCGACATCATCTGGAACGACGCGACCCTGGACAGCGACGGCAGCGGCCCGACCTACACCTCCTCGGGCTGGCTCAGCTGCACGCTCTGATCGGGCGGGGAGGGTTCACCGCCGCTCACTCGACGACGACCTCGGCCCGCCAGAGGGCGCTGCCGCCCTCCTCGTCGCGAACGACGGCATAGATCCGCCCCTGCCCGGCCTCCTCACCCGCATACCAGGTGAACTCGGGCTCCTCGCCCTCGACCCGGGCCGGTCCCAGGGTGCCCAGCGAGGTGAAGACATCGGTGGCCAGGGTCCCCTCGCTCTCGTCGAGGACCGTGAAGGAGAGGCCGACCTCGCCCTGGGTGGAGAGCTGCAGCGCCTCGTCTCCGAGGCGTTCGATGCTGGGGTTCTGGTTGCGCTCGTCGGGCGTCCGCTGGCTGACTCGCACCGTCCGCCGCACCAGGCTGGCCCCGTCCAGGGGCAGGTCGACCATGCCCGCGGTGGGGTCGCGCAGGAAGTCGAGGGCAGCATCGTCGCCCGCCAATGCCTGCCCGATGACCGGGCAGAGGCCGGTCCGACAGGCGAGAAACCATGTGCCCTGGAAGGGCTCGAAGGGCAGCTCCTCGCCGCTGGCCAGCACGCCCTCCCAGGTGGGCGAGGCCAGCACCTCCACCACGCCGTCCTCAGCCTCCAGCTCGACGCCTTGGGCCCAGCCCGCCGCGGCGCCCGGGTCCTCCAGGCAGCCCTCGCCCAGATCGGTGCAGGGCCAGGCCATCGCCTCGACCCCCTGACCCGAGGGATCCGCGACCGTGACGGTCAAGACGCCCGCCTCGCCCGGGTTGAGCTCCGCCGGCTGGGCGCCGACGTGGATGATCTGCACATCCCGGACCCGGGTGGTGTCCGAGGGGCCCGAGCAGGCCAGGACGGCGAACAGGATCACCACTCCACCCTCACCCCGAAGGCCGGCACGAGCGGCAGGCCCATGATCGGCTCTTCGCTGTAGTAGTCGTCGCTGTAGCCCACCACCTCCTGGTTCTGGCGGTTGGTGGCGTTCTGGAGGTCCAGGTAGGTCGAGATCTCGGACTTGCGTCGGACCCAGGTCTTGTCGACCCGCACATCGAGCTGCCAGAAGGCCGAGGTGCGGTCCTGCTCTTCCGAGTAGACCGGCTGCCAGTCGCCGCTGTCGGCGTCGTACCAGCGGTTGGACAGCGGGTAGTAGGGGTTCCCTGAGCCGTAGCGGTAGCGCGCGCCCAGCCGCCATCCCTTGGGCAGCTCGCGGCTGGCCAGGGCGTTGATGACCAGGGGCTGGTCGTACTCGAAGAGCACCTCCTCGCCATCGGGCCGCTTCTGGCGGACCGAGTGGCTGAGGGTCGCCGCCAGCATCGCGAAGGTCAGGTCATCCTGCCAGGCGACCAGGGTCTCGATCCCCGCCACCCGGCCGGTGCCGTCGTTGGCGTAGGCGCCGGTGTCCAGCGGTCCTTGCGGAGGCGGACCCGAGAAGAAGCGGAAGGCGTCCTCGCGCCCCGAGACGAGGTCGTTGAGCCAGGTGTAGTAGCGGCTGACCTCGACGGTCAGGTGCTCCCCGACGCCCTGCTCCCAGCCGATGCCGGTCTGAAGCGACCACTCCGGCGTCAGGCCCAGGTCGCCCTGCGAGGAGGGCGTCACCTCCCGCGGCTCGGGGAACTGGCTGTGCCGACCGGCGGCGATCTTCAGGCGGCTCTGGGTCCAGGGGTGGAAGAGGACCGACATCCGCGGGTCCAGCGCCTGCCCGGTGTAGCCCTGGTCGGTGGTGTAGAGATCCGCCCTCAGCCCGGGGATGAGGTCCCAGCGCCGCAGCCGGAAGGTCGGCTCGACATAGGCCGCTGGGGCCAGGATGCCGATGTCGCCCTGCTCGCTGAGGCCGAAGGCGGGCACGTCGTATTCGAAGCGGTACTGGCTGAGCTGCACGTCCAGGCCGCCCCGGAAGCCGACCCCCGTCAGCCCGTCCCGAGAGCCGCCCGGCGGGGCCTTGAACAGCTCGTGCCGGATCCCGATGTCGAAGGGCCGCTCGAAGGCGGTGCCGTCCGGCGCGATCTGGAACTTCTGCTCTTCGGGGCCCAGGATGATCGCCGACTCGTGGCGGACGCCGCGGTCGTCGACCCGTCGGTGCAGCAGGCGCAGCTTGATGAAGCGGGTCTGCAGGCCGATGGTGGTCTCTTCCTCGCCGGTCTCGGCGTTCTCGCCCAGCACCCGGAAGGCGTCGCTGCTGCCGACCAGGAAGGCGTCGAAGATCTCGCCGCTGTCGGTGCGGTGCAGCAGCCGCGCGTTGACGTCGTAGTAGCGCGGGGCCTGGAAGGTGTTGCCGGTGACCTTGGAGAGGACCGGGCTGAGCACGCTGTCGATGTAGCTGCGGCGGCCGGAGAGGGAGAGGGAGGTGCGCGGCGAGAGGCGCTTCTCGAGGTAGCCGGTGGCCTGGAAGAGGTCGACCGAGAGGTAGCCGCGGTCCTTCTCGGGCAAGGAGGGGGGGGTAGTGCGCAGGTCGATCAGCCCGGCCAGGGTCCGGCCGTAGCGGACGCTGTAGTTGCCTGGCAGGAAGGCCACCTCGGAGAGGCTGTCGCCGTTGATGACGGTGTTCAGCCCGGCGAAGTGGAAGACGATCGGCAGCGGCATGCCGTCGAGGTTGGCGGCGCTGTCCTCGGGGGCGGTGCCACGGATGAGGATCTGCCCCACGCCCAGGGGCGCCCGGGCCACGCCGGGCAGGTTCTGCACCGCCCGGACGACGTCTCCGCCCGAGCCGGGCAGGACGCGGACCTGGTCCATCGGGATGACCCGCTCGGTCACCTCGGGCTTGAGCCGCTCGCCGGTGATGACCAGGAACTCGTAGGCCTCCTCGGTCTCTTCCGGGGGGAGCGGCTCCTCTTCCGGAGGGGCTTCCTCCTCTTCCGGAGGGGCATCCTCCTCTTCCCCCTCAGCGGGCGGCCCCGGGACCTGAGCGAGGGCGAGGCTGATGGTGAGCAACAACGGCAGCATGGCGGGCACTTAAGGTCGGCTCATGCCCAGGCAAGCGACTTCACCAGATGATGACCTCGGTCACCCCTCCCCGCTTGGCCGCGTCGCGGTTGACGTGGCGGGGCACCAACACCCGGTCGATGCAGAAGGGAGGGGGGTAGAGCTGCTCGATGGTCGGGTCTTCGTGGTTGGAGAGCACCACCTTGACGCCCCGCAGCTTGAGCTCGAGGGCCAGCGCGGCGAGCCGCTCCTGGTCCGCATGCCTGAATTTGTCGGCGGTGTAGCTGGTGAAGCCATGGGCTCGATCGGGGATGTAGGGCGGATCGAAGTAGACCGTGTCGCCGGGGCGCACCGCCTCGCAAGCCTGGGCGAAGTCCTGGCAGCGAATGTCGACCCCCTGCAGGGCCCGGCTGGTGGCCCGCAGGCGGCCCGGCTGGAGGACCCCCGGCCGCTCGACCCGACCCCAGGGCACGTTGAACCTGCCCTTACGGTTGACGCGGTACAGCCCGTTGAAGCCAGCCTTGTTCAGGTAGATCATCCAGCCCGCCAGCTCGACGTCGCTGGCCTCGTCGATGTCGCGCTCCCGCTGGGCGAGGAAGTGATCCTCGCTGTGCTTGCCCAGGTGCCAGGCCAGCACCTCGATCAGCGCCTCGGTCTGATCGCGGACGGCGATCCAGCTCCGCACCAGCCGGGAGTTGGTGTCCGAGAGGTAGGCGCCCCCCGAGACCTCGCCCAGGGAGAGGAAGACGGCGCCCCCGCCGAGGAAGGGCTCGTGGTAGGCGCCCTGGATCGGCAAGAGGCGAGGGTGCAGCGCGTCCAGCACCTGCCGCTTGCCGCCGGCCCACTTCAGGAAGGGCTTGGGGACGGCTTCTTCGTAGGAGCTGTCCTCGGCGAGCAGGAGCGGCTGGAGTCGTTTGCGGGCCATGGGGCCGAGGCCTAACGAGTCCGGTTCCCGGGTGCAGAGGCAGCCCTCTTGCGCTACCCTGGGCCTCCTGACAGCTTCCTCACAAGCCCGGATGCCCCCATGCTGCTCGCCCTCCTGCTCTCGCCCGCCTTCGCCGCCGACATCTGGTACCAGGACCTCGTCCAGGGCGGCGTCGCCTCGGACACCTCCGGCGTCAGCACCCCCTACGACGGCAGCTCGACCTGGTACGCCGGCGACGATCTGCAGGTGGAGATCCCCAGCACGGCGACGGTCAGCCGGGTCTTCGCCGTGTTGACCGCCAAGAGCAGCGGCTTCAACGGCACCCCCAGCGAGCGCAGCCGGGTCAACGGCGTGGCCATCAGCTCCGGCAGTCTGACCGAGTCCGCGACCTACCACCAGGTCTGGGAGCTGGACCCGGCCACCTTCGGCATCACCGGCTCGGGCGCCTACAGCTACGAGGAGACCGGCAGCGCCGACTCCGGCTACCAGGGCGGGGCCGGGCTGGTCGGCCTGACCCTCTACGTCGTCTACGAGGACGCCGAGAACGCTGGCCGCCGCCACATCAGCATCGGCACCAACTACACGGTCAACGGGAGCTGGACTGTCGACGGGCTGCCGACCAGCGGCACCATGGGCGAGCTGGTCCTGGGCCTGACCATCGGCTGGGAGTGCGACAACGAGCAGGACGGCACGATCACCATCGCCGGCACCCGCAAGACCACCACTGCCGGCGGGCGCGACGACGGCGGGACGGGCTCGGGCAACTGCAGCACCCAGAACTGGAACTCGCTGATCACCGGCGGCTCCTTCGGCTTCGACGACAGCGACACGCTGGTCGGCGTGGCCGGGGACGAGCCCGCCAGCGAGCCCGGCGGCACCACCACCGACTCGCGCAGCTCGGACGAGCTGTACGACAACGCCTACGACGAGTCCGGCTCGCTCACCCTCCAGTATGGTAAGTCCGACTCCGACGGCTACGTCACCGGCTTCGTCGTCGTCATCGAGGCCGACAGCGACCAGGACGGCATCCGCGACGCCGACGACATCTGCCCCGACGAGTACGATCCGGGCCAGGAGGACACCGACCTCGACGGCGTCGGCGACGCCTGCGACGAGTGTACGGATGTCGACGGCGACGGCTACGGCGCGCCGGGCTTCCCGGCCAGCACCTGCGAGGAGGACTGCGACGACGGCGACGCCCGCATCAACCCCGGCGTGCGCGAGGCCTGGTACGACGGGGTCGACCAGGACTGCGACGGCTGGAGCGACTACGACGCCGACCGAGACGGCTTCGACATCGAGCGGGCCGGCGGGACGGACTGCGACGACACCGACGCCAGCATCAACCCCGACGCGGCCGAGGTCTGGTACGACGGGGTCGACCAGGACTGCGACGACGGCAGCGACTACGACGCCGACGAGGACGGCTACGACAGCGATCTGTACGGCGGGGACGACTGCGTGGACGACGACGACGGGATCAACCCGGGCGCCAGCGAGATCGATGCCGACGGCATCGACCAGGACTGCGACGGCGTGGACAGCGGGGTCGACACCGACGGGGACGGGCTGGACGACGACGTCGAGGTGGAGATCGGCACCGACCCCTACGACGAGGACAGCGACGACGACGGCCTGCTCGACGGCGAGGAGGTCGACACGCTCGGCACCGACCCGCTGGACGAGGACAGCGACGACGACGGCCTGCTCGACGGCGAGGAGATCGACGAGGGCACCGACCCGCTGGACGAGGACAGCGACGACGACGGGCTGGAGGACGGGGCCGAGGTGGACCTGGGCACCGACCCGCTGGACGAGGACAGCGACGACGACGGCCTGCTCGACGGCGAGGAGGTCGAGATCGGCACCGACCCGCGGGTCTGGGACACCGACGGCGACGGCCTCTCCGACGGGGAAGAGGTCGACACCTACGGCACCGACCCGCTGGACCGCGACACCGACGACGGCGGCACCCCCGACGGGGTCGAGGTCCTGACGGACGGCACCGATCCGCTCAACCCCGACGACGACATCACCGACTCGACCGACAGCGACGGCGACGGCCTGACCGACCGGGACGAGGCGGTCATCGGCACCGATCCGCGGGACTACGACACGGACGACGACGGCCTCTCCGATGGCGAGGAGGTGCTCACCCATGGCACCGACCCGCTGGACGAGGACACCGACGACGACGGCCTCTCCGACGGCTCCGAGGTGCTGATCCACGGCACCGACCCGCTCGACCCCGACACCGACGACGACGGCCTCTCCGACGCCGACGAGGTCCTGGTCCACGGCACCGACCCGGTCCTCCCCGACACCGACGGCGACGGCCTCTCCGACGGCGCCGAGGTGCTCACCCACACCACCGACCCCCTGGAGGCCGACACCGACGGCGGCGGCGTGCCCGACGGCGAAGAGGTCGATCGCGGCAGCGACCCGCTTGACCCGGCGGACGACTTCCCGGACACCGGCACCACCGGCGATGGCGGCGCGACCGACGGCGGCGGCACCGATGGGGGCGGCGANNCGAGCTCGACGGCGGCACCGGCAAGATCCTCGGCGGCTGCGGGGGCTGCGCGGCGGCGCCCGCCTCGCCGGTCCTGGGGCTGAGCCTCTTCGGGCTGCTGGGCCTGGTCGGCTTGCGCCGCAGGGGCTCTCGGCAGGGGCGGTGAGGCGATGAGCGAGATCCCGCCTCGCTCCGACCTCTCCCCGATCGCCGTGGCGTTGGTCAGCCTGCTGCTGCCCGGCGCCGGCCACCTCTGGATCGGCCAGCGCAAGAAGGGCGCGCTGATCGCCGTCGGCGGCTTCTTCACCTGCTGGATGTGCGGGCTGTGGAACCTGCTCTCCGCCGCGGACGCCTGGGGCCTGGCCCGCAAGCTGGTCAGCGGGCAGGCCATCGGCGCGGTCGAGACCTCGCGCCTCGCGGACACGCTGGATGATCTGTTTGGGTGAGATGCGGCTGCTGCCGCCGACTCGTCGGGCCCTGCTCCTCGGCGCGGGCTCCGCCCTGCTCCTCCCTCGCCTGGCCGGTGCCGCGCCCCGGCAGGACGGTCGGATTCGAGGGGTGACGGTCTCGACCCCGACCTGGGGGTGGGAGTGGGGCACGGCGGCGATGGGTCAGGCCCTGGACGAGCTGATGGAGCTCGGCGTCAACTGGGTTGCCATCCACCCCTACGCCTCGATCGAAGGCGACGGCACCGTGCGCCCGCCCCCGGTAGACCCCCGCCGCCCGCCCGACTGGCTGCGGGGGCCGGCCG
>DDSR01000268.1:357-3897 GCA_002343455.1 Deltaproteobacteria bacterium UBA2385 | reverse complement strand
GTCGTTGTCGACGTCGGCGACCACCGGGTACTCCCAGACGGTGCCCGATGTGTGCGAGCTGTTGGCGTAGAGCTGGGTGCCGGTGGCCCCGTCGAAGATGCGGAGCTGGACCTCGTCGGCGTAGAGCACCTCGTAGATGCCGTCGCCGTTGATGTCGTAGCCGCTGACCCCGGCGATGCCCGAGCTGTCCTGGATGGTGGCCTGCCAGGTGCGGCTGCCGTCGATCTCGAACATCTCCAGGCGCGTGCTGGCGGGCACGGCCACCTCGACCACCCCGTCGCCGTCGAAGTCGGCCACCGAGGGCGGACCCGGCCGCGAGCTGCTGCTGTTCAGCGCCACGGTCCGGATCAGCGTGCCGTCGTGGTCGTGGATGTGGAGCTGCGAGCCGCTGACCCAGAAGCTCTCGCCACCGGCGTCGCCGTCGATGTCGGCCACCGCCTGGAAGGTGCTGTCGCCCGTCCGGCTGACCGACCACTTTCGGACCCCACGGTGGTCGTAGACGTTCTCGGCCAGCAGGATCTCCTGGATGCCGTCGGCGTCGAGGTCCGCCGTCACCGGCGCCCGCCAGCTGGAGTTGATCCCGGAGAGCGTCGCCACGGTGCTGCCGTCGCGGCCCTCGACCACGGCGAGGTCCATGACGATCTCGACGTCGCCATCCCCTTCGAGGTCGGCCACCACCGGCTGCGGGTACATCTGCCAGGAGAAGGCCGCGCTGCGCCACTCCACCGTTCCGGTGCGGTCCACGGCGGCGACCCGCCGGTCGGTGGTCCCCGCGATCACCTCGGGGAAGCCGTCGTTGTCCACGTCGGCGAGGGCCACCCCGGCGTTGCCGTCGAAGCCGCTGACCTCGAAGATCGTGCCCGAGCCGTCGCCGTGCAGGGCGACCAGGGTGTTGCTGCTCCAGGTGGTGAAGACGATGTCGGGGTTGTCGTTCTCGTCGACCAGGCCGTCGCCGTTGTCGTCGGTCAGGTTGCCGACCGCGGGCATGACGATGACGCCCGAGCCGCTGCGCACCGTGTATTGCCACTCGATGGCCACGTTCCAGGGGTCGGCGATCTCCAGATCGGGCGCCGTGCAGTCGGTGTCAATGGTCACCGTGCCCGGCGCGGCGCTGTCGACCTCGCAGTCCTCTTCGCTGGGGATGGTCGTCGTGCCCCCGCCGTCGGAGGGGGTCGTCGTCTGAGGCGTGCCCGTGTCGGTGCCCGTGTTGGGGTCGCCGGCCGGCTTGAAGCTGTAGTCGCTGCAGGCCAGCGCGCCGAGGAAGAGGACGAGCATGGGGGAGCCTCCGAGGGAACCCGCAGCGTACCCTCAGCGAGGGGCGCCTGGGAGGCCCATCGCCTGCGCCAGCGAGCCTTCGACGCCACGGACGCCGTAGCCCTGGGGGACCCAGGCGGTCAGGACGCCGGCCTCGCGGGCCGCCGGGTTGACCTGCTCGACCAGCTTGTGGCTGATGAAGCGGCGCAGCACGATCAGGCAGTCCACCGAGCCGCCGCGGATGCGCTCGGCCAGCGCGCGGGCCCGCCGCACCTCCCAGCCCCGCTCCCACTCCACGCTGGCGAAGCCGAAGGCCTGCTGGATGCGCTGGCGGGCGTCGCTGCGCTCGTCGCCGCCCAGGATCACGGCGCGCCTGCCCTGCGTCCGCGCCAACACCTCCGGCTCGACCGCCAGCTCGCGCGGGCCCGCCCCCAGGGCTTCCTCGAGGGCCTCCTCCTTGCGGTCCTTGTCCTTCAGCCGCTTCAGCAGGGTCTTGCAGCAGCCGCTCTTGCGGATCAGCTCGATGTGGGGGAGGGCCAGGTCCAGCAGCTCCGGGTGGTTCGAGCGCATGCCGCCGTCGACCACGGCCTGGAAGCGGCCGGGGATCTGCGCGTCGTCCAGCTCGCCGCTCTCGAGCTCCTCACGCAGGCGGGCGAGGGCCTCCTCGGGCGCCGGGGGAGCGACTCCCAGCTCGGCGGCCCAGCGACGGGCGTCGGCGAGCCAGGAGCCCTCCTTCGGCTGGTGCCAGAGCGCGAGGCCGTGGATGTAGAAGGCCCGGTCCTCCTGGACGATCGCGCCAAGGCGTCGGATCAACCGGGTCACCTGGGCCCCTTCGGCGTCCGACAGCCTGCCCGGCTCGGCTTGCAGGAAGCGCAGCCGCGCCGTCAGCAAATGCAGCGCTGCCTCGACCTCATGGGGGACTCCGGAGGCGATCCACAGCTCGACCCGGTCCACCAGGGCCCTCAGGGCAAGCAGCTCGTCCGCGGTCGTCGACGTACCGAGCCGGGCAAGCTCGCCGAGGACGGCCGCGGTCAGCCGCTGCGCGGCGGGGGTCTCGAAGCGTGGAACGCCGAACTGCCTCTTGAACAGCGAGAGGTCGGGAGGCTGTCGGCCGACCTCCTCGGTGGCGAGGTCCTCGTCCTCGGGCTCCTCCTCCTCCGGCGCCTCCTCCTCCGGTGCCTCCTCCTCCGGCAACTCCTCCACCTCCACCGCCGTGGAGGGCTCCACCTCCACCACCAGCCGTACCTCCGCTCCCGAGCGCAAGGTCCGCAGCACGGCCAGGCCCAGCGCCAGGGCCGCCTCGTCCCGCGCCAGGCGGGCGGCCTCGTGACGCCGGACCGCCGCCGGGTCCAGCCCCTCGACCTCCAGCAGCTCGACCAGGGCGCTCCTCAGCTCATCCTGGGCGTCCAGGGCGACGCCCGCCAGCTCGACCACGGGATCATCCACTTCGTACCTCCTCAGGCGGGACGCCGGACGACCTCCCGCGCGGACAAACGAACCGCGATGACCATCATCACCACGAACATCAGCAGCGAGACCGTCGACATCACCGCGGCCAGCCGGCGCAGGGGCAGGATCTCTCCAAGGCCGCCGACGACCCGCAGCAGCACCGAGAGGTTCAGCACCACCAGCGGCCCGAACAGGCCGCGATGGAAGCGCACCCGGATGCGGGCCACCGCGGGCAGGACGATCGGCGCGTGGCCCATCACCATCGACATCACGAAGCCCAGCAGCAGGGCGTGGATGATGGCGTCGCTGCGGCCCTGACCGGCGACCAGCGGCCCGGTGAGCAGCAGCCCCAGCCCCGCCAGCGCGGCCCAGCCGTAGCCGGCAAGCAGGCAGAGGGCGACGAAGCGCGGCAGGCCCGTCTGCCGCACGGTCAGGCGGGCGATGTCGAAGCGCAGCAGCCAGCCGGTCAGGCCCAGCAGGGCGAGGCCGGTCAGGGGCGCGGCCAGCGCGGGGGTGAGCAGGTGCAGCAGGGTCGAGAGCAGGTAGAGCGCGGCCAGCGCGGCGAAGAGGGCGCGGGCCCAGGCGGGCTTGGGCACCAGGCGGGAGAGTTCCAGCCGCTCGGCCAGGATGGTCAGGACCAGGAAGCCGATNNGATGCCGGCGGGCAGCCCGTCGACCGGCGAGCGCCCGGCCAGCCAGGAGAGGTTGGCGACCAGCCAGAGCAGGGCGGCCGCGGCCAGCCAGGCGAGGTGGTCCTCGCGCCGACGCCAGGCCAGGGCGGCGCTGCCGAGGAAGAGCCCCAGGCTGGCGAGGCTGAGCAGGGCGAGGCCGGCCTGGG
>DDSR01000268.1:0-214 GCA_002343455.1 Deltaproteobacteria bacterium UBA2385 | reverse complement strand
CGGGGGCAGCAGCAGCAGCAGGAGCCGAGCGAGGCGGGGGGAGGCGCTCACCCGGGCCAGCCCAGGCGCTCGCGCAGCTCGGGCTCCATGTCCTGCGGCGACCAGGGCGGGTCCTCGACCAGCCGCACGTCCACCGGGCGATCGCGAACCACCCCGCAGACGGCCTCGGTGGCATCGTCGGCGATCATCCCGCCCATCGGGCAGGCCGGCGAGG
>DDSR01000267.1 GCA_002343455.1 Deltaproteobacteria bacterium UBA2385 | reverse complement strand
GCCGACGTCGACAACGACGGCTCGGCCGAGATCGTCATCGCCAGCAACGGCAGCGTCTGGAAGGGCATCACCGTGCTCGGCCACGCCGGCGACGGCTGGGCCAAGTCGGGCACGACCTGGCCGGTGCACGACTGGGCCATGACCCAGGTCAACGCCGATGGCAGCGTGCCCTCGCCCGCGGCCCGCTCCTGGGAGGTCTACAACGTCTTCCGGGCCCGCCCGACCATCGACGACGCGGCGATCGACCTCGTGCCCGAGCTGATCGACACCTGCTTCGCTGGCTGCGAGCCCGACAGCGTCGTGAAGATCTCCGTCCAGGTCGCCAACACCGGCGGGCTGCCCTCGGCCCCGGCCCTGCCGGTCGCGCTGTACGCCGTCGACGGCCCGGACCGGACCACCCTGCTGGAGGTCAAGACGCTGCCGCGCTCGCTCGAGTCGGGGACCAGCAGCGCCAGCCTGCTCTTCGAGACGACCTATGGACAGATGGGGCGCGACGGCTTCATGATCCGGGCCGACGACGACGGGACCCTGGGGGTGCAGACCGAGTGCGACGAGGCCAACAACGAGGCCTGGGTGGACGACTGGCCGTGCTGAGGGAGGCTAAGCGCCGAGGTTGATCGCCCACCAGCCGTCGGTGGCCTTGGCCCGGCGGATCTCGAAGCGGTCGTCGCGGTGGCGAACGAGGATCTGGCGGAGCGGGGCGTTGGCGTCCGCCCGTCGGGCTCCGTCGAGGAGGATCGCCTCCATGGCGTCCCAGACGGTGCGCAGGCGAGCTTCGGCCGGCGGTGTCAGCGCCCCTTTGGAGCGGGCCAGCTCGGGGATGAGCCGAAGCAGCGCCTCGCGATCGGAGCGGGAGAGCGCGGCGCGAGAGAAGGGCCCCGCGCCGCGGTCGCAGCGGGAGAGCAGCATGGACAGTCCGCCGTAGCGGGTGCCCCAGGCGCTCCTCCAGTGCTGCTCGGTCAGGGACAGGCCGCCCAGCTCGGCCTCCAGGCCGAGCAAGAGCACGCCGAGGTGATGGCAGCGCTCGGCGAGGTCGGTGGAGGCGGGCAGGGTCTGGCGGCCGAGGGTGGTCGGAGGAGGGCCCGAGGCCGAGAAGAGCGCACCCAGGGCGCGGTCGAGCGGGACAGCCGGACCCGCCGGACCGGGGTCGCGGGGTGGAGGAGTCGGAGGTGGGCTCGTCTCAGGATGGAGGAGCTGCCGCGCGCGGCGCTCGGAGGCGTCGGCGAGCAGCTCGACGTAGGGGACGTGCAGCTCGGTCTCCAGCACCCGCCCGCAGCCCTGCTGGTGCTTCAGCTCTCCAGGGATCGCCTCGATTCGCTCGCGGAAGCGCTCCCGGTCCGCGCGAGCCGGGCCCGAGGTCAGGACGGCGACCGGCTTGCCGTCCCGGGTCTGCGTGGAGAGCAGGTAGAAGCCCGGCGCCACCTCGGCGAGCTGCCCCCTGACAGTGAGCCCGCCCGGCAGCCGGTCCCCGGGCATCAAGGCGGCGCCGTCGAAGGCGCCGCTGTTGGCCTGTCCCAGGGCGATGGCCATCTCGGAGGCAGACGCGAAGCGCAGGCTCGGATCGGCCTGGGTGGCCCGGGCGAGCACCCGCTGCAGGCCCGGGCTCAGATCCGACAGCCGGTCGCCGTCGGCGTCGAAGCCGAGCAACATCTCCCGCAGGACGGTCCCCAGGCTGTACAGGTCCGCGCTGGGGCCGACGTCGCTGCGGGTGAACTGCTCGGGCGCGGCGTAGCGGACCGTGCCCACCATATCGGCGGTGGCGGTCAGGCGCGCCGCGTCGCTCAGGCGGGCCACGCCGAAGTCGATCAGGCGCGGGCGNNTTCGACGGCTTGAGGTCGCGGTGGACGATGCCGCGCTCGTGGACGACGTGCAGGGTGTCGAGCAGGGTCCGGACACAGGCCAGCGCCTCGGCCTCGGGGATGGGCCCCCGGTTGAGGCGCGCCTGCAGGCTCTCGCCCTCGACGTACTCCATCTGCAAGCAGGCGCCGTACTCGTCGTCCTCGAAGAAGTCGACCACCTGGACCACGCCGCGGACCTGGACGGAGCGCAGCGCCTGAAACTCGCGTCGAAGCCTCTCCCGCTGCTCCCGCTGCGTCGCCAGCATGGGGTGCAGGATCTTCAAGGCCGATCGTGCCGAACCCCGCTCCCGATCCTCGACCAGCCAGACCACACCGGTACCACCTCGACCCAGACGACGGATGGGCGTCAGCGATCGCACCCGCGGCGGCTGCTCAACCTCGGGCTCTCGAAGCAGGACCTGGACCGCCTCGCCGGGTAGGGTACGCGATCGAGCCACTGTGTTGGCCTGGATCCAGGCTGCTGCGTTCGTCATCGAAGTCAGCTCGCCCGCCACTGCGGGAAGACCGGTCTGGCCGAGGAAGGTGGTCCAAACCGGCCCCTCGGTGCTCCAGGAGCGCAGCAGCAGGGTCTCACTCTTCGAACTCGGGGGGCTGTTGGCCAACCAGGGCAGGGTAGCCAACAACGTCCCGTCCGAGGCCAGCAGGGCCGGGCAGCCCATGGGCAGCGGATCATCGTCCAGTTCGAAGTTGTGGTCGGACGACGCTGTCCCCCTCGACAGGCTGACCTGGATCTTGATCCTGCCAGAGGGGAGCTTGCGGGCGCTCTCGTTCTGCACCATTACCAGTGAACAGAGAGGGTCCAGGCCTCGGACGAGGTCCCGCCAAGGCCCGTCGCTGCGCGCCAGCATCTCGGCGGCGCGGGCATGGGGCAGGGAGAACAGGTCCTGGCTGTGGGCGTACTCGTTGCGGATCGCGATCAGGGCCGAGCACCCCCGTGTCGCCGGGGCCGCCTCGTCGAGCAGGAACAGCCCGACGGCGGGCAGCGGCCGACGGGGGCTGGACTCCAGGCAACGGGCCAGCGCCCGGGCGGCCTCCAGCCACATTCCGAAGGTGGTTTTTTCCAAGCGTGAGATCAGCTCGGTCGTTTTCACTGGCCGGGGCAGGCCGAGGTGCTCCCGCTCGATCTCCTGCACGGCCACCAGGAAGCGGAGCAGGCCGTCGAGGAAGGCGAGGCGGCGACCGAGTCGAACGGCCTCGTCTCCCATGCGGGAGTGGGCATCCTCCAGGGCCAGGGCCAGGGGCGTGGGCAGGCCGGTGCGCATGCGTACGCTGAGCTGGCCGGCGCTGCTGATGTGATCCATGATCGTCTGTGTAGCACCCGGCCTCGTCGGCTGGCAATCAGCCCTGGACCTTGCCCCACTCCCGCCGCAGCCGCCCCAGCGCCCTCGCCCCCGCCCGAGCCAGCGGCCGATCCCCATGGCTGCGGAAGCGCCTCGCCTCGTCGAGCAGCGCCAGCACCTCAGCAGTACCGTGATCGATCTGTGCCTGGACCTCCTCGGCCTGGGCCTCTCCCCGGCCGCGATCGGGGCGAAAGAGGTAGGCGCCCGGCAGCTCCAGCCAGGAACAGAGCGCGGCGAAGACCGCGGGGTCGGCGATCAGATCTTCGTAGCGCACGACGGCGATGCGCTCGCCGTGGTCGGCCAGCGCCCGCAGGGCGAGGCGGTTGCGGGCGCTCCAGTGCTCGGCGAAGGCGGCGGGTCGGTCGCGGAAGCCCTGCCAGCGCTCGACGTGGCTCTGGTAGCAGTTCAGGGGCTGGCGGTAGATCCAGACGACCCGCGGGTCCCAAGGCGCCAGCTCCGTCAGCAGCTCGTCCAGACCGCGCCGGTTGGTCTCGGAGATGGGCTTGAGGACCAGCGGCCTCGCCTGGGCGTCCAGGTGCGGCCGGAGCTGGTCCAGCGGCCGCAGGAGCACGTCCTCGAAGTAGATGTTGTCCGGGGCTTCGTTGTGGCCTTCGACCGCCGGGTCGCTGGTCAGGCACTTGAAGAGGGCGTTGGTGCCCGAGCGCTGCACGCCCATGACCAGGACGAGAGGGGGAGGGGAGGGCATGGGGCTCCGGGGGAGGAGAGGCAGGTTATCCGGCCGGCGCGAGGTGGTGGTGGAGTCGAAGCCGGTCCCCTGGAAGCACGGTGTGGTGCTGGTCTGCATGAACGAGCGCGCCCCGGGGGCGGGCAAGCCCAGCTGCGGGCGGGCGCGAGGCACCGAGCTGAAGGGCTGGCTGAAGGACGCGCTGCGGGCCGAAGGCAGCGCCGGGGCCGAGTGCCGGGTGCTCAACAGCACCTGCCTGGACCTCTGCCCCGACAACGGCGTGGCGGTGGCGATCCTGCCCGGCGACGAGCTCCTGGTCGTCGACCCCGAGCGCGACCGCGAGGCGCTCAAGGAGCGGGTGCAGAGGCAGCTCGGCGGGCGTCGGGGCCTGCTGGGCCGCCTGCGCTCCTGAGCAGGCTCAGCGCTGGGGCAGCCACAGGTTGAGCAGCACCGGGGCGTTGACCAGGGGGCCCTCGGTCGGGATCTTGCGGTGCACGCCGACGATGGCGCCGTCGGTGCCGAGATCCCAGAGCTGGCCGCGCAGCGGCACGGTGACGCCCTCGCGGACGCCGTGGTCGAAGAGCCGGCCGGGCAGCCCGTACTCGATGATGGCGTCGCTGTAGATCATCTCCTTCTCGTCGACGAAGCTGACATCGGCGGGCGCCTCGAAGCCGCTGTAGCCGCCCCAGAGGTCGTGCCAGGCGCCGCCCGGAGAGGTCCAGTGGGGCGAGACGGCGACGATGGGCGTGTTGGGGCGCACCTGGGACCAGGCGTCGGGGTACCAGGCGTCCTCGCCCAGCAGCACGGCGACCTCGCCCAGCACGGTCGGCACGGTGGCGTTCAAGCTGAGGTCGCCGGGCGCGACCAGGTCCTGCTCGCTGTCGCTGGGGAAGGACTTGGAGATCAGCTCGCCGACGAGCTGGCCATCGGGGCCCAGCACGAAGCTGACGTTGCGCATGGGCTGGCCGACGTTGACGGTCAGGGTGCCGTCGACGAACTGCGGCCCGGGCAGCCAGGCCGAGCCGGCGACCAGGGTGATGCCGTAGTCGCGGGCGATGGACTTGCTGACGCGCTGCCAGACCTCGGCGACCTGCTCGGACTTCAGGGCGAAGAGGGCGTACTGCTCGGCGTCCTCGGCCGGGGCGTCCTGCCGGAGGGACAGGAACTTGCTGAGGTTGCCCGGGACCATGCGCTTGAGGGCCTGCTCGGCGGTGTCGGCCTCGATCACGCCGTTGGCCTCGTCGATGACGATCAGCCAGGTGGCGAGGTGCTCGGGCAGGACGACGACCGTGTCCTCGAAGAGCCAGCCGCGCCGCTTGGCGTCGTCGAGGTACTCGCGGAGGCGCTGGTCGAAGTTCTCCTCGGTGGCGTAGGCGGTCGGGTCCATCCAGGCCTGGATGGCGACCACGTTGCCGATGCCGTCGTCCTCGCCCAGGACGAAGTCCTCGGTGGAGGGGGTCTCGGCCAGGTCGACCGGGCTGCAGCCGAGGAGCAGTGGGAGGAGCAGAGGGGGGAGCATCATGGAAATTATAGTGGCCGGCGCTGGTTTTGCGATCGCGCTTGATGGAGCTTTGACAACTCGAGCAGATCCTGACTGTGTGCGCGCCTCCTTGTTATCGGAGCGCCTCTCACGGAGCCCTCGATGCCTCGCCACTTCCTCTCCCTCGCCGACCACAGCCCCGAGCAGATCCGCGCCTACCTCGACCTCGCCCGCCAGGTGAAGCTGAACCCGGCCGGCTTCCGCGAGGCCTGCCGCGGGCGCACCCTGGCGATGATCTTCCAGAAGCCCTCGCTGCGGACCCGGGTCAGCTTCGAGACGGGCATCTTCCAGCTCGGCGGGCAGGGCATCTACCTGGGCCCGACCGACATCCAGCTCCACCGCGGCGAGACCATCGCCGACACGGCCAAGGTGCTCTCGCGCTTCGTCGACGGCATCATGGCGCGGGTCTTCGGGCACCAGGACATCCTCGACCTGGCCGCCAACGCCTCGGTGCCGGTCATCAACGGCCTCTCCGACCTGCTGCACCCCTGCCAGGTCCTCGCCGACCTGCAGACCATCGAGGAGAAGCTCGGCAGCCTGGCGGGCCGCAAGTGGACCTACGTCGGCGACGGCAACAACATGGCCCACAGCATCCTGTACGGCGGCGCGCTGATGGGGATGACGGTCGCGGTGGCCCACCCCCGCGGCTACGCGCCGGATCCCGAGGTCGTGACCCGCGCCCGCGACATCGCCGCCCGCACCGGCGGCGCGGTGCAGATCACCGAGGACATCGCCGAGGGGGTGGCCGACGCCGACGCCGTCTACACCGACGTCTGGGCCAGCATGGGGCAGGAGGCCGAGCACAAGGAGCGGCTGGCGCGCTTCCAGGGCTTCCAGGTCGACGCGGCGATGATGGCCCGGGCCTTGCCTTCGGCCATCTTCCTGCACTGCCTGCCGGCCCATCGCGGGGAGGAGGTCGCCGCCGAGGTGATCGACGGCCCCCAGTCGGTGGTCTTCGACCAGGCCGAGAACCGCCTGCACGCGCAGAAGGCGATCATGATCAAGCTGATGGGCGATCGCTGGTGAGCTGCAGGCGGGCTCGACGGCGGGCGGCGCGGGGCCTATACTCCAAGTGTCCTTGTCCCTGGAGGCAGGCGTGACCGGCTCCATCCCCATCCAGAGCGTGCGCCTCTACGAGGTGTCGCCCCGCGATGGCCTGCAGAACGAGCCCGAGATCCTCTCGATCGACGCCAAGCGGCGGCTGATCCTGGGGCTGGTCGGGGCCGGCTTCCGCGACATCGAGGTGACCAGCTTCGTGCGGCCCTCCTGGGTGCCCCAGCTCGCCGACGCCGCCGAGCTGGTGCGCTCGCTGCCGGCGGTGCAGGGCGTTCGCTACTGGGGCCTGGTCCCCAACGAGCGAGGCCTGGAGCGGGCGATCGAGTGCGGGCTGCGCAATGTGGCCACGGTGCTCAGCGCCAGCGAGACCCACAACCGCAAGAACGTCAACCGCACCCGGCAGGAGAGCCTGGCCGCGATGCGGCAGGTGATCGCCACCGCCAAGGACGAGGGGGTGGCGGTTCGCAGCTACATCTCGACGGTCTTCGGCTGCCCCTACGAGGGCGCCGTGGCGGTGCGCGACAGCGTGGCCCTGGCCAGCCAGCTCTTCGAGGCGGGGGCCAGCGAGGTCGCGCTGGGCGACACCACCGGCATGGGCGATCCGGTGCTGGTGCAGCGAGTGGTGGGCGCGATGGCCGCGGCCGGGCTGCCCCTCTCCCGCATCGCCCTGCACCTGCACGACACCAAGGGCACGGCGCTGGCCAATGTGCTCTCCGGCTACCTCGCCGGGGTGCGCATCTTCGACGGCAGCATCGGCGGGGTCGGGGGCTGCCCCTACGCCCCGGGCGCCTCGGGCAACGCCGCCAGCGAGGACCTCGCCCATATGTTCCAGGCGATGGGCATCGAGACCGGCATCGACCTGGAGCGCGCCTCTCAGGTCGGGGTGGCGCTGGCGGACGATCTCGGCCGCGAGCTGCCCGGTCGGTACCACCGCTTCTGGCTGGGCTCCCAGGCCCGGGCGCGGGCGACGCGCTCCGCCTGATGCCCACCGCCTTCCTCAAGATCGTCAGCGGAGCCCGCCAGGGCCTCAACGTGCCCCTCGCCGAGGGGGAGCCGCTGGTCATCGGCCGCAAGCGCGGCGATCTGCTGCTGGACGATCCGCTGGTCAGCGGGGCGCACGCGCAGCTGCTCCCGCGCGAGGACGGCTGGGTGATCCAGGACATGGGCAGCACCAACGGCACCCTGGTGGACGGGCGGCTGGTGCGCGAGGCGGCCCTGCGGCCGGGCTCGGAGATCTCCATCGGCAGCAGCCGGCTGGTGCTCTTCATCGGGCTGGCCGAGTCCTCGGTGGACCCGGGTCAGGCGGCGCGGCCAGCCTCGCGCCCCCAAGCTGAGATCGCCTGGCTGCTGGACGAGGAGCTGGCCGAGTCCCGCGGCGGGGCCGAGCGCACCCGCAGCCCCGCCGATGTGATCGACCAGGATCTGCGCCTGCCGCCGGGCCTGAACGCGGTGGTCGAGGTGATGGCCGGCGTCGACGCGGGCAAGGTCTACCGCTTCACCCGGGGCAACATCACGATCGGGCGGCGCCATGGCGAGGTGCCCCTGTCCGACCTCGAGGTCTCGCGCCGCCACTCGGTGGTCGAGGTCTTCGGGCGCGAGATGATCTTCCTGCGCGACCTGGGCAGCACCAACGGGACCTACCACAACGGCCGGCAGATCGTCATCAGCCGCCTGGACGACGGCGACACCATCGGGGTCGGGCGCAGCGTGATGAAGCTGCGCATCAACCGCTGATCAGCGAGCCTGGATCAGCGAGCCTGGATCAGCGGGCCTGGGCCTGGCCCCAGCGTCGCCAGGCCTCGCGCTGCTGCTCCCAGCTGCGGCCCTCGCCCATGCTGAAGCCGCCGATCTGCTCCAGCGCGGGGATGGCGGCCTCGGCGACCTGGAGGTCTTCATCGTCCAGGGCGCGGACCAGGGCGGGGATGCCGTCCTTGTGGCCGATGCTGCCCAGGGCGAGCACATAGTGGCGGCGGACCCAGAGGCTGGTGTCGTGGCGGTAGCCGCTCTTGGCTTCGAGCGCCTTGGCCAGGGCCGGCACGGCGCGGGGGTCGCGGAGCTGGGCCAGGGCGGTGGCGGCCTCGGCCCGGACGATGATGGCCGGGTCTTCGAGCAGGGCGACGACCGAGGGGGTGTGGCGCATCGTGCCGGTCTCGCCGAGGGCGCCGGCGACGGCGGCCCGGATCGCCGGCTGTGGATCGTCCAGCAAGGAGATCAGCGCCTGCTCGGCTCGATCGCCGCCGACGTGGCCCAGCACGCGGATAGCGACCCAGCGCTTGCGGGTGTCGGCGCTCGGATCGGCGGCGACCTGGTGCACCAGGGCGGTGTCGGTCAGCCCGTTGACGACGAGGCGGTCGAAGGCCTCCTGCCGGGCCACCGCGGGGACGTCCGAGGCGGCGGCGAGGTTGAGATCGTCGACCGGCGCGGCCGTGGCGGGGCCGGACAGGAGGGCGAGCAGCAGGAGGGTCGGGCTCATCTCAGAACTCGAAGGCGACGCGCGACTGCACGGTGAAGAAGTTGCCGACGGGCTTGCCGTCCTTCAAGCTGTAGTGCAGGCCGACCGACTCGTAGGGGAGGCGGTCGGTGGTGCGGGCGTAGCCGCCCTCCAGCGAGAAGAGCACATGCTCGTGGAAGCGGTGCTTGACGGCGAGATCGGCCTCCCAGCCCAGCGAGGAGGCGGTTGCGTTGGTGGAGCTGCACTCGACGTCGTCGTCCGGCGCGCAGAGGATCCGGCTGCCATCGGGCTTGTGCGGCCAGGCCATCAGCCAGGCGCCGATGACCTCCCAGTTGTTCATCGGCCGCCAGGTGAGCTGGGGGTAGATGTAGCGGCTGTTGTAGACGCCGCCGTTGCTCCAGAGGCCCTCGGCGCCCGTCGTCCAGGTGGCCGCCGTCACGTAGGCGAGGATCTCCTCGTACAACAGCAGGCCGACGTTGTGGTCGGGGTGCAGCGGCCGGCCGGTGAAGTTGGCGTCGGCGACATTGTCGTCGCCGCTGGCGAAGCCGGTCTCGAAGATGGCGCTGTAGGCCTCCTGCTTGTAGCCGGCGCGGGCGACGTAGCCCCAGATGTTGGCCTCCTTGTAGAGGGCCTGGTCCAGGCCGGTCTCGGGGTCGAGGATGCCGCTCTCGTCCTCGTTCAGGGCGCCCGGCAGCACGATGGCGTTGGTCTTGCCCTGGATCGTCAGGCCCTCGGCCTCCAGGTAGATGCCCCGCCAGAGGAACTTGAAGTAGGCGTCGGCGATCAGGACGTTGCTGGCCGTCTCGTCCTGGATGCGGTTGACGAAGTAGCTGCCGATGGTCAGGTCGGCCTTGCTGCCGGCCAGGGTGATGCCCTCGCCCCGGTAGATGGCCGCGTAGACCATCTCCCAGACGTCGTCGTCCTGATCGGCCCACCAGTTGGCGTTGCGCTGCCCCTCCTCCCGGTCCTCGGTGTAGTCGTGGGTCAGCGTGTGGTAGCCGTCGCCGCCCGGATCGCAGCGGGCGTCGTAGTTGTCGGCGCCCTCGGCGATGGAGCTGCCGTCGCTGTTGCTCTGCGCGCACTGGTAGCCGTAGTACTGGACCAGCGGATCCTCGGCGAGGCGGTCGACGCCGATCACGACGAAGAAGGGGATGTCGTCGGGGGTCTTGCCGGCGATGGTCTGGGCGATGGCGATGGGCTTGGTGGCGAAGACGAAGCGGTCGTTGGTCGAGCCGTAGTGGTTCTCGCCGAAGGTGTCGTCGAAGCCGTCGCCGTGGTTGGCCAGCAAGCCCATGCCCCAGTGGCTGGGCTGGCGACCCATCCGGATGAGGCCGACGGGCAGGCTGAACTCCATCCAGGCGCGGTTGATCTTGAAGGTGTCGGTCTCCAAACCCTTGGTGCCCGTGTTGGTCGGAGAGCCGGCGAAGAGGGCCGTGCTGGCGATGGACTGGTTGTCGCCCCAGACGACGTTGTCGAGCACATCGGTCTGGAAGTAGAACTTGGCGCGGTTCTCGAAGTTGATGCCGGGCTGGATGCGCAGCCGCTGGACCATCATCCGCGCGTCGCCGTCCTGGTCGGCGTAGAGCCCGACCTTGTCGCTGCCGAAGAGGCCGTCGGAGAAGATGTAGCCACGGTTGCGGTAGTAGCCCTCGAGCTCGAACTTGAAGTTGTCGGGCACAGCATGGGCAGAGGTGCTGGAGGCGATCAGCAGAGCGACAGCAGAGATCATGGGACCGTCCGGTAGGAATGAGAAGGCCGCGCCGAGCCCGGGAGCGCGGCGCGGCCAGCGGTGAGGGTACACCATCGCGGGGCCCCGTGGGGGACCCCGCGGCGGGCTGTCTCAGAGCAGGCAGATGTCCGGGTAGCGCTTTCCGTCCCCGAAGCCCGTATAGACGTTCGAGATCATGATGCTGCCCGGGAAGATGTAGGCGATCGTCTTGCCGATGTTGGTGTGGCCACCGTCACCGTCGGCCACGTACAGCTCGACGTCCCAGGTGCCCTCGGGCACGTTGATCGCCACCCACAGACCATCTTCCGAGGTGTAGGGCTGGTTGCGGTTGGGGAAGCTGTCGACGAAGTACTTGACCACCAGCGACTCGGGGATCTCCCCGGTCGAGGGATCGCGCACCACGACCTGGGCGCCCTTGATCGGGGCGCCGCCGCAGTCGTAGGCCGCGCCGGCGATGGTGCCCTTGTCGCCGTCGGGCGAGACGCCCAGCAGCGAGGGGATGATCGCGTAGGTGGTCGACGAGACCGAGTTGAACTCGGTGTCGATGGTGCCTTCGGTGTAGGCCTCGATCTGGTTGATCTCGTAGGTGTCGACGGTGGCGTCGAGCGCCGGGTCGGTCGAGGTCTTGTAGGCGATCGGGGTGCAGGTCTTGAAGGTCGAGGCGACGATGCCGTCGGCGTCCCCGACGACCGAGTAGTCGGGCGCGCCGACCGTCGGGTCGTTGAGGAACCACAGGGACAGCGTCGCGTCGGCGACGGGGTCGCCGGACTCGAAGTCGGCGATGTTGCCGACCAGCGCCGCGTCGACCTGCTTGGTCGAGTCGATGGCCTGGACGATCCAGGAGCTGCCGTCCCAGCAGTCCGAGGTCGCGCCCGAGCCACCGAGCTCGCAGCAGGAGTCGATGTCGCCCTGGTGGGCGTCGGTGACGTTGATGTAGGCGCTGATGTCGACGCCGGTGCCGCCACCGTCGCCGGTGCCGCCGTCCGTGGCGGTGTCGTCACCGTCCTTGTCGCCGCAGCCGATGAGCGTGAGCGCCAGAATGCTCAGCAGAGTCATGTCTCCTCCAGGGGCGGCCCGCAGGCCGCAAGATGGTGTTCGCCGGCATCCGAGTCTGCCGTGCAACCTGGAGCATAGCTCTGCGAGGGCTCGCGCGGCTACATCGCTCTCAGATCAATAGGGAGGCCCGCACATCCTCCTGGTAGAGGGCGGCGAGCTGAGCCGCCAGGGCCTCGGCCTCGGGCCCGGCCGAACGGGGCGCGACCGGGCGCAGGACGACCAGCAGATCTCCCCGCCCCTCGGCCAGCTTCATGCCCTTGCCGCGCAACCGCAGGCGCTGCTCGGGCGAGGGGCAGGGCGGCAGCGTCAGCTTGACCTCGCCTTCGAAGGTGGGAATGGTCACCCGGCCTCCGGAGAGGGCCTCGGCGAAGGTGATGGGCAGGTCCAGCTCGAGCACATCGCCGTCGCGGCGAAGTCCGGGCGAGGGGTCGATCCGCACGGTCAGCAGCAGATCCCCGGCGGGCCCGCCGTGGAGCGAGTCGCCGCCCTTGCCGCGGAGCCGGATGGTGCGGCCGTCCTCGACCGCCGGAGGCAGGCGCACTTTGAGGCTCTGCTCGTTGAGGATCAGGGTGGGTGTGCCGGACTCGTCGCTGCGCACCGGGCGCCGCAGGCTCAGCTCGATCGGCTCGTTCCGGGCGACGTCGCGCAGGCTGACGTGGACCTCGGCCGCGATGTCCTGGCCCTTGATCGGGCCCCGGCCCCGGCCCCGGCCCCGGCCGCGTCGCCGCGCACGCGGGATGTCGTCGGGCGAGCCGCCGAAGCCGCCGCTGAAGTCGGGCCCGTCGCTGGACCAGCGGAAGCCGCCGCCGGGCGTGCCGCGCTGGCCGTCGAAGGGACCGCCGCCGAAGCCCTGCTGCTTCCAGGCGCGGGCTCGATCGGCGTCGAAGCCCGGCCGGGTGCTGGCCTCGCCGAAGTCGTCGAAGAGCTTGCGCTTGTCCTCGTCGCCCAGCACGTCGTAGGCGGCGTTGATCTCGGTGAAACGCGAGGCGTCGGCCTCGGTCTTGGCCACGTCGGGGTGGTGCTTGCGGGCCAGCTTCTTGTAGGCCTTGCGGATGTCGTCCGCGCTGGCATCGCGAGCGACTCCCAGGACGGTGTAGGGGTCGCGCATCGGAGGTCCTCCATTGGCCCAAGGCTAGTCACCGGGCCCGGGCCCAGCAAGAAAGCTCTATCCCTCCCAGGCGATGAGCTGCCGGGCGAGCTCCTCGATCAGCGGGGTCGCCTGCGGGCCGATGGAGTTGGTCTCTTCGTAGTGGTGGCCGGGCGCCTCTTCCAGGTAGGGCACCGACTCGCTGAGCTTGTAGTCGTAGGCCGGGATCAGGTAGCCGATCTCGTCGTTGCCCAGGCCGATGATCCAGGCGTGCTCGGCGGCCATCTGCTCCTTGAGGTAGGGCCCCTCGGGCGCGAGGTCCAGCTCGGGCGGGTTCTCGTTGTCGGGGTCGATCAGGCTGTCCTCGTCGGTGTTCACGCGGGAGCCGTCGTAGCCGCCGATGGCCACCTCGGGGGCCAGCTCGCCGGGCACGGTCAGCATGGCCACCGGGCCCAGCCGCAGCAGGTCGATCCCGGTCAGGATGTCGGGCCGGTTGTATTCGTCGAGATCGGCCTCGGGGTCGTAGTTGTACAGCCCCCGCTCGAAGATCCCGATCAGGAAGAGCGCCTGGAAGGCGAAGTTCTCGACCGGGATGTAGAGCTGGTGGCTGCGCAGGGAGAGGAGGGGCTCATCCGAAGCGGCGCTGGACTCGACCGCCTGGAGGGCGAGGTCGGCCAACAGCTCGCCCAGGGCCTGCGCCTTGTCGAAGGTGTTGCCGGAGTGGTCAACGCCGTCGAGGTCGGTGACGGTGATGCCCAGCGGGGTCATCAGGCCGCCGACGGTGCCGTTGAGGAAGATGGCCGTGCCGCCCAGGCCGGGTCGGCCGCCCACGCCCTGCTCGACGCCCTGGCGCAGGTAGTGCGAGAAGTCGCTGGTGATGAGCAGGTTGTCGCTGCCGACGGCCTCGGGGTGGTTGCTCCAGTTGACCAGGGTGGCGATCGACTGGCCGTCGGCGGCCTGGAGGTGCGCGGTGTAGAGCAGCTCGTCGATGACGACCGGGTCGCGGCTGTCGCGCACGGTGTTGCGGGTGCCCTTGGCGCCGAAGGGCGCGGCCGTGTCGATGGCCCCGGCCCGCAGGGTGGCCGGCTGGAGCGCGGCCACGGCCTGGCCGACCGCCTGGGCGGCGGTGCTGACGATCTGGTCCATGTAGGCGCGATCGGTGCCCGGCTTGGACAGGCTGGGGCCCCACTGGCCCATGGTGTCGGGGCCCTCGTGCTGATGGGTGGCGTGCACGATGACGTGGTCCACGTCGAGGTCCGCGGCCTCGACGGCCTCGCGGATGGCGACGGTGTCGTCGTAGAACCAGCCGACCAGGTCGAGGGCGACGATGGCCACGCGCACATTGCCCTGGTCGAAGACCACCGCCCGGGCCCAGAGGTCGTCAGCGACCCCGGCGGCGGCCCGCCCCTGCCCGAAGCCGGCCAGCCAGACCGCCTGGAAGACGCCGTCCGCCTCGCCCTCGTCCGCGCCCGGCCAGCCCTCGTCCCCCTCGCAGAGCCGGTCGCAGCCGCAGTCGAAGAAGGCCTCGCTGCTGGCGGAGTAGCGGGCGTCGCCGTCGGCGTCCTCCCAGGACTCGAAGCAGGTGGGGGTGATGGTCAGGGCGGCGGCGCCGGCCTGCAGCGGCCCGTCGTTGGAGAGGCAGCCGGCGTCGCCGGGGCAGACCCGGTCCGGCCTCCAGGCGGCGGTCCCGCCGTCCCCAGCGGTGTCGAGGGGCTCGGTCTTGGTCGGGCAGGCGAAGAGCAGCAGGAGCGGGAGCATACGGGCTCAGTCCCCGAAGAGCACCCGGCAGTCGGAGAGCACATCGGCCGGGTGGGTACCGATGTTCGAGACATCGTACTCCAGCACGAGCGAGCCCTCGGCGTCCAGCACCCGGGTCACCCGGCCGGGGTACTGCGCGCTGCTGGTGGCCACCGAGCCGTAGGTCAGGGCCAGGGTCTTGTCGACGTCGGACCAGATCTCGTACAGGTAGCTCTGGTCTTCGGCCCAGGCCTGGTTCTCTTCGGGGGTGTTGAAGCCCACCGCTACGATCTTCACGCCCAGGGCGTCGAATTCGGACTGGAGGTCGCGGTACCCGCAACCCTCCAGCGTTCAACCGGCGGTCGAGGCGGCTGGGTAGAACCAGATGACGGTGGGGTGGCCGAGCAGGTCCTCGCGCGAGCGGCCCGAGCCGTCGCGGTTGGTGGCGACGAACTCGGGCGCGGGGATGGCCTTGGCGGGCGCGCTGCCGATGAGCCCGGTGGCGAGGCCGCCGTCGGTGCCCCCATCGGTGGCCGCCGCGTCAGCGCCGCCGTCGGTCCCACCCCCGTCGCTGGTCGGGTCGGAGGGGCTGTCTTTGGCCATGCAAGCGAGGAAGAGGAGGAGCGTCATGGTGGAGGCTTAGCCCGGCCCGCGGAGGGTGCCAGGAGCTCACACCCCTCGCGCAGTCACCCTGCCCGCCAGTCACTCTGCCCGCCAGTCACTCTGCCTCGAGCGCCTCCGCCCCGGCCGCCTTGCGGGTGGCCAGCTCCAGCACCTCGCGCAGCCGCGGGCCCTCCATCGTGTTGCGGACCACTTCGGTGAAGTAGGCCGAGAGCCGCTCGTGGTCGAGCACCTCGCGGCTGAGCAGCTCCTCCGCCATCCGGTGGAGCAGGGCCTCGTTCTCGGCCAGGATGTGCCGGGCCCGGTTGTGGGCGTCGTCCAGGATGCGCCGGACCTCTTGATCCAGCTGCTGGGCGGTCTCCTCGCTGATCGAGATGTCGCGCGAGCCGCCTCCGCCGATGCCGAAGGGGTTCTGCATCTCGCCGCCGTAGTCGACCGGGCCCATCCGCGCGCTCATGCCGAACTGGCCGACCATGCGCCGGGCCAGGTCGCTGGCCTTGCGGATGTCGTCGCCCGCGCCGGTCGTGAAGTCCCCGAAGACCAGCTCTTCAGCCACGCGGCCGCCGTAGAGCACCGAGAGCCGGTTCAGCAGCTCGCTGCGGCTCATCAGGTAGCGGTCCTCCAGCGGCATCTGCAGCGTGTAGCCGAGCGCCCCGATGCCCCGCGGGATGATGCTGATCTTCTGGACCGGGTCGGCGCCGGGGCAGGCCGCCGCGCAGATGGCGTGCCCGGCCTCGTGGAAGGCGACGACGCGCTTCTCCTGCTCGGAGAGGCGGCGGGACTTCTTCTCGAGGCCGGCGACGATGCGCTCGACGGCGTCGGAGAGGTCCAGCATCTCGATGTGGCTCTTGCCCCGCCGGGCGGCCAGCAGCGCGCCCTCGTTGAGCGCGTTGGCGAGGTCGGCGCCGGCGAAGCCGGGGGTCAGGCGGGCCAGCTCGCCCAGCTCGACCTGGGGGGCCAGCTTCATGTCCTTGGCGTGCACCCGCAGGATCGCCTCGCGGCCACGAACATCGGGGCGGTCGACCAGCACCTGCCGGTCGAAGCGTCCGGCGCGGAGCAGGGCGGGGTCGAGGATCTCGGGGCGGTTGGTCGCGGCGACGATGATGAT
>DDSR01000409.1 GCA_002343455.1 Deltaproteobacteria bacterium UBA2385 | reverse complement strand
GCCGGGCGAGGACACGATCTACGGAGAAGGAGGGAACGACACCATCTTCGGGGGGACCGGTGATGACCTCATCTATGGGGGGAATGACGACGATACGATTCGGGGTGGGGATGGGGACGACGATATCTACGGGAACGCCGGGAATGATCGCATCAGCGGGGGGAACGGCAACGACGAGATCGATGGAGGAGATGGCGGCGACGTGCTGTGCGGGGATGGCGAGAGCAGCGACCCTGGGGACATCATCACGGACGGAAGCGAGACGGGAACCGTGTCTCCCAAGAACCTGATCTGGGGCGCGCACGAGTATGACGACATCACCTGCAACGCTGAGAACACCGACACGGATCCTTGGTCGACGGAGGTTGGTATCGGCTCCGTCTGCAACCCCGTCCTCACCGAGAAGCCCGGCCAATGCCCGTGATCCTCTCCCTGCTCCTGTTGGCCTGCTCTGGCGGCGCCAAGCCGTCTGACACCGGCGCCCCCCTGGACGGCGGCGGGACCGACGGGGGCGGGACGGACTCGGGCACGACGGAGCCTTCGCCCGTCGATGCGGACGGGGATGGCTGGACCTCGGAGCAGGACTGCGACGACGACGATCCCCTGGTTCACCCCGACGCGGATGAGACCTGCAACGGAAAGGACGACAACTGCGACGGGCTGGTGGACGACGCGGATCCGGATGTTGTGGATCAGGGGACCTTCTACGCCGACACCGACGGGGATGGCTACGGGGATCCGACCGTGGTCGTCCTGGCTTGCGAGGCTCCCGACGGCTACGTGAGCGATGACAGCGACTGCCTCGACTCCAACCCCGAGGTCCGCCCCGGGGCCGAGGAGATCTGCGGCGACGGGCTGGACAATGACTGCGACGGGACGCCGGCCGATTGCTTGCTGGTTGGCACCTGGGACCTGTCCGAGCTGGCCAGCACGGTCTGGCGGGCGGATGATCCCGACTGCATCGCCTCCACGGTCGAGGGAGTTCGCTCGAACTGTTTGGCGACTGGACCTTCCATGGTATCCAGCAGCCTGGGCGGACAGGACCTTGATGGCGACGGTCGTCCCGACCTGTTGGTCCATTCTCCCTGGCGCTCGGTCAACCTTGTCGTACCCCTGGATGCCGAGAGCGGCACGCTGGAAGAGCAAGCCTCGGCCTGGCTATCGTACGACAACGTTCCGACGGGTGGAAACAACTGCGACATTTCGGCAATGTGCAAAGGTTTCTGGCTGTCCAAGGCCATCGGTGACTGGAACGGGGATGGATTCCAGGACTTCGCCGTGGGTAGCGCCACGGGCTACGACGACGAGTACTGGGGCCACACGGAACGCAATGTCGTTGCCGCAAGCCTTGGACCCTTCACCGGCGAGGTTGACATCGCCCCGGATACCGCGCTGCTTGTCGGCATGCCCAACGACGGCTTGGTCGAGAGCGCCTGGGGCTTGGTCGAAATGGCCATGACCGCCGTCCCTTCGGCCAGTGGAACAGGCGATGCCTTGGTGGTCGGCGCCAAGGGCGCCTCACCGCCGCGCACATCAGCATCTGGCTGCGTCTACCTTGTGGAAGATCCCATGCAGTCCTCGACCAACCTCGACCGAGACGCCGATGCGGTCTGGTACTCCGACGACCTGGACAGACACCTGGGATCGAAGGTGGCCAACCTGGGCGACACGGACGGAGACGGGGTGGCCGAGCTCATCGCCTTCGCGGACCAGACATTCGACGATGAGCTTCCGGTTCGTGCCTGGGTCGTGGACAGCTCGGACCGCGGGTTGATGCGCATCAACGATGTTGCAACTGCGGTGGTGTTCAGTCCAACCACCACCTCTACCAGCAGTTGGGCGCCCTTCCCCACAAGACAGGACATTGATGGTGACGGCCTGATTGATGTGGTCATCTCGGACCCGAGTTCATCGCTGGGGGGCGTTCCATCATCCGGCTCGGTGTACGTCTTGCTCGGCCCCATCAGCGGCGAGGTGGAGCTCAAGGACGAGGCCTGGGCCCGCTTCGATGGGGAGAGTACCTACTGCTACTTTGGCCAGATGGTCGACGTGGGGACGCTGGTGCACCCAGAGAGGGTCTCGGTGGGGATTTCGGGCATTGGAAGACAGTCCCCGGGTGCTGATGCCTGCACCGATCCCGCCCGCGTCGCAACCTGGTACGAACCCCAGGCCGGCACCTGGACCGAGTCCACCGCCGATCTGCGCATCGACATGCGCATCGGCTGGGACAGCGCGCCAGACGGGCGCACGAGCCCCGCCCTGTTGAGCCACGCTCAGGTTGATGGGGTCATGACGATGGTCTTGGGCATGGGTGAGGCCGGCGAAGACCCCGACGGCAACGATGTACCCGGCTTCATCGCCCTGGCGCCGCTCCCCGGCTGGTAGCCCGCCTGGTGTGCCTGAACCTCTCAGGGCGCCTGAAACGGCTCCTTGCCCGCCAGCTTGCGCCGGAGCTGCACCGGCCCCCAGGTCTCGCTGCGGGGCAGGGCCTTCGGCTCAGACCGGACCCAGCCGCCCAGGGCCCGCTCGATAGCGGCCGCGGCGGCGATGGTGAGGTGATCCTGGCCCTGGCGGGCGATCACCTGCACAGAGACGGGCAGGCCGCGGCTGTCGAAGCCCACGGGCACCACGGTCACCGCGTACTGCAACACGTTGAAGATCGCCGTGTGGCCGAAGTCGAAGGGGGTATTCCAGGGCTCGTGGTGCCGGGGCGCGGGCCGCGAGTAGGGGGGGTGCAGGATCACCCCGTCCTCGCCCAGCAGGGCGTCGAGCTGCTGGCGCAGGGCCCGGCCTTCTTCCAGGAAGCGCCGCTTCATGCCCGGCAGCAGGTCGGAGAGGCGCTCGCTGCCGGCCACCAGCAGGGCCTCGACGCTGTGGCGAGGCCGCCCGGTGGCCCAGCGGGCCAGCTCGGCGGTCAGCCCGATGCGGCGACCTTGACCCAGGATGGTCGTGTAGGGCGTGCTGGCCGACTCGGAGAGCATCGCCGACCAGATCTCCATCGCGTAGCGCAGCCGGTCGATGCGGGCCTCGCGCAGGCTGGCGCCCTGGTCGGAGAGCGCCGTGGCCGCCCGTC
>DDSR01000406.1 GCA_002343455.1 Deltaproteobacteria bacterium UBA2385 | reverse complement strand
CGCGAGACGATCCTCTGGCGCGACTACGACGGCGGCCTGATGTCCGAGATGTCGGGTACCGTCAACGACTACATCGGCTGGGAGATGCGCAACGTCGGCGACCTGGACGGGGACGGGGTCGACGAGCTGTGGATCGGCGCCGAGCTCGGTTTGGACGCGTCAGAGAGCGTCATCGCGGGCCGGGCCTACTTGTACTCCGCCGCCGAGCTGACGCGGGTCAGGCCCACGGGGGAGCACGCGCTGTTCACGGTCATCGGCAACGAGAGGGACGACCGGGTGGGCTCGAACCTCGCCTTCGGCGACGTGGACGGCGACGGTCGGGTCGATCTGCTGGCCCAGGGAAAGGAGTCCCTTGTCGGAGGAGGCAACGTCCGGGGTCGAGTGGGCCTGTGGTACGGCCCGCACGCCGGTACGACCAGCTTCTACGACGCCCACGTGATGTGGGAGTCCGAGACCGACAACGGCCTCATCGGCTGGGGGCTGGACGTCGGCGACCTGAACGAAGACGGCTGCGACGACGTCGCCATGTCCGAGCCGAACTGGCCGGAGGACACGCTGGGCTACGGCCGGCTGAGCCTGTTCCTGGGCGGGTGTCCATGAGACGTGACGCGGCTCATCCGCTTCAGGTCCCCGCACTCCACCGGCCAATCCGCGTCGCGGCGCCGCCGCTGTCCGCCTGAAACCAGGCCTCGACCACCGCCCCCGGCGGCAGGGCCAGCTCCGTCGGCACCCGACCCTGGAACCAGAAGGTCTGGCTGCTCTGCGTGGACCAGCCGATACGCTCCAAGGTCGCGGCGGCGACCAGCTCGTCGAGCCAGGCCCGGCCCTGGGCGTCGGTGATGCGCGCCCAGGTCCAGCCCGGCGCACCGGGGTTGAGCCGCCCGCGCAGGTCGAGGCCATGGTCGGTGGCCTGCACCCAGATCCCGGCCGGGTCGGGCGAGGGCTCGCCGGGCGGCAGCCAGCCCCAGGGGGCCGAGGCGAGATCGCCGTCCTCCTTGAACTGGTCGAGGTTGAGCAGGCTGCGCATGGCCTCGCGCAGGGCGTCGGCGGTGCGGCTGAGCTCCAGGTCGGGCGAGAGCTCGTGGATCTCCAGGGCGACCTGCGTGCCGTTGGCCTCCAGGGCCGCCGAGCGCCAGGCGTACATGCCCTCGCCCTCGGGCTGCCAGCCGTGGATCTTCAGGCTGTTGTCGGCCGGCGTGAAGCGGTTGACGAGCGAGGAGCTGCGCCAGGCGCTGGCCTCGTCCCGGGCGCTGAGGCGCAGCGAGGCCCGCCACTGCTCCGCCTCGCCCCGATGGTAGCCGGCCCAGGGCACCGTCCGGCCCAGCCGACTGTCGTCCACCCGCAGCATGGCGATCAGGGCCCCCTCCCAGCGGGTCAGCCGCCAGCGCGGGTTGGCGGCGAGGTGCTCGGTCAGGACCGCCAGCTCGCCCTGGTCGATGGCGTCCAGGGGCGTCAGGTCTCCGCCCAGGGTGAAGACGAGGCGGCTCTTGTTGGTCCCGGAGAACTCCATGGCTTCGACGGAGCCCGCGAGGCCGGGAGCCGGGGGCGCTCCGGACGGCGGCACGGTCGTCGGCAGGGAGGGCGCGCCGGCCGCGGGCGCTGCGCTCAGGCCCGGAGCGAGGACCTCGGGCGCGACCGGCGTGGGCCCCGCGGTGGGGGCCGGGGTCGGGGCGGTGCGAGGGCAGGCGAGCAGGAGCAGGAGCGGCAACACGAGGGCCATCCGGGGCGTCGGGAGGGCGTTGTCTATAGCGGCTCGACCTCGTGCAGCACCAGCCCGGGGGCGTTGTCCCGGGCGTATTGCAGCATCCAGGGGGTCTCGGCCAGCACGACCGGCTGGTCGTTGCGGTCCTCGACGACGGTGTAGTCGCGCCGCCCTTGCAGCCAGGCCAGGCCCTCGGGCTTGCCGCCGACCCAGCGGGCGAGGCTGTAGCGCAGCGGCTCCAGCTCGATGTTGACCCCGTACTCGATCTTCAGGCGCTCCTTGAGCACCTCGAACTGGAGCTGGCCGACCGCGCCCAGCCAGGGGTCCTGCTTGCCCATTGCGGGGCGGAAGAAGAGCTGGATGACGCCCTCCAGCGAGAGCTGCATCAGCCCGACGTCGAGCTTCTTGCGCTTGAGAGGGTCCTTGAGCACGGTGCGACAGAAGTGCTCGGGCGCGAAGCGGGGGATGCCATCGAAGCGCAGCCGACGGCCCTGGCCCAGCGTGTCGCCGATGCGCAGGTGGCCGGGATCGTAGAGCCCGACGATGTCGCCGGGCCAGGCCTCCTCCACGATGGAGCGCTCGTCGGCCATGAAGGTGTGGGGCTTGGCCAGCCGCAGCGTCTCGCCGTTGCGCCCGATGACCACGTCCATCCCGCGCTCGAAGCGGCCGCTGACCACCCGCATGAAGGCGACCCGGTCGCGGTGGCGGGGGTTCATATTGGCCTGGATCTTGAACACGAAGCCGCTGAACCGATCGTCGTTGGGGGCGATCTCGACGGGCTGCTCACCCTCGGGGCCCTCGCGCCCCTGGCGGGAGGCGGGGTGGGCGGCGTGCTGGGCGATGAAGCTGAGCAGCGGCTCGACGCCGAAGTTGCTCATCGCCGAGCCCCAGAAGACGGCGCTCAGCTCGCCCCGCAGGAAGGCCTCGTGGTCCCAGGCGTCGCCGGCCCCCTCGATCAGCGCCAGCTCCTCCTCCACCTGGTTGATCAGCGTGTCGCCGACGACGGCCCGGGCCTCGTCCAGGCTCATCTCGCGGGCGTCCAGCAGGCTGGTGCCGTGGCGCCCCTCGGCCTGCCAGAGGATGGCCTTGCGGGTCCGCAGGTCGAAGACGCCCTTGAAGTCGCTGCCGTTGCCGATGGGCCAGTTCAGCGGCGTGACCCGCAGGTTCAGGGTCGAGCTGACCTCGTCGAGCAGGTCCATCGGCTCCAGGCCGGGCCGATCGAGCTTGTTCATGAAGGTGATGACCGGCAGCTTGCGCATCCGGCAGACCTCGAAGAGCTTGCGGGTGCGCCCCTCGACGCCCTTGCTGTGGTCGATCAGCATGATGGCGCTGTCGACGGCCGCCAGGGTCCGGTAGGTGTCCTCGCTGAAGTCGGCGTGGCCGGGGGTGTC
>DDSR01000470.1 GCA_002343455.1 Deltaproteobacteria bacterium UBA2385 | reverse complement strand
GGCGGCGGTGGTCGCGGCGGCGGTGGCGGCGGTCGCGGTGGCGGCGGCGGCTACGGCGGCGGCGGCGGCGGCGGCGATCGCTGGTAGTTCGCCTCGGGCTTCGCGCCCGGAACGGTCTTCGACCCCGGCCTGCTCTGCAGCGCCGGGGTCGATTTCTTTGGGGCCGCCCCCTCCCCTCGCCCGCGCTACACTCCGCCCGCCATGAACCCAGCCCCTCCTCGCCCGCCCGCTGATCCCGAACGTGCCGCCCAGGTCCAGCGCTTCGGCACCGAGTTCCGCGCCGTCGTCGAGAACATCGGCCGCGTCATCAAGGGCAAGGACGAGGTCATCGCCAAGGTGCTGCTGGCCATGACGGCCGGGGGCCACGTCCTGCTGCTGGACGTGCCCGGCACCGGCAAGACGATGCTGGCGCGGGCCATCGCCGCGACGGTCGCCTGCCGCTTCAAGCGCATCCAGTTCACCCCCGACCTGCTGCCCATGGACATCACGGGCACCAACGTCTTCAACCTGCGGGCCAAGGCCTTCGAGTTCCAGCCGGGGCCCATCTTCACCAACATCCTGCTGGCCGACGAGATCAACCGGGCCACGCCCAAGACCCAGTCCGCCCTGCTCGAGGTCATGGCCGAGGGGCAGGTCACGGTCGAGGGCCACACCCACCGCCTGCCGCCACCCTTCCAGGTCATCGCGACCATGAACCCGCTGGACCACCAGGGCACCTACACCCTGCCCGCGGCCCAGCTCGATCGGTTCACGATGCAGCTCTCGATGGGCTTCCCCCCGCCCGAGGCCGAGATCGAGCTGCTGGACGTCCACCTCGGCGCCCGCAAGGTCATCGACGATCTGCAGTCCATCATCTCCCACGAGGAGTTCCTGGCCTGGCAGGCGATGGTGCCGCAGATCTTCATCGCCGAGCAGGTCAAGCGCTATCTCGTCGCCATCGCCACCCAGATGCGCGGCGACAGCCGGGTCCTGGCCCCCCCCTCCCCCCGCGCCGTGCTGATGCTGGCCCGGGTGGCCCAGGCCCAGGCCCTGGCCGCCGGTCGCGACTACGTCAGCCCGGTCGACGTGCAGGTCCTGGCCCCCGACGTCCTGGCCCACCGCCTCGTCGTCAGCGGCGACGACACCGGCCACGCCTACGTCGACGAGGTGCTGGCCCGGGTGCCGGTGCCCGCCTGAACGGCATGAGCCCACACCCGCTCCGCTCGCTCGCCGGCATCGGCCTCCAAGGCTGCGGGATCGTCTTCCTGCCCTTCGTCGTCGCCATCGCCTGCGCCGTGCTCTTCGACGTCAGCGAGGTCGCCGACACCGGCGGCGCCCTGACCGCGGTCGCCTTGATCTTCATCCTGCCGCCGATGGCCATGCAGCTCTTCAGCGTCGTGATCAAGGTCGGCCGCGAGCGCCGGATGCTGCACGAGCTGGGCCGCCATGGCCTCTCCGAGCTGCTGGCCAGCGTCCACCGCCACCTGCGCATCCTCACCCCGCGCGGCTGGGGCGCGCTGATCACCGGCCTGTGGTTCGTCGCCCTGGCGCTGGGCGCCAAGTGGGCCAGCCTGGGCATGCTGGCCGTGCTCAGCCTGCTGCTCTTCTACACCGTGCTGGGCCTCTCCAGCGTCGCCTCGATCTTCATGGTGCGCAGCTTCGCGCGGGGGCTGGGGCGCGAGGACAGCAACATCCAGCGGGAGCTCTCCCCCGCGGTCGTGCTGGCCGGCGAGCCGGCCGAGGAGCGCTTCCTGCTGACCCGGGTCGGCGTGCCGCCGGGCTTCACCCTGATCATCCGCGACGCCAACCTGCCGCCCCTGCGCACCGAGAGCCGCTACGCCGTCGGCGCCGGGGCCCGCCGCACCCAGGTCACGCTCTCCGGCCGCTTCCGCGCCACCCCGCGCGGCCTGCACCACCTCGGCCCCGCCGAGATCAGCTTCCAGGACGCCCTGGGCTTCACCCGCATCAGCGTCGCCAGCCTCGCCACGGCCACGCTGAAGGTCCTGCCGCGCTTCCGCCCGCTCTTCATCATCGAGCCGCCGCGCAGCCGCCTGCAGGCCCCCGATGTGCTGACCGTGCCGCACCGCCAGCCGACCGAAGACCCCTTCCGCTTCAAGGAGTACCACGCCGGCGACGACACCCGCCGCATCCACTGGCGGCTCTCCATCCGCACCGGTCGCCTGCAGGTGCGCGAGCCCGAGACCCGCGAGATCAGCACCCGCCAGGTCGTGCTCGTCCTGGACAGCTTCCTGCCCCCCGGGCGCCTGCTCGACGACGCCATCGGCGTGGCCCAGGTCCTCGATCACCTCGTCGAGACCTGGCTCTCCCTGGCCCGCGAGCTGCACGGACGAGGCGACCGGGTCGTCCTGGTGGCCGCCGTCGGCGGCGTCGGCAGCAGCATCGTCGCCGAGGCGGTCGAGGGCGGGGCCGACCCCCGTCGCTGGCAGGATCTCGGCGCCCGCGCCTGCTGGCAGGGCGCCATGGACGTCGACACCCTGATGGCCACGGCCCTGTCGGGTCGGGGCGAGGCCGGCCACGGGGTCGCCGTCAGCTCCCGCTTCTTCGACCCGCCGACCAAGGCCCTCGCCGAGCTGAGCTTCACCTGGGTCTACCTGCCCCCGGTCCACGCCCTGGGCCCCGAGGAGCCCCCCTTCTGGCGCCAGTGGCTGGGCGCCGGCCACACCGGGGCGCGGCTGCTGGCCCGCCTCGTCCTGCTGCCCGGCCCCGTCGGCAGCGACGAGAACCGGACCCTGGTCCAGCTCAGCCAGGCCGCCCACGAGTACCGCCTCTACCAGGCCCGCCGCCGCCTGCGCCTCATCGCCCGCCAGCGCGGCGACCGCACCCTGACGGCGCTCTTGGGCCGCGAGGAGGCCGTCTACCGCCTGGAGCCCGGTGTGGGCACCGGCCACCGCCTCGTCGGGCTGAGCGCCGGCTCGGGGGCGCCGCGATGAGCGCCCGGGCGGACACCTTCGGCCAGCGCCTGCGGGAGGTCGCCAGACCCCTGCTGGTCTACTGGCTCTTCCTCTTCACCATGTTCGCCGCCTTCTCGCTGGCGATCCTGGTCCACGAGCCCGATCCCGAGTCCTTCCTCGCCCTCGCCTTCTTCGCCGGCATCACCGTCGCTGGCGTCGTCGTCGGCCAGCTCGCCGCCCTGGCCCGCCTGCGCGACTGGGTCCTCTTCGGCAACCTCGCCGCCTTCTGGATCCTCGGCATGGCCTTCAGTGTCTTCACGGCCATGGCCGCCGGGACCCTGGGCGCCTTCATCGCCATCTTCGTCATCCTCTTCCCCCTCTTCGTCATCGGCGGCGCCTGGTCCCTGCGGGCCGGCCGCGCCCTGGTCGGCGCCTGGGTCCCCCTCGTCTACGCCACCGCCTGCGCCATCGTCGTCGCCGAGAACAAGGGCAGCGTCGAGAACTGGCACGCCGGCCAGAAGTGGGCCATCTGGGACGGCTACACCCTGGTCGTCCTGGTCGTCTGCATCCTGCTGATGCTCGGCTACCTGATCTCCCGCGAGAGCCACCGCCTGCAGCTCTGGCGCTTCGGCCCCTCCGCCCCGCTGGCCGGCTCTGTTCGCGAGTCCGGCGCCGCCCGGCCGCGCCTCTCCTGCTTGGGCTGGGTCCTCGTCGGCGGCCTCGCCTTCTTCCTCAGCGTCGGCACCGCGGTGCTGGCGCCCTACCTGTGGCGGACCGGGCCCGGCGATCGGGAGGGCGAGCACGGCGGCGGCGAGCCGATCGAGCAGCAGGAGCAGCAGGAGCAGCAGTCGAAGAAGGGCGAGGGCAAGGGAAAGAAGAAGAGGTCCGAGGTCAAGGAGCGCTGGGACGAGGCCCGCGGGGACCCCGACAAGGAGCGCAGCGAGGCGGCTCGACCCTCACCGAGCCAGGGCCTCGACCCGCTGATGACCCTGCTGACCTCGCTGGTCCTGTTCCTGCTCCTCCTCCTCACCTTCTGGCGGCCGTCCCGCCGCATCCTCCTCACCCGCCACTTCGAGCGGCCCCTGGTGCGCCGCTCACCCACCGATCGCATCCGCAACGGCTGGCGCCTGGTCGAGATCGCCCTGGGAGACGCCGGCGTCGAGCCCCGCCCCGGCGAGCCCGCCGCCACCCTGCTGCGCCGGGCCTGGCCCGTCCTGACGCGCATCTCGCCCTCGGGGGTCGAGGTCCACGGCCTGGCCGAGGCCGCCGAGATCCGCGACCGGGTCGAGTACGGGCTGGGCGTGCACCCCGAGGATGTGCGACGGATGGAGCGGGTCGCGCGCTGGACCTATCACACGGTCTGGGATCGGCTGAGCGAGTGGGAGCGCGTCAAGCAGGTCTACAGGGGGATCTGAAGGATGTTCGCCCCTCTGTCCCTGGTGCGGACGAGAGGAGTCCAGCGGCGGGTCCGGCGGGACCGAGTTCGAGCGGCAGGGCTGGATGCGGCTGGAGGGCGAGAGGATCCTGCGGTTCCGGTTCCAGCACCAGGCGGAGTGGCCGGCGCGGCCGGCGGAGACGGTGCTGTGGGCGGTGCTGGGGAGCGTGGAGGAGGGCTGAGGGGCTGGGAGGAGGTGATCCTCCAAATTCTGCAGCGGTCGTCGGGTGATCCTCCGGTTTTTGCAGCGATCGAGGGGGTTCCGGCTCGTGCCCTCGAGCGCACGGTGCCTGGTTTCAACACCTTAGAGACCTGCCCCTCGTTGAATCCGGCGTTCTGACCTCCTAACTGCTGCATTTTTCGGGGGTTCACCTCCCGAGCGCTGCATTTTTCGGGGGTTCACCTCACGCGTCCACGCCCCCTCCGCCGCCGGGCCCATCGGCTGTCGAGACCTGAACAGAGGGCAGCGGGCAGCGCGCCGGGCACCGGCCTGACCCGCCGCGGGAATGTTCGCGCACAGACGCCGACCAAGGGGAGCGAGGTCTTGCCCAGGCCGTCCCCGCCTCCCCTTCCCCTCCCCCCTTGTTCATGGCGATCCCGTGACTACCACACGACCCTGTTCGCCACGAGCCCACAATCCGCCTACGCTCCCGCCGCCATGCTGCTCCTCCCGCTGCTCCTCCTCGCCCTGCCTGCCGACGCCTTCGAGTCCGACCAGCTCACCTCGCGGGTCGACCCGCCCGACGACGCGCTCGAAGCGGCCAACGCCTACGCCAACGCCCTGCTGGCCCAGGCGGCGGTGCGCACGAACCGCCTGACCCGCTGCGTGCAGGACGACGCCCGGACCCGGGACGAGCTGGCGCGGCAGATCCACCGGGTGATGGGTGGGCGCGACTACGTGCCCTCGCGGGGGAGCCAGCCGCCGATGGGCTACGGCGCCTACGCGGCCTGGCTGGAGACGGGGCCGGTGGACCGGGACACCCACGAGGAGCGGGACGATCTGTACGCGGAGGTCGGCTTCGGGGACAGCGCGATCCTGGCGACCTTCGGGCCCTCCTCGACGGTGCGGCTGGGGCCCTGGCTGCTGGGGGTGGACAAGATCGACCACTTCTGGATCCAGGGCTACGACTACTTCCGCCGCAGCGACGCGGGCAGCGAGCCTGCCCGTGCGGTGGACTGGGGGACCCGGACCGAGCTCGGGATCTGGGGGCTGCTGACGACGGGGGTGTTCAGCTACGCGGACCTGGCGGCGAACTACGACGGGATGCTGTTCTACACGGGCCTGCTGGCCGAGGGCAGCGTGCTCCTGCGCGACCAGGTCGGCTGCGTGGTGCTGGACCGGCCCTTCGACTGGTCGGCGTGGATCGACTGGCGCTACGACGAGGTGCTGAACCCCTCGGTCTACAAGGCGGGGATGGAGCAGGCCCTGCGCGAGGGCCTGGAGCGGCGCGCGGACTGGTTCTGCGAGAACAGCCAGGTGGTGGAGACCCGCACCGGAGCCCCCTGGGTCGGCACACAGGCCCCCCAGGGCGAGGACTTCTTCCAGCTGGCGGATCTGTGCAAGGATCCCGAGGTGGCGGCCAGTCCGAAGAAGCGAGGCCATCGATGAGCCTGGCCCTGCTCGCGCTGGGGAGCGCCCTGGCCTGGGAGACCGACCAGCTCAGCGCGAGGTCGACCCCCCTGTCCGACCTGACGGACAAGGCGGACGCCCACCTGCAGGCGATCATCGCGCAGGCGATCGCGGCGACGAACGAGGCCACGGGCTGCCAGGCCTCCCCGCAGGAGGCCCATCGCATCCTGGCCCGGGAGATCCACCACCGTGTCGGCAAGCCCGCGGCGGTAGAGGGTCGCGGCTGGCTGCGCGGGCGAGGCTACAACGAGTACGGAGCCTGGGTCGAGGACCAGCCCGAAGCCTCCTGGCTTCACAACGACGCGCACATCTACGCGGAGCTGACCCTGCTGCGCGGTCCGGTGCTGCACATCGCAGGGGTCTGTTCAACCGTCCTGCTGGCAGGTCAACGGGTCGGCGTCGACAAGCTGGACCACTTCCTGGGCATGGGGCACGCCTACTGGGAGCGCAGCGACTTCGGCCGGGACCTCGACCAGGCGGTGGCCTGGGGGACCCAGACCGAGCGCCAGTTCTACGGGATGAACACCTCGCTGGCCTTCAGCTTCGCGGATCTGCGGGCGAACCTGGACGGATACCGCTTCTATGCCGGCCTGCTCGGGCCCGAGGGGGTCGCCGCTCCGGACACGGACGGCTGCCTCGTGGCTACCCAGCCCTTCTCCTGGGCGCGATGGATCGACTGGCGCTACGACGAGCTGCTGAACCCGCCGGTCTACACCCGCTCCGCGGCCCGCGCCGTGACCGAGCGCCTGGAGGCGGAGCGCGAGGTCGTCTGTGCGATCTACGCCCGCGAGCGAGAGGAGATCGAGGCCTTGCAGGCGCGGGCCTTCCGCGAGCCAGACGACTCCGTGCTGGGCAAGGCGCCACCCCGAACGGATCCCTATCGGCTGGACGAGCTCTGTTCCGCTCGCTGAAGCTCAGTACCCGATCTCCTCCATCCAGACGCTGTCGGCGTTGACGGCGATCCCGCCGCGCTCCCCAAAGCCGTTGACCTCCTCGAACTCCACCCCGTTCAGCGTCACCACCGTCCCCTCGACGGTCCACGAATACCTCTCCGCAGGGTCGACCGCGCCCATGGACCACCAGGTGGCCGCGCCCGCGATCGAGACGAAGGTCCAGACCCCGCCGGCCGGGTCGACCAGCCAGGCGGAGTAGTTGCTGCTGTCGTCGTAGCCGGCGACCACCCCGGCGCTGCCGACGGGGGCGTCGTGGCTGACGGTGAAGCGCTCGCCCTGCTTGGCCAGGGCCATGCTGAAGTACGGAGACTCGCCGTGAACGACGCCGTCGGTGATGTGGATCCACTCGTAGAAGACCGGGGTCATGGGCTCCTGCTGCTGGGGCAGCCAGGCCTGCACGGCCTGGACGGTGGCGGCGACGTCGACGTGCTCGGACAGGGCGGCGCCGGGGTCGGCGTCGTAGGCGGCCCGGAAGGCGTCGAAGGCCGCGGGCTGCTCCTGCTGCAGGTAGCGGTAGGTGGCCCAGGCCCAGGGACGGCTGAGATCGCCGCTGCCCGAGAAGGAGAGGGTGCCCTCGGCCAGGGCCTGGGCGGGGGCGTCCTCCCAGGTCAGGGTCGGCAGCCGGCCCAGGCGCAGGCACTCGCCGTCCCAGTCATGACGGGAGAGGTACTCGGCGACGCCCTCGACATACCAGCTGTCCCGTGACTGGTTGCCGGTGCGAGACAGGAAGTGGAACTGGTGGGCGAGCTCGTGGAGGAAGAGCATCCGGCTGAAGTAGACGTTGGGCTGGCTGTACATGTAGGCGGTGTTGGTGCCCGGCCAGTAGTAGCCGCCGGCCTCGGGCGCGCTGGTGCCGTCCGCCTCGATCGCGGCCCGAAAGGACTCGAAGTCAGCGTACCAGCCGGCCTGAAGCGGCAGGGCGGTAGGCTCGGCCTGGAAGTAGTCGGCCATGGCGGCGTAGGCGGCCTCCGCCATCCGGGCCATCTGTACGGCCTCCTCGGCTTCCAGGGCGAAGGACAGCGAATAGTGCTCGGTCTCGACCCGACCGTCCGTGACGGTGTACTCGCCGGCGCTGCAGAACCACTCCGCCTCGGCCGGCACCTCGGTCCCGCCGTCGGCACCCCCGTCGGCGCCGGTCTCGCCCGGCTTGTCCGCTCCCGCGCAGGCGGAGAGCAGGAGGAGGAGCGCGAGCGGGCAGCGGGCAGCGGTGGCGATCATGGCCCAGGATAGCACGCCCGCTCAGCGCTCCAGGTCCAGCTCCCAGATCATGGTCGAGCCGGGGCTCTCGTCCTCCCAGACGCCCACCGGGAGGGCCTCCTCTCCGCGAAGGGTGACGGTCGACCCCTTCCAGTCGAGCAGGTCGAAGACATTCATATGCTGTGAACCGTACGGGTACGTGAGGGTGAGCGTATAGGTCTCGCCCTTCGACTTGTAGGAGTCGATGAAGTCGGGGTTCTCTCCGGCGTCGGTGCCCAGCTCCACGACGACCGGCTGCGGCTCGGGCTGCCAGGTCCCCGCCCACTCGTAGGAGAACATCGCCCAGCAGCCGCTGTCGGCGGTGAACTCCATGCTCCCGGCGAGCGTGACCTCGTCGAGGCTGTCGTCGGTGCTCCCCGCCCGCATGGCGGCGATCTCCCAGTAGCCGATCAAGGTCGGGTCCCGTTCGCAGGCCATCATCAGCAAGAAGGCGAGCATCAGTCGAAGTCCAGGACGCCGAAGACCCGCAGGCTGACGGCGTTGGTGGCGAAGGGGTAGAGGGCGAGCTGCTCGGGGTCGTTGAGCAGCACCATGAAGGTGAAGCGCGTGGGCGTGCGATACTCGGCGCGGGCCGAGAAATAGGTCCCGCCCTCGACCCCCAGCGAGTACTGGGAGGGCAGCTGCACGGCGCCGGCCTTGATGATGAAGCCGGGCTCCACCTCGCGATCATCGGCGGAGTCGATCAGACGGCTCTGGTGGTAGCCGGGAGAGTGGAAGGCCACCATGCCGTCGAAGACCTGGACCTTGGGGGCCAGGGCGTAGCTGAGCTCGACGTCGACCATGCCCTTGATGCTCTTCTGTTCGAAGTGCAGGGTGCGCAGGCGCACATCGGCGAGGTCGCCCAGGCGCTCGCCCAGGGAGGCGATCGGCATGGGTTCGATCGAACTGGGGTCGATCCGGGGGTCGGGGATGGTCGAGGTGGCCATCCGCGCGGTGGTGGCGTCGGCCTGCTGGTCGAGCAGGGAGTCGAGCTCCTGGCCATAGGGGAGGTCGCGGACGAAGAGCGAGGTCATGCCGATGGTCTCGGAGACCTTGGTGGCCCCGAAGCGGCCCGGGTCGAAGCGGTCCAGGCCGGCCTTGAGGAAGCTCCAGGGGCTGATGTGCTGGCCGAAGGGCAAGGCGGTGCTGCCGAAGAGGCCGATCGTGCGCTCGTCGAAGCTGCCATAGGCGCCCCCGATGCCCGCGTAGCCGACCCGGGCGCCGAACCACTCGGTGTCGACGTGGGCGCCGCCGATCCAGTCCAGGCTGTAGCTGGAGACGCCGTCGCCGCGCTGCCAGATCCCGACGAAGGGGGCGGAGACCAGCGGGTAGAGCTGGAGCAGCATCGTCGGCAGGACGGCGTACCGGAAGCCCATCACCGACTGGGTGACGCTGGCGCTGTAGAAGGCGCCGAAGGACTTGGACTCGAAGCTGAGGGCGAAATTGGAGGCGTACAGGTCCAGCGAGTCCTCGTACAGCCGCTCCTTGCGCTTGTGCTCGAGGAAGTCGGAGTCGCCGCACAGGGTCGGCACCCGCGCGGCGTTCAGCGTGGCGTTCCACTCCATCACCCACTGGGCCGAGGGCGCGCCGTCCACCAGGGCGCGCTCGGCGAAGTTGGCGGCGCTGTAGGTGTTGCGGTTGGTCTTGCGACCCTTCTGGGCGTTGGTGAAGCCCGCCGATCCGGCGATCGGGTAGTTGAACTCGCAGGAGTTGAGGCGAGCAGCCCGGGCTTCACCCAGGAGCGCGCTCTGGGTGAGTAGGAGGAGCACGATCACGTACCCTCCACCAGCAGCCGGCAGGTGGGCGAGGCGGTCAGCCAGAGATCGAGGTCGTCCCCGTACTGCTCGACCAGCTCGCAGGCGAGGTGACGGATGGCCAGCGGGCAGTGGTAGAGGTCCTCGGGCAGGACGCCGCCGACTCCCGCGGTGTCGCTGGGATCGACCTGGACGCAGGTGTACTGCTCCTCGAAGGCGAGGTAGCGCGCCTCGGCCAGGTCGGAGCCTCCGCCGCACTCTTCGGTCCGGCCGGCGATGGCGAAGCCCACCTCTTTGCAGAGCGCGTCGGAGTCCAGGGTCGAGGCGCAGGACAGCAGCAGCAGGATCACCGTATCTCCCAGGTGTGGGTGTCCTGCCCGTAGGGGACCTGGAGCCAGTCGTAGAGCGCTCCGCCGACCCGCTCCCGCGCGGCGAAGACGGCGCCAGGCATCGCGTCCGCGCTCAGGGGCGGGGTGGACCCGAGCGGTCCGACCCAGGTCTCGGCGCAGGTCGAGTCGACCTGGTAGAGGTCCAGTTCGACCGGCGAGCTGGAGACGACCCGCAGGACGACCCCCTCGAAGGCCCAGGTGTCGCCGCAGGGCATCGAGGCCGGAACGATGCCGGTGTCGAAGCTGAGGTAGCCCGGATCCGGGTAGTACGAGGGGTATCCGCAGGCGGTGAGGAGGAGCAGCAGCATGGCCCGCAAGTGTAGCGAGACCAGCGGCGATCGTATGCTCATGGAGACATCCCGTGTCGATCAGGTCGCCAGGGCGATCAAGCGGTCAATGCCGCCAGGGCGCGCTGGAGGCTATCCCGACGCTGACGCGCCGCTTCGAGCTTCTGTTGGAACTCGGCGACCACCTCGGGCGGGGCCTTGTCGGTGAAGCCGGGGTTGGACAGCCGCCCCGACAGCCCGCTGATGTCCTTATCCGAGCGGGCCAGCTCCTTGCCCAGGCGCTGGCGCTCGCTGTCCAGATCGACCACCCCCTCCAGCGGGATGAAGAGCTCCTGGCCGCCGACCATGACGGTGGCGCAGGCGCCCTCCCGGCCGCCCTCGTCGACGGCGACGACCCGGGCGAGGTCGCGCAGGGCCTGGCCGTGCTGGCGCAAGGGGCCCGGTGAGGCCGTGCGCAGGCGCAGCTCCAGCCGGGGGGAGAGCTCCATGTCGGCGCGCACGCGACGCACGGCGACGATGGCCTCCTGCACCAGGGCGACGCCTTGCAGGGCGGCCGGGTCGTGCGGGAAGTCCTCGCCCCGCGGGTAGGCAGCCGTGACCACCGAGCCCCGGGCCCTACCGTCGAAGGTAGGCAGGAGCTGCCAGATCTCCTCGGAGAGGAAGGGCATGAAGGGGTGGAAGAGCCGGACCAGGGTGTCGAAGACGGTCAGCAGGGTGGCGCGGGCAGCGTCCCGATCGGGGGCGCGCTCGGGCGAGGTGTCGTAGAGCGTGCCCTTGGACAGCTCCAGGTACCAGTCGCAGAGCTCGGACCAGGTGAACTGGTAGACCTCGCTGGCGGCCTCGTTGAAGCGGTAGTCGTCGAGCGCGGCGCGCACCCGGCGCACGGCCTCTCCCAGGCGCGCCAGGATCCACTCGTCGTAGGCCGAGGGTCGCCGGGGAGCGGCCGGGTCGAAGCCTTCGAGGTGGCTCATGGTGAAGCGGAAGGCCTGCCAGATCTTGTTCTGGAACTTCAGGTAGCCGTCGGCGCGGGCCTCGCTCCACAAGACATCCCGGCCCTGGGCGGCCATGGCGACCAGGGTGAAGCGGAAGGCGTCGGCGCCGATGCGCTCGATGACCTGCAGGGGATCGACCACATTGCCCTTGGTCTTGCTCATCTTCTGGCCGTGCTCGTCGCGGACCAGGGCGTGGAT
>DDSR01000035.1 GCA_002343455.1 Deltaproteobacteria bacterium UBA2385 | reverse complement strand
GTCCCGCCCCCACCCGGCGGCGGCGGTCGCTGAGGCCCGCCACAGCGGGCCCGACCCCCTTGCGCGGAGGATAGGGAATTGCGTTAGAGTCGCGCCCCGAACCGACCTGGGCCTGCGTGGTCCAAGCGGACACCCCATCCCCGGAGGCCATCGTGACCAAGTCCCTCAGCGTTCTCGCCTGCCTGTTCCTCGTTGCGTGTCCGGACCCGCAGTCCAACGTCAACGCCACGCCCAGCGGCGCGCCGGCCGCCGGCGGCATGGGCGGTCAGGCGGCCGGTGGGCCGGGCGGCGCCGCCGGGGGGGGCGCCGGCGCGGGGGCCGGGATGAGCATGGGCAACGCCAAGCCCTGGTCCGAGGAGACGGGCGAGAAGATCACCCTCAGCGGGACCCTGAAGTACCCGGGCAGCAAGACGGGCACCTACCGGATCGACTTCCTCGGCCACGGCCAGAACGCCGGCCTCTTCCACACCGAGACCCTCGAGGCCGCCGGGGAGTGGTCGGTCCAGGCCCCCAAGTCCGCGGGCGAGATCTTCGTGGTGGCCTTCCTGGACGTCGACAAGGACGGCCCCTCGCCGACCGACCCGGCGGGCCGCATCCCCGACAAGCTGACCGTCGGCGAGACCGAGCAGACGGGCCTGGTGATCGAGCTCTCGGACACCCCCGACCTGGGTGAGCTGACCCCGGGCCGCGGCGGTGGCGGGCAGGGCGCGGGCGGTGGCATGGGCGCTGGCGGCATGGGCGCTGGAATGGGCGCGGGGCCCGGGATGGGAGCCGGCGCCGGGGGCGCGGGTGCGGGCATGGGCGCGCCGGGGATGGGCGCGGCCGGTGGTGGCATGGGCGGTCCCGGTGCGGGGATGGGCGCGGGCATGGGCGTCCCCCCGACGGGCGCCCCCCCGACCGGAGCGCCCCCGACCGGGGCTCCTCCCGCGGGCGCGCCGCCTGCCCCCACCGGGGGCGGCACGCAGTAGCGCCTCTGCCCGACGGTGCTCTTCAATTCCTTCGTCTTCGCCCTCTTCCTCTCGATCGTCTGGCCGGTCTGGCGCCTCTTGCCCGCCCGTGGCCGGCCCGTCTGGCTGGTGGTCGCCAGCCTGGTCTTCTACGGCTGGTGGGACTGGCGCTTCCTCTTCCTGCTGGTCGGCAGCGCCCTGGTCGACTTCTTCTGTGCGCGGGCGATCCCCTCGGCCAGCGCTCAGGGCCGTCGGCGGCTGGTCCTGGTCAGCGTCCTGGTCAACCTGGGCGTCCTGGCCCTCTTCAAGTACAGTGGCTTCCTGGTCGGCGAGCTCAACGGGCTGATGGCGCTGGCCGGCTCCGAGCTGGTGCTGCCCGCCCTCTCGGTCGTCCTCCCGGTCGGACTGTCCTTCTACACCTTCCAGTCGATGGCCTACACCATCGACGTGGCCCGGGGGGCGGCCCCCGCGCGACGCTTTCGCGACGTGCTCCTGTACGTGGGCTTCTTCCCGCAGCTCGTCGCCGGGCCGATCGAGCGCAGCGCCCACCTGATGCCGCAGCTCCAGCAGAGCCGCGACCCGAGCGCCCGAGACTGGCGCGAAGCGGTCGAGCTCTTCTCCTGGGGCCTCTTCAAGAAGGCGGTCGTCGCCGACAACCTCGCCGTCCTGGTCCAGCGCGCCTTTGACGAGCCCGACCCCGGCGGGCTCCGCGTGCTGATCGGCGCCTACGCCTTCACCTGGCAGATCTACTGCGACTTCTCCGGCTACTCCGACATGGCCCGCGGCGTCGCCCGGCTCTTCGGCGTCGACCTGATGGTCAATTTCCGCCGCCCCTTCTTCGCCGCCGGTCCGCAAGAGCTCTGGCGTCGCTGGCACATCAGCCTCTCCCAGTGGCTGCGCGACTACCTCTACCTCCCGCTGGGCGGGTCCCGGGGCACCGCCGGTCGCACCGCCGCCAACCTGCTGACGACCATGATCCTGGGCGGCTTCTGGCATGGCGCGAGCTGGACCTTCTTGATCTGGGGCGCGATCCATGGCGTGGCGCTGGTCCTCAGCCGATCCTTGCCCTGGACCCTGCCTCGCCCGCTTGCCATCCTCCTCACCTTCCACCTGACGATGCTGGCCTTCGTGGTGTTTCGCGCCCACGACCCGGGCCAGGTGCTCGACCTGGCCGGAGCAGTGGCCTCCGGACTCGCGATCCGAACGGAAGACATCGCCGGCCTGCGGCTGCTGCTCCTCCTCGCGGGGAGCGTGTTGGCCTGGGACCTGCTCGCCGAGCGGCTGGACCGGGACCTGCTGCTCCAGCAGAGCCACGCCCTGCTGCGCTGGGCGGTCATCCTGGGCCTCTGGGTGGGAATCGCCCTGCTGGGGGGCTCCTTCGGGCAGCCCTTCCTGTATTTTCAATTCTGAACGGGTGACCAGGAAAGCCCGCCGACCCCTTCAGCGCAGCAGCGGCGGGAGCGCCTCGGCCAGCCACTGGGTGAAGAGGGCGGCGCCCTCGCCGTGCAGGTGGACCTCGTCCTGGAAGACCTCGGCGGGCAGCTCCGGCGGCGAGAGCCGGGTCGAGCCGGTCTGTTCCACCAGCTCCTCCAGCCCACGCCCGAGCGCGGCCCGTGCTTCGGATTGGTGACGGTCGGGCTGGTCGGGCCGCAGCGGCAGGGGCAGGAAGATCACCTCGGCGCCGCGCTGCCGGGCCAGGTCCACCAGCCGGCGCAGGTAGAGCACCGAGGGGCTCTCGGTGTCCCAGACTTCGGCGGAGCGGTCGCGCAGCCCCTCCACCACCCGCAGCCGGGCCCGGGCCTCGTCGGGGTTGCCCGAGGCCATCCCCAGGCGCTGCCAGGCCATCGCGCCGAGGACCGGGCGATAGCGCCACAGCGCCGAGGCGCGGCGGAGGCGGAGGTCGAGCTTGCACTCGCTCGTCTCGCAGACCTGCCCGAGCAGCTCGTCCAGGTCCTGGTCGGTGGCGAGGTCGAAGGTCTCGGTCTCCCAGGCGTTGGCCGGCTCGGTCAGGTCGAAGCGCCCGTAGGCGATCACCAGCGCCCCGACCGGCGCCTGTCCGAGGCGGTTCTTGAAGGCGAAGTACCACTCCACCGGGGTCGTCGAGGGGGCGCCGACGTTGTGGACCTGCCAGTCCGGGGGCAGCGCCGCTTGCAGCTCGGGCAGCAGGATGTGCTGCTCGGAGAGGCAGGTGCCCAGGATCAGCGCCTGCTTGCGCGCCGCGTCGGGGCGCCAGGCCTCGATGGACTCGACGAGCTGCCCCCGAAAGGGCGGGTGTCGGTCCACCAGCCGGTCCAGGCCGACCAGCCCTGCGGCACCAAGCAGCAGCGCCAGCGGTGCGACGAGGCTACTGGCCTTCACCGGCGGCACCCGGGGCTGGAGCCGCGCTGCCGTCGGGCGGAGGAGCCGCGCCCTGGGCCGGAGGAGCCGCGCCCTCGGCCGGAGGAGCCGCGCCCTCGGGGGGAGGAGCCCCGCCCTCGGGAGGAGCGCCCCCTTCACCCGGAGGCGGGCCCTCGCCCTGAGGAGGCTGCGCGCCGGCCCCGCCGGGGTGCGGTCCGCCGGGGGTCAGGTCGCCCAGGTCGGGGGTGTCGTTGAGGGTCAGCACCAGGCCGGTGATGTCCTCCTTGCCCAGGGTGATCGGGTCGGCGAGGCGCCCGGCCGGGTCGGTGGGCGAGGGCCCGTCGCCGTCGAGGTCGACGAAGGCGACGATGTAGAGGTCCCCCAGCTCGGCGGGAGCCTTGACCGACCAGGGCCCGACGGCGTCGATCGTCATGGTGTGCTGGAGGCCGGAGAGGTTGCTGGTGCCCAGGAAGTCCAGGCGCAGGGTCCCCGTCTTGGAGCCGCTGTAGGCGAACTCGCCGCTGAGCGTGATGCTGTCGCCGTCGTGCTTGCTCCAGTCCTTCAGCGGAGCCTGGGCCGGTCCGCTGGCGGGCCCGGGCTGACCGGGCTGGCCGGGCTGACCGGGGCCGCCGGGGCCGCCGGGCTGACCCTGGGGGGTCGCGCTGGGGTCGGGGCATGCGGTGAGCAGGGCGAGCAGGGAGAGGAAGGCGGCGGGTCGCAGGGACATTCGGTCGATCCAGGCAGGGGTGCAGGCAGGGGTGCAGGCAGAGAGGACGCCCATTCTAGCACGCCATGCTCCGGGCTGGCGAGCACCGTCGGGGTTATGCGCCCGGCGTGAGCACCCTTCGGTTCCGACTGGTGGCCGGCGCTGCGGTGCTGATCGCCTCGCTGGTCCTGGCCCTGGCGGCGGCCGAGACCTATGCCCGCGCACGCGGGCTGGACCTGCGCCTGGCGCGTGCCACGGCCGTCTCGGGGACCCGCACGGCGGCCAGCCGTTTCCTGCCGGCCCCGGAGACCTGGGATCTGCCCTACCTGCCGCGGGTCTTCCGCCTCGACGACCAGGGCCTGGAGACCGCCTGGGGCAGCTGTCGCTTCGATCACGCCGGCCCCACCGTGCTGGTCTTCGGCGACTCGACCACCCGGCAGGCCAGCGGCGGCGCCCGGGCCCGCAGCGCCCCGCCGCCCGACAGCTCCGACGTCCTGGCGCACGCCCGGTGGGAGGCCGAGCGCACCTGGCCCACGGCGCTGCGCGCGAGCCTGGGCCCGGACACCCAGCTCTGCGTCGTCGCCGAGGATGGCTACCACCCCGCGGACTACGCCGAGCTGGCCCGTCACCTCCTGCCCCTGCTGAAGCCCGAGCGGCTGCTGGTCCTGCTCTGCGACAACGATCTGCAGGACATCGCCGCCCGGCAGGCCGTGGAGCAGGAGGGCTGGATGGTGGTCTACGAGCTCCCGCCCTCGCGGCCGGTCTATCCCCCCCTCTGGCAGCCCCAGCTCTACGAGGCCAGCGAGGCCTTCCGGTTCGTACACCTGAGCCTGAGCCAGGCCACGGGGAACCGGGTGGAGGTGCCGTACGAGACCCCGCGGCTGCCCTGGGCCGAGAGCCTGCAGGAGCTCGCGGGGCTGGCCCCGACCACGCTGATCTACCTGCCGCGGCTAGCCGAGCCCGGCCGTCCCTCGGCCCAGGAGCGCGCGCTCCTGGACAGCCTGGGTCTGGAGGTCAAGCTGGTCGAGCTCAGCCCCCCCTGGGATCGTTGGCGTCGAGAAGAGCGCGACGACGTCCACCTCTCCGACGACGGCCACGCCGAGCTGGCCCGGCAGCTGGCTGCCTCGGGGCTCAGCGCCTACTGAAGGGGCTGCAGCTCCCGGCAGAGGGGCTCGTCCTGGTCCAGCTGCAGGCAGATCCGCACGGGGCCTCCGCCGTCGACCGTCCAGCCGACCGGCAGCTTCAGCCCGTTGGCGCAGCTCAGCCGGCCGCTCCCCAGCAGCTCGATCTGCCCGTCCTGCTCGGCGCGCAGGGTCCAGTCGCGATCGCCGGGAGGGCAGCTCAGGCGGGCCTGGAAGCGGTCGCCCGGGCGGAAGTCCCGCGCGTCGAGCGCCCCGTCCCGCTGCCGCTCCAGGGCCAGGGTCGGCTCGCCGCCCTTGAAGCCGGGCAGGCCTGCGGGCAGCACGAACAGCCCCAGGCCCGCGGCCAGCAGCAGGGCCACCGCCCCGACCACCACGGGCGCCCGCCGGACGGACCGAGTGGGCAGGGGAGGGAGAGGCAGGCCGGAGTCCCCGCGGCTGAGGTCCAGCGGAGGCAGCTCTCGCCGGTCGGCCTGGATCCGCGCCAGGCCCAGCTCGACGGCCCCCTCGGGGGGCTCGGGCAGCTCGCCCAGGGCCTGCCGCTCCAGCTCCAGCCAGTTCATGACTCCTCCCGGGCGCGTGCGCGGATGGCGGCGATGCGGGCCACGACCGCGCGGCGGCTCAGCCCCAGCAGCTCGGCCACCTCGCCCTGATCGACGCCGTCGACGAAGTGCAGGACCAGGATCTCGGCGCTGAGCTCGTCCAGGCGCTCGACCAGGCTCAGCAGCTCGCGGCGGTCGATCAGCCGCTCGTCGATCCGCGCCGGGCTGGGGTGGAGCATGCCCTCCCCGTGTTGAGCCAGCAGCTCGCCCTGTCGGCGCCGGTCCCGCAGGCGGTTCAGGCCGCGGTTGGTCGCCGCTCGGAACAGCCAGGGCAGGCCGACGTCGGTGCGCCCGCGGTGGATCAGGTCGACGAAGAGCTGGTGCACGACGTCCTCCGCTTCGGCGCGGTCGCCGAGCAGGCGCTCACACTTGCGCAGCAGCGCCGGCGCGTAGCGGGTGTAGAAGGTCTGGGGATCCAGAGGGGGAGGCTCGGGGCGCATCAGGGTTGGAGGAGCTCGATCGGCGCTTCGTGGCAGTTGTCGCTGGACTCGCTCTGGGCGCGGATCGCCGCCAGGATGGCCTCGCCGGCCCCGGTCTTGCGCACCCGCACGCGCACGCTCTCGAACTCCTCTGGCGGGGTCAGGAAGAGCTGTACGGCGCGGTAGTCGTCGGCCACCAGGACCTGGTCGAGCTCGACCAGCCCGTCGTCGTTGAAGTCCAGCAGCAGGGCGAGGCTGGCCCGCTCCCCTGAGTCCGCGTCGTCTTCGTCGGAGACCTCGGCGTTGAGCGTGAAGAAGATGCAGTCCAGCTCATCGGAGCCCAGCTCGACGAGCTGGCTGATGCTGACCAGCTCGCCGATCAGGCTCGCCCCCTCTTCGGCCTCGTGCCAAGTCGGGACCGGCTCGATGCGGCCCTCCTCCAGCTCCCAGGTGCAGAGGGTCTGCTGGCCGGCCTCGTCCTGACACCAGAGGTCGAAGCTGGGGTCGGCCAGGATGTCCGAGCCGCAGGAGTCCGTGGCGCCGAGGCTGCCCAGGGAGAGCACCAGCAGGGCCAGGAGGAGGCGGGGGGAGTGGTTCTTCATGGTCAGGTCCTCTCAGAGAGCAGCGCGGAGGCCGACGGTGGTCACCCGCCCGCCCAGGTCGTGGGTCTCGTCCAGCAGGTTCTTCAGGACGGGGGCGTGGACCAGCTCGACCTGCACGAACAGGCCCAGGTGCCGCCAACGCCGCTGCCCGAAGGAGGGCATCAGCTGCAGGCCCAGGCCTCCGCCGATGGCCGGGCCCCACTGGCGCTGCTCGACGGCCGGGTCCTCGCCGCTCTGGTACTCGCTGAACGAGGTGCCGAGGCCGGCCTCGACCTGGGCGTAGGGGACCAGCCAGTCGTCGGCCAGGGGGAGCTGTCCGCGCGCGCCTAGCATCGTTCGGGAGCCCCTCCAGCCGAAGCGGGTCTCGTTGGAGTTGCCTCCCTCCGAGCCGATGCTGCGCTGCCAGCTCTGCGCCTCCAGCGACGCGGTCGAGGCCAGCAGGCTCAGGTTGCGGTGCAGGGAGTAGGAGACCCGCGCGCTGCCGACCAGCCCCAGGTTCCAGCCCTCGCCGTAGCTGAAGTCCTCCAGGCGGGTGGTGTACGCGTCCTGCCCGATGGTGGTCCCGCCGATGGACAGCTCGATGCCGACGGTCTCCACCAGGGTCGAGCGGTCCGCCAGCCCGGCCTCGCCCTTGGCCCGGGCCTCGTCGGCGCGCAGCCGGCGGCAGCGGGTCGGGGCGTAGAGGGTGGAGGTCCCGGCGGCGATCTCCAGCTCGCAGCGCTCGGCGTCCTCGCCCTGCTGGTGAACCACCTCGTAGCTGCCCGGCGGCAGGGCCAGGGTGAGGGCCTCGCCGGCCACCTTGCTGACCTCGGCCACCACGAAGCCGTCGCGGGCCAGCAGCAGCTCACCCTCGTCCTGCGGGCCCAGGTGCAAGCGGGCGCTGGCGCCCTCGGGTCGGGTCAGGACCATCGCCCCGCGGCCCTTCAGCTCGCTGTTCAGGGTGGGGTGCTGGCGCCCGATGCGGGTGCCCGAGGTCGAGAGCAGGGTGCGGTCGTAGGCGTAGCCGTAGGCCTCGTCCAGGGTGACCCGCCCGTCGGCGTCCCGGTCGGCGGCCCCGCGCAGCCCGACGACGAGGTGGTGGGTGAAGGGGCTGCCTTGCAGGGACTCGTCCTCCTGCGAGAGCTCGTCGGCCGAGGAGCTGGCGATGACGACGGTGCCCTCGGTGTCCAGGCCCTGCACGCTGACGGTCGAGAAGGTGCCCGAGGCGTGCACACCCTTGGGATCGGCCAGGGCGCCGGACTGGCAGGCGTCCAGCACCAGCACCCGCGAGCTGGCCGGGACGCGCTCCAGCTGCGCGCGCAGGGCGCTCAGGGCGAGGCGCTCGGGACCCAGGTCCAGGCCCGAGGCGCGGGCGTGGCCGGAGTAGTAGAAGAAGAGCCGGCTGCGGTCCAGGCCAGCCGCGACGATCTCCCGCTCGACCTGGTCGATCGCCTCGGAGAGCCGGGCGGGGTCGGGGTCGGTGAGCACCCGCAGGCGCTCGGGCGGCACCGGGCCCAGCTCGGCCAGCACCGCCGCCATGCGCTCGGCGTCGTCATGGGCGTAGCGCAGGGCGGTCTGGCCCTCGCCCGGGCGGTTGGAGCCGACCACCAGGGCCCAGGTGGGGAGGACGGTGGCATCGGCGAAGGCGGGGAGGGAGAGGCTCAGCAGCAGCGGGAGCGGGGTCATCATCGTCTCCGTGGTCGCCTTGTACACCCCCCAGCCTCGCGGAGTGAGAAGCGGGCCGATGGAAATTGTTGGGGGGGTGTGACTAGCTAGTGCCTGGCACTAGCTAGTCACACCCGGCGGGGCGCTCCTGCGCTACCATCCGCCGATGTTCCTGCTCCTCGCGCTCCCCGCCCTGGCCAGCCAGCTGCGCTTCCCGGCCAGCGACGCCGACTACGGCCACTACTACCCGACGGCCTACTTCGACCAGGGCGGGACCACGGACTGGGCCTGCAGCGACCTGACCTACAGCGGGCACCGGGGCAGCGACTTCGGGGTCGGCTCCTGGACCGGGATGGAGGAGGGGCGCGAGATCGTCGCGGCGGCCGCGGGGGTGGTGACCGCGACCAACGACGGGGTGGCCGACGACTGCAGCACGGGGGACTGCGACGGCGGGGGCGGCTACGGCAACTACGTCTGGCTGCAGCACCCCGACGGCAGCCAGACGATCTACGCCCATATGCGGACCTGGACCGTGGCCGTCTCGACCGGACAGGCGGTGGCCTGCGGCGACTACCTGGGGCAGGTCGGCAGCAGCGGCTACTCGACCGGGCCCCACCTGCACTTCGAGGTGCGCGACGCCGCCGACAACCGGGTGGATCCCTTCAACGGCTCGTGCAGCAGCAGCGCCAGCCGCTGGGTGGACCAGGGCAGCCANNCACGCCCGCCTGCGAGCCGGTCCAGACCCTGAGCTGCGGCGAGGTCCTCAGCAGCCGCAACGACGCCGCCGGCAGCACCTCCACCCACGCCTTCTACGGCTGCTCGACCTACACCTACACCGGGCCGGAGCTGGCGGTGAAGGTGCGCAGCGCCGCCTCGGAGACGGTGAGCCTGCGCCTTACGGGCCTCTCCGCCGACCTGGATCTGTACCTGCTGGACGACGCCGCTTGCGACGCGACCGGCTGCCTGGGCTCCAGCGTGCAGCCCGACGGAACCGACGAGTCGATCAGCTTCTCGGCGACGGCCGGGCAGGAGTACGTCCTGGTGATCGACGGCTACGAGGGCGCGGTCAGCGACTTCAGCCTGGCGGTGGACTGCGCCACCCCCTGGGTGGAGGAGGAGCCCACGACGCCGACCGAGGACACCGGGGTCAGCGTGGACACCGGGGGGAGCGCGGACACAGGTGCGAGCGGCGCGGACGGAGGGGTCGACGACCTCCGGCCGCCCGGTGCGCTCCGGCCTCTGCAAGGTGAGCTCAAGGGCTGTTCGACCGGAGGAGCCTCCGCGTGGGCGCCGCTCTTCGGCGCGCTGGCCCTGCTTCGCCGTCGGAAGCGCGGGCCCCGCCGCTGAGCGCGATACGGACCGGACCGGAGGAGCCGCGTGCTCGAACGCCTGGACAGCCTGCCCCGCCTGGGACTGATCACCGAGCCCTCGCCGGTCAGCGAGCACCCCGAGCTGGCGGCCCAGCTCTCGCTCTCCTGGCTGGGCGCCAAGCGCGATGACCTGCTGCCTGCGCTGCACGGCGGCAGCAAGGTGCGCAAGCTGGACCTGCTGCTGGCGTCCCCTCCCTGGGCGCAGGCGGCCTCCTGGACCTCGATGGGGGCGATCGGCTCGGGGCACCTGGTCGCGCTGAGCGCGGCCAGCGAGCGGCTGGGGCGGCCCTTTCACGCCCAGCTCTTCTGGGAGCCGGTCGAGGACCTGGTGCTCGACAACCTGGCCTTCACCGCCAGCCGGGCGACGAGCCTGCGCTTCTACGGCGGTCGGGTGGGGATGGGCGTGCGCGCGCCGGGCCTCTTCCTGGGCTCGAGCTGGCGGGGCAGCGCGGTCATCGGCCCCGGCGGCACCCACCCCCCCGCGGTGGTCGGGGTGATGCTGGCCGTGCGCGAGCTGGCCCTGCAGATCGAGCAGGGCCTGCTGCCGATGCCGGACCGGATCGTGGTGGCCCTGGGCTCCGGCGGCACGGCGGCGGGGCTGGTGCTGGGGGCCGGGCTCTGGCTGAGGAGGGATGGCAAGGCGCCGGTGGTGCAGGCCGGGGCGGCGGTGGAGCGGGTCTTCACCGGAGCCTGGAGGGTGCGGCAGATCGCTCTAGCGGCGTTAGGTTGGTTGAATAACCAAGGAGTATCCCTGCCCGTCGAGCTGGCTCCGCTCCAGGTCGACCACAGCGGGGCGGGTCCGGCCTACGGCAGCGCCAGCTCGGCCTCGCGAGAGGTGACGACCCGCCTTCGGGCCCTGGGGCTCCCGGCCGAGCCGATCTACACGGGCAAGGCCTTCGCCTCGCTGCTGCGCCGACCGCCTGCGGGCGAGCGGGTCCTGCTCTGGATGACGCCGCGTCGGGCCGGGCCTCTGCCGACGGATCCGGGCTGGCGGGAGCGGCTGCCTCCTTCCCTCCAGGCGCGACTGGAAGGCCGGCCCTCCCGCGCTCGGCGAGCATTCCTGATCGCTTCCACAGGAATGCTCGCCTTCGGAGCCTGGAGGCTGCTGGGCGACCGCGGGCTGCCCGCGCCGGTCCCCGGGCTCGCCGACTGGGAGGCTGCGGTGATTCGGGCCGCGGCCGAGGTGGTCCTGCCGAAGATGCCCGGCCGGGTGCTGGACCGGATCCCCGCGGCGGTGGCGGCCTACTCCCGCTCCTTCCCCACGCCGATGCGCGCCGAGATCAGCGGGCTGCTGCTGGCGATCGACCAGGGCACGCTGCTGAGCGGCCACCTGGACCGCTTCACCCGCCTCTCGCTGGCGCAGCGTGAGGCAAGCCTGCAGGCCCTGAAAGAGGGGCCGGCGCCTGGGCGCATCCTCTACCGCGGGATCCGCGACCTCTGCCTGCTGGGGGCCTGGCAGCAGGACGCGCTCTGGGACTCCATCGGCTACGAGGGCCCCTGGGTGCCCCGAGCCGAGCGATCGGACCGCTACGTCGCGCTCGCCTCCGCCTCGCCCCCTCCCGGCTGGGCCTCATGATCCACGACGCCTCGACCCTGCCCCTGTCCGGCCGCCTGAAGGCCGATCTCTGCGTGGTGGGCTCGGGCCCTGGGGGCGCGCCGGTCGCCACGCTGGCCGCCGAGGCGGGGATGAGCGTGGTCGTGCTGGAGGCCGGCGCCTTCATCCGGCCCGGCCAGTCCAGCCAGCGGGAGGAGGAGATGCTGCCCCGGCTGATGTGGTACGGCGGCAACCAGACCAGCACCGACCGCCGCCTGCGCATCCTGCAGGGCCACGGCCTGGGCGGCTCCTCGCTGCACAACATCAACCTCTGCAAGAGGGTCCCGGACTCGATCCTGAAGCACTGGCAGCAGCAGCGCGGGATGCAGCACCTTCCTCCGCAGGCCTGGCACGCCCTCTACCAGGAGGTCGAGGCCCTGCTGGAGGTCAGCGCGGTCCCCGAGGCGGCCTGGAACGCCCACAACCGGATGCTGGCCCGTGGAAGCGCCGCCCTGGGCTGGAAGCACGAGGGGCTCTCCCACAACCGCACCGGCTGTGTCGGCAGCGGCTTCTGCGAGCTGGGCTGCTCCTACGACGCCAAGAACAACGCCTTGAAGGTCTTCGTGCCGCGGATGGTCGCCGCCGGCGCGACGGTGCTGGTCCAGGCCCAGGCCACCCGGGTCCTGCACGAGGGCGGGCGGGTGAGGGGAGTGGAGGCCCTGGCGCTGGACCCCCTCACCCGGCAGCCGCTCGGGCGGATCGAGATCGAGGCCCCGCGGGTCTGCCTGGCGGCCTCGGCGACGGGGACCCCCGCCCTGCTGCTGCGCTCCAAGGTGCCCGATCCCAGCGGGCAGACCGGTCGCAGCCTGCGCATCCACCCCTCGGTGATCGTCGCCGGGGACTTCGAGGAGCGCATCGAGGCCTGGAAGGGCATCCCGCAGACGGTGGAGTGCACCGAGCACCTCGATCTGCGGGAGGGCGCCGCCGATCGCACCTGGATCGTGCCGGTCTTCGGGCACCCCGTGGGGGTGGCGACCTTGATCCCCGGCCACGGCGAGGCGCACCAGGCCCTGATGGAGCGCCTGCCCCACCTGGGCGCCCTGACGGCGATGCTGCACGAAGAGAGCGCCGGCCGGGTCAAGCCCTCGGGAGAGCTGGGCTGGAGCATCCGCTACACGCTGACCCCGCAGGACCAGGCCGAGCTGGCCCGGGGCCTGGAGCGCTGCGCCCGGCTGCTGCTGGCGGCCGGGGCGAGGCGGGTGCTGGTGCCCGGGGATCGTGCGCTGAGCCTGGAGGCGGGGCAGGACCCGGCCGTGCTGGCGGAGCGCCCCGTGCGGGTGGAGGAGGTCGACGTCAGCGCCGTCCACCCGATGGCCAGCGTGCCGATGGGCGACGACCCGGCCACGGCGGCGGTGGGCAGCGATGGGCGGCACCACCACCTCGCCGGGCTGTGGCTGAGCGACGGCTCGATCCTGCCGGGATCGATCGGAGTGCCTCCGCAGCTGTCGATCTACGCCCTGGGGATGCACGTCGGGCGGAGGCTGCTGGACGGCACCTAGCGCTGCTAGTGCGCCGGCAGGTCCAGCAGGAACTCGCTGCCCTGGCCCACCGTGCTCTTGACGCGGAGCTGCCCCCGGTGCTGGACGGCGATCCGCCGGCAGATCGCCAGGCCCAGCCCCGTTCCGCCGATCTCCTGCGCGTTCGATGCGCGCTGGCCGAGCTGGAAGACCCGCTCCAGGTCTTGGGGGGGGATGCCGATGCCCTGGTCCTTGATCCGGATCCTCCAGCCCGACTCGGTGCGTTCGGCCGAGATGTGCACGTCGGGGGGCTTGTCGCCGTGGAACTTGAGCGCGTTGCCGACCAGGTTGCGCAGCAGCTGCTCGAGCTGGACGGGGTCGGCCGGGACATCGGGGAGGGGGTCGACCCGCACCCTGCCCCCGGTCACCTTCAGCTCGCCCTCGAACAGCGCGAGGACCGAGCGCACGGTCTGGTTGAGGTCGGTGCTGCGGATGCGCGCCTGGCCTTGCCCATCGCAGGCGCTCTCCAAGAGGTCGTCGATGCAGCGGGCCATGCGGACGGCCGCGAGCGAGGCGAGCTCCAGGCTGTGTTTTGCCTCGTGCTTGAGGGTGTACCCCTCGCTCATCTCCAGGAGCTCCAGGTGCGCCATGATGATCGTGAGCGGGCCCTTGAGGTCGTGGCTGACCGAGCGGGCGAAGTGCTCCAGCTCGGCGTTGGAGCGGGCGAGATCGCTGCTGTGGCGGCGCAGCTCGGCGACCATCGCGGCGCGCTCGATGGCGTATCGGATGGAGCGCTCGATCTCGGAGGCGGTGGCCTGGCCCTTGACCAGGAAGTCGGCGGCTCCGGCCTTCATCGCCTCGAGGTCGATGCTGCGGTTGCCCGTGCCGGTGAGGAAGATGATCGGGGTGACGGAGGCGCGCTCCTTGCCCAGGTCCTGCAGCAGGTCGAGGCCCGTGCGCGCACCCATGGCGTAGTCGAGCAGGTAGACGTCGTGGGCGCTGGCCATCAAGCCGGACTGCCCCTCTTCCCAGGTGGGGGCGAGGTCGATCTCGTAGCGGGTCTCGGGCACCCGCCGGAGCAGGGCCTGGGTCAGCAGGCGGTCGTCCTCGTCGTCGTCGATCAGCAGGACGCGGATGGGGCGTTCGTTCATGGCAGCCAGACCTCGCGAGTGGTCCGCATGGCCGCGACCAGGTCGGCGTATGTGGACGGCTTCTGGATGAAGTCGTTGGCGCCGAGCTCGATGGCCTCGGACCGGTCCCGGGGTGAGCCGGAGGTGCTCAGGACGATGACGGGAAGGAGGGCCAGGTCGGGGATGGCGCGGAGCCGAGCCAGCGCGCTGCGGCCATCCAGGCGCGGCATGTTCAGGTCCAGCAGGATCAGTCCAGGCAGCGGGCTGCCTGCCCAGGCCCCCTTGCCGAGCAGGTACTCCAGCAGCTCCTGCCCGTCGGCGACCCGCTGGATGGGGCCGCACCAGCCCGCGGACCCTAGCGCCCGGCGGACGAGGAGGACGTCGTCGTCGTCGTCGTCGACGAGCAGGATGGTGGGGAGGGGGAGGCTCACTTCGGCGCCGGGGCGAGGGGGAGCAGGACCCGAAAGGTGGCGCCCTGTCCAGGGCGCCCCTCGGCGATCAGCCTGCCCCCGTGGCGCTCGACCACGCGGCGGCAGATCGCCAGGCCCATGCCCGTCCCATCATAGTCGCCGCGACCGTGCAGCCGATGGAAGGGCAGGAAGATCCGCGCGGCCTCGTCGGGGGGGAAGCCGATCCCGTTGTCCTCGACCGAGATCTCGACCATCTCCGGCGAGACCATGCGGGAGTGGACCTGGATGACGGGCTCGCGGCTGGTGTCGTGGAACTTCAGTGAGTTGCAGACAAGGTTGGTGAAGAGCTGGTCGAGCTGGACCTGGTCGCCGAGCACGACGGGCAGCGGTCCGACCTCGACCCGGGCGCCGATGGCGGCGATGCCGTCGGCGAGGTTCTCGCGCAGATCGGATATGCGCTGGGCCAGGTTCACGGGTTGGTTGGCCCGGTCCTGACTGTTCACCCTGGAGAGGGTCAGGAGGTCGTTGATCAGGCCCTGCATCCGCTCGGCCGCCAGCTTCATCCGACGCAGGAAGTCGGCCGGCTCGGGGGCCAGGTCGGGGCCGAGGCTCTCGGCGAGCAGATCGCCGAACTGTCGCACCTTCCGGATGGGCTCCTGCAGGTCGTGAGAGGCGATGTAGGCGAACTGTTCAAGGTCGCGGTTGCTCTGTTCGAGCAGCAGCGCGCGGCGCTCCAGCTCGAGCTCGGCCTTCTTGCGGTCGGTGATGTCTTCGGAGATCCCCAGCAGGTAGAGCGGACGGCCCGACTCGTCGTGGACGCCGATCTTCTTGGTGTGCAGGGTGCGCACTCCATCGCGGGTGTGGATGGGCTCCTCGGGGATCTCGAGCACACCTCCCGTCGCCAGGACCTCGCGGTCCTTCCGGATGAAGAACTCAGCTTCGTCCGGGGGGAAGAAGTCGTTGTCGTTCCGGCCCATCAGCTCGTCCCTGCTGAGGCCGAGCAGGCGCTCGCCTGCGCGATTGAAGCGCACGAAGCGCAGGTCTCGGGCCTCCTTCACGAAGACCATGTCGGGGATGTGGTCGAGCACGGTCTCCAGGAACTGGGCCTGGCGATGGGACTCGACCCGCTCCCGCCACGCCTGGGTGACGTCCTCGGCGGTGAGCCCGACGGTGTCGGCGCCCAGGCGGAAGGCTCGAACCGAGAAGACGCCGGCATCCTGGCCCTCGATCGTGTGCAGCTCGGGCAGGTGGACGGTGGAGATCTGGGGGTCCTGGGCGTTGAGGATGGCCTGGCGCAGGGGCTCCCAGGGCAGGCGGAGCCCGGCTTGACGGGTGGAGCGGCCGATCGCCTGGCTGATCGGGAGCTGCAGCAGGGCGGCCGCCGCATTGTTCACGCTGAGGATGGGCGCGTCGAGGAAGTCCTGCCCCTGGGCGGCTCGAAGGACGAGCACAGCCGTGGGGTTGTGGTCGATCAGCGCCTGCGCCTCGTCCAGCCGCGCGCGCAGGAGATCGAGCTCGGAGCGAAGAGCCGCCGGCTCGCCCGAGCCGGTATCGGTCACGGCTTCGAGGGGATCACCCAGGCTGAGGGTGCCGATGATGGCGCCGTGCTCGTCCCGGCGCGGGAGGTTGAACCACGAGACAGGCGCCGCGTTGCCATCGGCCCGCACCAGCCGATTCTGGTAGTGGCGGACGAGGGCCACCTGGCCCAACATGATGCGGGCGAAGACGGCCCGCACCTGATCGCGGCCCTCGGTCGAGATCGCGGTGTCGAACCAGTCCGCGCCGAGCAGCTGGGCTTCCGTTCGGCCCAGGAAGCTGCACAGGGCGGCGTTCACGGCTTCGATGCGCCCGTCGCGGTCAAGGCTGACGCCCAGGTTGGAGACCTGGTTGAGGGGGAGGTGAAACGAGCCGGAGGTGGCCATCGGGAGGTCGGGCTGGAGGGACGATCGGAACGTAGCACGCATTGGGGCGAGGAGGGTCTCCCTCCGACCATCGGCGCCTATGAACAGCGGCCGAGGCGCGCCCGGTCCGTTATCAGGAGCAGCCACCTGGAGGCTCCTGATGCTCGCCCTGCTCGCCCTGCTCGCTCTCCCCGCCGCAGCCCAGGACTGCAACGGCCCCGCCTTGGCCCGCAGCCTCACGGCCGCCAGCCCGGTTCAAGCCGGCCCGATCTTCGTGGAGCTGGCCCGCTGCGACGCAGCCACGGCGCGGAAGGTCGTCGCCAAGGAGCTGCCGCGGGTGCTGCCGGGCGAGGATGGGGATCGCGCGGCCGTGGCGACGATCGAGATCGGGGCGACCGATGTGCTGTTGACCTGGATGAAGGGCATGGATCCCAGCGGGCGCAGCCGCACGATCGCCGCCCTGGGCGAGGTCTGCGACGGCAACGCCGCGGTCCGCGACTTCCTGATGGGCACCAAGGAGCGGCTGGGCGACGAGTTCTGGACCGATCGCTGGTTCCGGGCCCTCTCCCGCTGCGGCGGGCCCGAGGTCGGGGCGATCTTCGCCGCCGAGCTGGACAAGCCCATCGGGCCGGATCGCAGCCGCTTCCTTGGGTTGCTGGAGGTCTACGCCCGCAGCCAAGGACCGGCGGCCATCCCCAAGCTGAAGGAGCTGGCGGCGCGCACCGAAGACCCCGAGACCCTCTCCTACATCGTGCAGTCCTTCTCGGATGCAGCCCGGGTGGGCGTCGCCGGGGGGGCCCGTCCCGAAGACGCGGCCGCGGCGTCGCAGGCGATCACCGAGCTGGCGCCGAGCCTGCCCCTGCGGGTGGTCGACGCCGCGCGGGTGGCGATGCAGTCCCTGGGCGACGAAGCGGGGGCCGACGCGCTGGCGGCGGCGCGCTACCGGGAGCTGGCCCAGGCGGATGGGAGCCTGCTGTGGGGGGCCGTCGCGGTCGAAACCGCGCCCTGCAAGAAGGGCAAGCAGACCTGGCGACGGGTTCACCTCGCCGAGGTCAAGGATCCGGGACGCACCTGGGCCGATCAGCTCTCGAAGCGGGCGCAGGCGGCGGCCTCCGGCTGGGAGCTCAGCCTGGGCAAGCAGTGCAAGGCCGAGGCGTCGGTGGAGTGGCGGGTCCCCGCCGAGCCCTTCGCCGACGAGGCGGCGCTGAAGGCCTGGCACGCCGCTCAGCTCAAGGAGATCGACGAGCAGCCCGTCGACCGCTCCACGGTCGTCGAGCAGGACACGCTGCAGCTCTGACGGTCCAGAATCGCTGGGCGCCGCCGCGGGGCCCGAGGTGACACGATGGAACCATGGCCTTGGAAGACGATCATCGAGCCCTTCCGCATCAAGGCGGTCGAGCCCATCCCCCTGCTGCACCCTGCCGAGCGCGCCGCGGCCCTGCGTCGGGCGGGGCACAACCTCTTCAAGCTGCTCGCGGACGAGGTCACCATCGACCTGCTGACCGACTCGGGGACGGGCTCGATGAGCGCCAGCCAGTGGGGGGCCCTGATGGAGGGCGACGAGAGCTACGCCGGCAGCCGCTCATTCCTGCAGCTGCAGGCCGTGGTGCACGACATCATGGGCTTCCCCCATGTCCTCCCGGTCCACCAGGGCCGGGCGGCCGAGCGCATCCTGGCCCGAACGCTGATCCCGCCGGGCGCGGTGGTCTTGAACAACACCCACTTCGACACCACCCGCGCCCATGTGGAGCAGGCAGGAGCCCTCGCGCTGGACCTGCCGGTAGCGGAGGCCCTGCGGCCCCAGGACGGCTCACCGTTCAAGGGTGATATGGACCTGGCCGCCCTGGACGCGGCCCTGGCCGAGCATGGATCCAAGGTGGTCATGGTGATGCTCACCCTGACCAACAACGCCGCGGGCGGCCAACCCGTCAGCATGGCGAACATCGAGGCCGTCAGCGCACGGGCGCGGGCCGCGGGGGTGCCCTTCTACATCGACGCCGCGCGCTTCGCCGAGAATTCCTGGTTTATCCACAGCCGCGAGCCCGGCTACGACCGCTGGAGCCTGCTGGACATCGCCCGGCGCATCTTCTCGCTGGCGGATGGCTGCACGATGTCGGCGAAGAAGGATGGCATCGTCAACATCGGCGGGCTGCTCTGCACTCGCGACGACAAGGTCGCTGAGCTGTTTCGCAACGAGCTGATCCTGAGCGAGGGCTTCCCGACCTACGGCGGGCTGGCCGGGCGCGACCTCGCGGCCATGGCCGTCGGCCTGGGCGAGGCGCTGGACGTCGACTACCTGCGCTACCGCGCCAAGAGCATCGCTTACTTCGCGGAGGGCCTGCGGCAGGTCGGCGTTCCAGTGGTCCAGCCGGCCGGCGGGCACGCGGTCTTCATCGACGCTGGGGCCCTCCTGCCGCACCTGCCCGCCGAGCAGCTGCCCGGCGTGGCCGTGGCCAACGCGCTCTACCTGGAGGGGGGCGTCCGCAGCGTCGAGATCGGCGAGCTGATGTTCCCCGGACACGCGCCGCTACAGCTCGTCCGCCTGGCGGTGCCCCGGCGGGTCTACACCCAGAGCCACATCGACTACGTGATCGAGGTGGCCGCCAAGGTCGCGGCGCGCTCCTCCACGCTCGGCGGCTATCGCATCGTCCACGAGCCGCCGTTCCTGCGGCACTTCTCTGCCGAGCTGGCGCCTCTTCAGGGCTGAGCCATCGGCCGGGAGCGATCGGCGCTCCACTCCCACATGCTGCCGTCGTAGTTGGCGACGTTGTCGTAGCCGAGCTCGCGCAAGACGGCGGCGGCGAAGCCGGAGCGCACGCCCCCGGTGCAGTAGGCCACGATCTCCTTGTCGACCTCGGCCGGGGCGGGCAGGCCGGCGGTCGTGAGCAGGGAGCGGAGGCGCTCGGCGGGCAGGAGCATGCCCTGGCTGTCGGTCAGGTCGCCGATCCAGAGGTGGACGGCGCCGGGGATGTGCCCGCCGCGGCTCTCGCCGTAGGGCGTGGCCCCGGCGAATTCGCGGGCTTCGCGGGTGTCCCAGAAGACGGTCGGGCAAGGGCCTCGGGCGCAGAGCTGGGCGGCGCTCTCGACCTCCTCCAGCATGGCGCGACGATCCTCCTTGGGGGAGGGCTGGAAGTCGCCCTTGGGGAGGGGGCTGGAGACGGACGAGGTGGCGAGACCGGCCGAGATCCAGGCGGGCAGCCCGCCGTCGAGGATGTAGACCTCGGAGTGGCCGAGGTAGTCGAGCGTCCACCAGATGCGCCCGGCCTCTCCCCAGCCGTCTCGGCCTGCGTCGTAGACGATGACGGCGCCGTCCTGGCGGACGCCCACCTCTTGCAGGGCCTCGCGCAGCCGGTCGGCGTCGGCGGTCAGTCGCCCCACGCGCAGCAGGCCGTCCCGCAGGCCCATCCAGCCCAGCGGCGCGGAGCTGGGGAGGTGGGCCCGCTTCCAGTCGGACTCCCCGCGCGCGTCGAGGGCCACCGCCCCCGCGCTGAGCAGGGCGCTGGCTTCTTGAGGGCTGAGGAAGACCCCCGCCTGGGCGCACAGGCTGAGCAGGAGCAGGAACACGAGAACCTCCATCAACCAGGAACCGGGAGGGCAGGGGAGCAGTCCCCGCGGACCTCAGTCGTAGACCATCCAGAGATAGCCCGGAAAGAGCCAGGTGAGGCCTTCGCGTAGCCGGTCCCGCCAGCAGATCCAGTTGTGGCCGTCGTCGCTCTCCTGAAAGCGCAGGTCCAGTCCGGAGCGGCGCAGCAGCGGGATCAGGCCGCGGTTGTAGGCGATCAGTCCCTCGAAGCGCCCGCAGCTGAGGTAGAGCCGGGCCTGGATGCGGGCCGGGTCTTCGCGGAGGGCGTTGACGAAGCCGACCACCGGGTCCCAGAGGGGGCCGCGGCCGTGGTGGCCGATGTCGGTGAAGACGAAGCTGCCGGACTGGAGGAGCAGCTGCCCGAACACCCCGGGGCGGGTCCAGGCGCAGTACAGGCTGCTGACCGCTCCGAAGCTGGCGCCCATCAGGCCGCGCTCCTCGGGGTTCTCACTGATCTTGTGCCGAGCCTGCAGGGCGGGCAGCAGCTCGTCGACCAGGAAGACGGGCTGGCGAGGATTGGCGCCATACTCCTCGTTGCGGCGGCCTCCGTCGGTGAAGGCGACGATCAGCGGCTTGACCTCGTGCCGATGGACGAGGTTGTCCAGCACCTCCACCAGGCTGGCGAAGCGGCGGTAGTCGCTGCCGTCGTGGCAGATGAGGAGCGGGTAGCGCTTGTCCGGTCGGTACTCGTGGGGGAGGTAGACGTGGACCGTGCGGGTCTCGCCGTAGACCCGCGAGCGCAAGGCGAAGCGCTCCAGTCGGCCCCGGCGGGCGAGGGGATCGCGGTGGACCCAGGTGGGCTCGTGGTAGCCGGGCATCGGGCAGACGCTGTTGCTGCCGAAGGGATCGAAGGCCTGCCGCGAGTTGTTGGGGTCGCGTACCCACTCAGTGCGGCCGTCGCGCAGCACCTCGAACTTGTACTCGACCCGGGCGGCGGGGGGCAGGTCGAGGCTGAGCGCCCAGACTTTGCTGTGGCCCAGGCGCTGCAGGGGCTGCCTGGACTCCAGGCCGTGGACCCAGTGGATCAGGAAGACCTGGGAGGCGTCCCGCCCATCGAAGAAGATGAAGACCGCATCGCGCTCGTTGCGGAGGGGCAGCTCGCCCTCGACGCCGAGGGCCTGGATCAGCTCGGCTGCCCGGTCGGGGTCGGCGAGCAGGCTGGCCTCGAGCTGGTGGAGCCGGTTCATCCCAGCTCCTGGGCGGCGGCGTCGGCGGCCGCGCCGGGCAGCGGCTGCACGGTCCCATCGCTGGAGAGCTCCCGAGCGGCGTCGGGCTGGCCGAGGTCGGAGATGAGCTCGCCCTCAAGTTCGAGCCAGGCGCCGTTGTCCAGCGTCAGGCAGCGGTAAGGACTGAAGCGCGAGGCCAGCCGGTGCACCCGCTCGCGATCGTGGAGGCGCAGGCGCTCGCTGGCGTGCGGGAAGAAGAGGTGGCCGGGGACGAGCCCCAGGCCCCGGTCGAGCAGCTCGGGGTCCCCGGCGCCATGGGGGGGGTCGTCGTAGAACAGCACGATGCGCTCGCTGAGGACCATGGCCCCGCCGGACCAGGCGAAGATGTGCCCGCCGCGCTGGTGGTGTTCGCGGGCGAGGTCGTCGAGGCCGAAGAAGCGCATGCGGTTGAGCAGCACCGCCACGTGGCCGCCCGAGACGAGCAGGGCCTGGCAGTGCCCGAGCTTGTGTCGGGACTGCTCGTGGAGGGCGGCGACCTCGGGCAGCTCCCAGGGGCGCGCGCACTGGGGGAAGGCCGCGCGCACCTCGTCCAGGCGGCGGAGGACCCGCTGGTCCAGGGTGCGGATGCTCTGCAAGGCGAAGGCGATCTCCTCGGCCTGGATGGAGGCCGAACGGAGCCCGCGACGCTCGAGCTCGTCGAGCACATAGGCCACGCCTCGGAGCTGGATGGTGTAGGCCTGCTTGAGGGCGCGGATCTGCGACTGCTGCTCGTGCCACTGCGTGGCCAGCTCGGGGAGCTGGGCAGAGACCTCGTCGAACCAGCGGTAGAGCGGCAGGTGGACCAGATCGCGCCCCGAGGCGCGGGCGAGCGCGTCGAGCTGCGCTTCGTCGTGGCGCCAACCGGCGCTGACCACCGCCACCGGACCCTCGACGCCGACCTTGTCGAGGGCCGCCGGCAGGTTGTGCTGCGGGTGCTGGGGGCCGAGGACGTGGATCCTGCCGGGCATGGTGCGTCTGGTCGGGTAGGAGGGGGGGGCACCTATCCAGAAACAGCTCCGACCG
>DDSR01000257.1 GCA_002343455.1 Deltaproteobacteria bacterium UBA2385 | reverse complement strand
GCCTGGGCGCCGGAGCCGGCATGAAGGTCGCATTCCACGACGCCGACGCCGTTCGTCCCCTCGCCACCAACCTCGACGAGGTGCTGGCCGACGCTGAGGAGCTGCGCGTCGCGGTCGCCTACTGCACGCCGCGGGGGGTGGCCGAGCTACGGCGGTTCTGCACGAAGCTTGCCCCTTCACCCAAGCACCCCGCCGTCAGGGCAGTGGTCAGCGTGCGCTCGCCGACCGATCTCGAGGCCCTAGCTGGGTTCGCGAAGGACTGGCCGGGAGTGCTCTGGATCCACCTCGGGCGGGAGCTGCCGCAGGAACGATCTGATCGCGGCCATTTTCACTCCAAGGTCGTCGCTGTCCGGCGGGCCGGCGGCCAAAGCACGATCCTCGTCGGCAGCCACAACTGGACCTGCTTGGCGCTGGATGGATGGAACCGTGAGGCCTCGGTCCGGGTCGACTGCGCCTCGGACGATCCGTTTGCGAAGCAGGCACGTGCGCACATTCGCGCCTGCCGGGGCGACCGGGGCTGTGTGCCCTACGACCCCGCGAACCTCGCCTTCTACCAGCAGTTGCAGAAGCACTACACCTGGACCGTGGCAGGTGGCGAACAGGGCATCGACGTCTACCGACCGCTGTCGACGCTGGTCCTGCATGCGGAGGCTGACACTCCGGATCTCCTGGACCTTCAGGAGGTGCGATTGTACCTGGACGTCGACCTGGAGAAGCTCCAGAGGGAGCTGGTCCTGGGGCGCCCCTTCCGATTGCACCTGTACGGACCTGGGGAGCTGTTCGACGCCGGTCGCCGCCAACGGGCGCGACCCGTCCTCTTCGAAGGGACCGTGACCATGGTCAACCAGGGCGCGGACGGCAAGGTCGGGTCGCGCCCCATCACAGCTCGTGTCGACTCCCGCGATCTGCAGAAGCCGGTGATGGTGGCGGCACAGGCCATCCCCCTCGTGCGCGACGAGGGTCTCCAGTTCGTAGCCTCCCTCGCCCGCAGGGGCCCCGGTGAGGGCTCCATCTACCACTGGGGGCCCGGCGGGCCCCGGTTGCGAGTCAAGCCCGAGTTCGAGACCTTCGAGCGGCTCCCCCGCGCCTCGCGCTCAGGCACCTGGCTGAGCAAGGCCTCGCGCCGGGGCGACAAGGTGGTCGAGAAGGTCCCCACGGGTTTCCAGACCCGAGCGGTGGTCGTCGTACCTGATCTGGACGCACCGGGTCGCGCGCCGATGCTGGAAGACGTTCACCATCGGCGTCGCGACGGTGAGTCGGTGGAGTTCCGGGCACCCGAGAAGCCTCCGCGCTGGTTCACCCCCTACTTCTATGCTTCGACCCATGTCCTCGACGCTGACACCTGATCATTCTCCCCCCTTGCTGCGAGCCGCCCATGCCCATCACCCTCTACCGTGACACGACCTTCACCCTGCTCGGCCTGGTCGAGAGCATCCGCCGCGGCGAGGTGGCCCTGCCCGAGATCCAGCGGCCCTTCGTCTGGAAGGCGGCCAAGGTCCGGGACCTGCTCGACTCGATGTACAAGGGCTTCCCGGTGGGCTCGCTGTTGCTCTGGGCCACCGGCGCCGAGGTGGCCGCGCGCCCGATCGGCCAGGACCGCAAGGAAGCGCCGCCCCGCCTGCTCATCGTCGACGGCCAGCAGCGCCTCACCTCCTTGTATGCGGTGATCACCGGCACCCCGGTCCTGCGCAAGGACTACACGCAGGCGCGCATCCGCATCGCCTTCCACCCGGGCGAGCAGCGCTTCGCGGTCACCGACGCCACGATCGAGAAGAACCCTGCCTTTATTCCAGATATCACGGAAATCTGGAAAGATGTTCGGGAGGTGCGGGAGCGCTACCTGGACGGGATCAGCGCCCAGCGGGGAGAGCGCCTGCCGCGCGACGAGGAGCGGTCACTGGAGGATGCCATCTACCGGGTGAAGAACCTGGAGCACTACCCCTTCAAGGCGGTCGAACTGGATGCCGGCCTGGAGGAAGAGCGCGTCGCGGAGATCTTCGTCCGCATCAACTCCGAGGGGGTCAAGCTCAACCAGGCGGACTTCATCCTCACCCTGATGTCCGTGTTCGAAGAGACGGGCAGGAAGAAGCTGGAGGCGTTCAGCCGCGCGGCCAAGGCTCCCTCCCGCTCGGGCGCATCGCCCTACAACCACTTCTTCGAGCCCGCGCCGGACCAGCTCCTGCGTGTCGCCGTGGGCCTGGCCCTGCGGCGGGGGCGGCTGGAGCACGTCTACTCCCTGCTCCGCGGCAAGGACCTCGAGACCGGGCAGTTCAGCCCGGAGCGGCGGGCGGAGCAGTTCGCGCGCCTCGATGCCGCGCAGGACTATGCGCTGGACCTCACCAACTGGCACGAGTTCCTGCACGCCCTGCACCGGGCGGGCTTTCGCAGCGCACGGATGATCACGTCCGAGACGGCCATCGTCTACACCTACGCCCTGTACCTGATTGGCCACCGGGACTTCGGCGTCGAGCGCCTGCGGCTTCGAGCCACGGTGGCCCGGTGGTTCTTCATGGCGCACACGACCGGCCGCTACACCAGCTCCCCGGAGAGCGCCTTCGAGGCGGACGTGAACCGGCTGCGCAGCTTGCCACCAGGGGACGCGGATGCCTTCTGCGATGCCCTGGAGCGGCAGATCGACACCGTGTTCACTAGCGACTACTGGTCCATCTCCTTGCCCAATCGCCTGGCCTCATCCGGTGCAAAGTCGCCGGCCCGGCTGGCCTACTGGGCCGCGCTGAACCTGCTCGATGCCGAGGTCCTGTTCTCCACCGCCAAGGTGTCCTCCCGGTTGGACCCGGCCATCGCTGCTGTCCGGAACATCGAGAGCCACCACCTCTTCCCCCAGAAGCATCTGGAGGACCTGGGAATCCAGGACCCGACCCGTCGCAACCAGATCGCCAACATGGCCTTCGTCGAGTGGCCCGACAACGGTGCCATCGGGCGGAAGGCGCCAGCCGAGTACTGGCTGGACTACGCTGCGCGGCTCTCTCCCGAGAGGCTCCAGCGGCAGGTGTACTGGCACGCCCTGCCCTTGGGTTGGGAACAGCTCGACTACGACACCTTCCTGGAGAAGCGGCGGAGGAAGATCGCGGATGTGGTCCGAGCCGGCTTCGCAACGCTCGGAGCGGGTGGGTCGGCGACGGAGGGCGAGCGGCCGGCCCAGACCACCGCCGACCTGGTCGCCCAGGGCGAGTCGCTCCAGGTCGAGTTCAAGGCAACGGCCCGTTGGAATGTACGCGCCGGGATGCTGGACAAGAAGATGGAGCAGGTCATCGTGAAGACGGTCGCGGGCTTCATGAACGCCGAAGGCGGCACGCTCCTCATCGGAGTGGGCGACGACAGCACCGTGATCGGGCTCGAAGCCGACTACGCGAGCCTGGGGTCGAAGGGCAATCGGGACGGCTTTGAGCTGTTCCTGACCCAGCTCTTCGAGTCCAACCTGAGCGGCACCGCCGGCACGCTCGTGCGGGTCTCCTTCGACGCCATCGAGGGCAAGGACGTGTGCCGTGTCGCCGTCGCGGCCAGCGCTCGCCCGGTCTTCGCGCGAACGGGGGATGGGCGCGACCTGTCAGACTTCTGGGTGCGGACGGGCAACAGCACCCGCCAGCTCATCGGGAGCGACATGGTCGACTACCAGCAGGACCACTGGTCGTGAACGCGCACCCCGCCGACGAGGGCCAGCATGTCGACCGCAAGTCGCTCCAGATCGTGCTGGGCGCCAGGTCGGACTGGCCCGAGCTGGCCAAGGACTGCGTGGCATTCGCCAACTCCGCGGGCGGGCGGCTCGGCTGGTACGACATCTGCCGAAGCACCGATCAGCGCACTGGCATCTCCTCCCTGACCCCGCGGGTGGCCGCCGGCGACACCAATCTCACCTGCTCCTACCTCCAGCAGCTCCCCATCCTCGCTCCCGTCTACCGCACCGGCCAGCCCTACCTCACCCCCCTCGATCCGCCCCCCGCCGACCCGGCCGTCGCCCACGACCCCAGCACCCGCCCCGCCTGGGCGCCGGAGCCGGCATGACGCCCTCTGATCCCGTGGACCACTCTCTCTCCGACTGCCTGGGACGCATCCAGACCATCCTCGGCTCGGCTCGCGCCCAGGCGATCCAGGCGGTCAACACCGCGATGGTCTCGGCCTACTGGGAGGTCGGGCGCGAGATCGTCGAGGAGGAGCAACGGGGCGCGGAGCGTGCGGAATACGGCAGCTTTCTGATCCAGCAGCTTGCCACCGAGCTTGGGGCCAGGCACGAGCGGGGCTTCTCCGTGGCCAACCTGAAGCTCATGCGCCAGTTCTACCTGGCCTTCCGCGACCGCCTGCCCAGCGCCACCTCGGCCGGGAGCGTCGGCGCCCCGATCGGCCAGACGCCGTCTAGCGGATCGTTGCCCGCGCCGGCGCGACCCTTGGACCCCAGCCTCACCTGGTCGCACTACTGCGTCCTGATGCGGGTCCCCGCCCTCGACGCGCGGAGCTTCTACGAGGTGGAGTGTGCCCGGGCCCGCTGGTCGGTGCGCGAGCTGGAGCGGCAGGTGGCGTCCCTGCTCTTCGAACGCCTGGCGCGATCGCGCGACCGGGAGGGGGTGCTGGCGCTGGCGCGGGAGGGACACATCGTTGCGCAGCCGGCTGACCTGCTCAAGGACCCCTACGTGCTCGAGTTCGTGGGGCTGCCCGAAGCGGCCCGGTGGCGCGAGGCGGACCTGGAGCAGGCGCTGATCGACCGCTTGCAGCAGTTTCTGCTGGAGCTGGGCGGGGACCTGTTCTTCGTGGCCCGGCAGAAGCGCATCACCATCGACGGGGACCACTTCTGGATCGACCTGGTCTTCTATCATCGGACCCTGCGGTGCTTCCTGCTGGTCGATCTCAAGGTCGGGCGCCTCACCCAGCAGGATGTCGGCCAGATGCTCCTCTACACCGGCTACTACGAGGCCGAGGAGACCCGGGAGGGGGAGAATCCGCCCGTGGGCCTCATCCTGTGTACGGACAAGAACGACGCGGCGGTCCGCTACACGCTCGGCGAGCGGGCCCGCCAGGTCTTCGCGTCGAGGTACATGCTCCACCTCCCCAGCGAAGAAGCGCTGGCCGCTGAGATCCGCCGGGAGCGCGAGGCGGTGGAGCGGCTGCCGCCACCGGGAGAGGCCGATGCGGAGAAGAGCTGATGCGACGAGCCCGGACGCGACGAGGAGTCCCGCATGACCCGTCCGCCCTTCTCGGCCGGCGACCCGGTGCGCGACCGCCGCAACCCGGCGGAGCCCGGCACCGTCCTGTCGCTGGACTACGACGACCAGCTCGACGAGTGGTTCGTCAAGGTCCGCTTCGGAACCCGGATCACCTCGCTGGAGGCCTCCCGCCTGGAGGGTGCGGGCGGCAGCCACGACCCCTGGGAGGACCTCGCCGCGGGCGTGGCTGGCTCGGCGCGGTCGCTGCGCACCCTGCTCACCTACGAGCGCCTGCGCGTGCCTCCCGGCCCGGTGGGCGCCTCCTTCGGCACCGCCAGGGCCCGGCTGTTCCCCTTCCAGTTCAAGCCCCTGGTCAAGTTCCTGGAGAACCCCACCCACTCGCTGTTGATCGCCGACGAGGTGGGTCTGGGGAAGACCATCGAGGCCGGGTACATCCACCGGGAGTGGAAGCTGCGGCATACGGTGGACAACGTGCTCATCGTCGTGCCCGCGCGCCTGCGGACCAAGTGGCGCGACGAGATGGCTCATCGCTTCGACGAGCGTTTCGAGATCGCCGGGGCCAAGGAGGTGCTCCGGACCTTGAGCGTGGTGCGCAGCGGCCGGGACCCCGACCCCTTCCAGTGGGTGTGCAGCTACGAGAGCCTGCGGCGGCGAGACGTGATCGACGGCCTGCGGGAGGTCTCGCCTCCGCTGGATCTGGTGATCCTCGACGAAGCCCACCGGGTGCGCAACCGGGAGACGCTGCACCACCAGCTCGCGCGAGCCCTGTGTGACAGCGCCCAGGCCAAGCTCTTCCTGTCCGCCACCCCGCTGCAGACGGGCCTGGACAACCTGCACGCGCTGCTCGACCTTCTGGAGCCCGGCGCCTTCGGAAGTGCGCAGGACTTCCCGGCCTTCATCGAGGCGAATCGACCCGTGGTGCGCGCCACCGCCTTCGCGGGCCTGGGCCGGTTCGAGGACGCCGCCCAGGCCCTGGAACCCCTCCTGCACCATCGGGAGCTGGGGCCCGCAGTGGGAGAGCTGCTGGCGGAGCTCCAGGGCGCCGAGCCGACGCGGACCAGCCGGGTCCGGCTCCAGGCGGCCATCGGGGACCTGAGCTTGACGGGCCACACCATCACCCGCACGCGGAAGGTCGAGGTCATGGAGGAGCGGCCCCTGCGGACGGCTCAAACGGTCCACGTGGAGCTGACGGAGCCGGAGTGGGGGGTGTACCGGGCAGTGGAGGAATTCACCCGTCTACTGTACGGCGATGGGGGCTGGGGCCAGCGCATGGCCGCCCTGACGGCCTATCGCTACACCGCCTCGTGCATCCCGGCGGCGATTGAGTACATGCGCGCCCGCCTGGAGGCGAACGGGAAGCTGGATGCCGTCGACGAAGTGGACGCCGACTTCGCCGACGAGGGTGCCTGGGACGAGGATGTCCCGTTCCAAGGCACGCTGCTCCAGCAGGCGCTGGCCTATGACGTGAGGCGGTGGGGCGACTCCAAGCGGGACAAGCTGTTCGAAGCGCTGCACGCCCTGTGGGCAGACGACGACCGGGCCCGGCGGCCACGCCGCAAGGTCGTGCTGTTCTCCTTCTTCAAGCGCACGCTCAGCTACCTGTCGGATCAACTCCGATCGCGGGGGATCCACCACGAGCGGGTGGACGGCGGGGTTCCCCTCTTCGACCGGGAGGAGCGCATCACCCGCTTCCTCACCGAGCCCGACTGCCCCCTGCTCGTCTCGTCGGAGGTGGGCGGGGAGGGCCTCGACCTCCAGGCGGCCAGCGTCGTCGTGAACTACGATCTGCCGTGGAACCCGATGGTCGTGGAGCAGCGGATCGGGCGGGTCGACCGGATCGGCCAGATGTCCGAGCGGATCGTGATCATCAACCTGGTCTGCAAAGGTACGGTCGAGGATCGCATCTTGTATCGACTGTACGACCGCATCCACCTGTTCGAAGCGTCCATCGGCGAGATCGAGGAGATCCTGGGGGCCCAGGAGGTCCAGGACCTGATCATCGAGTACTTGCGTGGATCGTTGACCGAGGCGGAGATGCTGCGCCGGGTGGACGACACAGCCAACGCCGCCGTACGCAAGAAGGAGCAGGCCGAGAGCCTGGTCGCGCAGGTCGACGGGCTGCTCGCCGCGGACCAGGCCATCCTCGATCAGCTCAAGCTGCTCGTGGACGGCAACCGCCTGCCCGGCCCGATCGACATCGTCGACCTTGTCAGAGGGTACCTGGAGACGGCCTGGCCGGGGGTCCGCCTGGACGGCGACCCGCTGCGAGGGGTCGCTGAGCTGGACCTTCCCCCCGAGGCCCGCCGGGCCTTCCATGCCTGGTCCTCCACCAACCAGGGGTCTGGCAGCACCCTCCTCGGGGCGATGCGGCGGGGCCCGGTCACTGTCACCGCAGATGGAGACACCGCGATGCGCAACCCGCGCGTCGAGTTTCTGCAGGCCCGTCATCCCCTCGTGCAGTTCGCCGTCGAGGGCATGGCGCAGCGCAGCACGCGCACTGGCAACGCCTTCGCGTGCCGGGTCCGCCTCCCCGCATTGGCCAGCGGGCCCTGGATCGTCGGCATCTGGAGCCTGACCCGCGGTGGACTCGACAACGACACCGAGCTGGTGTGCGCTGCCGCGCCTGTCGGTGGCCGTGGGGGCGCGCTCCTGGGGGACGACGCCGAGGACCTCCTGCGGACTCTGCTCGGGCAGGTCGACGAGTCGGACCCCCCTCCCGTCGTCGAGCCGGACACGGTGCGGCGGGTGGGCAGCCGGACCCGTATCGCCTTCGCGCGTCACCGCGCCGAGCTGGAGGAGGCCGCCCGCGCCGAGGCTCGGCGCCGCCTGGCACGGAAGCGGGCGAGCTGGTCGACCTCGCTGCTCCAGCAGGTCCGTCGAGCGGAGGAGCACCTCGGTCGCATGCGCGATGAGGGCAAGCCCTTCGCCGTCCGCATGGCCGAAGCGAAGCTGAAGAAGTGGCAGGTCCAGCACGACCGGGTTCTGGAGGAGCTGTCTGCCGATCCGGACGTTCGCCTGGACGACCGCGAGGTGGCCGTCGTCCTGGTCGACAACGTGGGGGCCTGAGCACCATGGGCTTGTGGGACTGGTTTCGATCGCTGTTCGGCGCCGAGGGGGAGGCATCCCCCGCGGCGTCCGCCCGACCCCCGCCCCCTCCTCCACCGGCGCCCCATAGCGACGGGATCAAGAGGGGGGCCCCCATGGTGGAGCCCTCACCAGCGCCCGTGGCGCAGGGTTCAGATTTCCCACTCGAGCCAACTCCACCCCCTCGGAAGGTCTCGGCGCCACAGCCACCAGCCCGGCCGGCCTCGCCACCGGCCCTCAGGGGGGGCCGTCCAACTGTTCCGCCATCCACGCAGGCCCGGCCACGCGTCGCGCCGCCCGCGTCGGCCGTGGAGCGACCCAGGCGCCGCTACCACCTGGGGCTCGACTGGGGGACCAGCTCGATCAAGATGATCCTCCGGGACTACGGTGCACCCGGCCTCCCCTCGGGCCTGGCCCTGGTGCTCGAACCAGAGCAGAGGGGCCTGCGCTACCCCTCGACCGTGACCTTGGTCGACGGTCGGCTGTACTTCGGCTGGCAAGCCGAGGCGCGACGGTCCGCAAAGGGCGCCCGGGTCTGGGACAGCATCAAGGCCCAGGCGGGTGCTCGCGCGGGCTGGGCAGTGCCGGCCGGCTCGTCCGGTGTCCTCCTCCGCGACATGGTCGCGCTCACCCTCGCGCACGGCATCTCGCTGGGGTTCGGCTTCGCCACGAGGCACGCCGACGCCATGAAGGCGGCGGCCATCATGGGCGTGTCCGTCGGCGCACCCGAGGCGGACCTCGAAGTGCACAGCGAGGAGTACCTGGCGGCGTCGCAGGTGGCCTACCGACTGGCGATGAAGGGCGGCTTCGATCCGCAGGGCGAGCGCCTGGACCGCTGCATGGAAGCCCTGAGGGGGGTGCGCACCCAAATCCTGCCCGGCATGGACACGAGCGCAGAGACCCGGAGGCGATGGCTTCGCTCCGAAGTCGCCGCGGCGATGATGTGGGTCTACGAGTCGCCCCGCATCGGCGAAGGGGCCTACACGGTCGTGGACATTGGCGCCGCCACCACCAACGCGAGCTACTTCCGCATCCACGGCGTCAACGATGCCGATGGCGTGTATCGGACCAAGGCGGCCATCTCCTTCTTCGGCGCCGAGTCCCGTCCTCCAGGAATGGACGAGCTCGGCAAGGCCCTGGCCCAGGCCCGCGGCTTCGGCGAGACTCCAGTGCAGCTTCGCGGTCAGGAGAAGCCCTTGTATGCCTCGCTCGCGGGTCATCGGGACGTGAAGGTTGTCACCGAAGCCATCCACGAGACCTGGGCGCAGGCGCGACGAAACGCGTGGCCAAGGTCCAACACGCTGACCCACTGGGACGGCCTGCGCTATCTGGTGGTCGGCGGGGGATCGACCGTCCCGCCGCTGGTGGAGAGGTTCGTCGAGCCGCCTGGGTATTTCAAAGGGAAGATCAAGGGCTACAACGCGCTGCACGACCCCGGCAGGCCCAGGGATCTGCGGTCCTTTCCAGACCAGCGGCCGGGCTCGACTCCGCCCCACTTCACCCAGCCCCACACCTTCCTGCTGGTCGCCTACGGCTTGTCCTTTCACCCTGGCGACCTGCCGGACATCTCCCTGCCCGGCGAGGTGCCTCGATTTCGTCGAGAGGAGTTCCGACGGAAGCTCGCCACCTCCGAGGAGCTTGGCTATGCCCAGAAGTGAGGCCCGGCCGGATCGTGCGTTCGGATCACCATGCACCCCCTGACCCGCACCCGCCTGGAGAAGGCTGCCGCTGACAACGGCTTCGACCTGGACCGGGGCATGGACGGCGCCTGGTTGCGTTTCGAGAGCAGCCACGCCCACATCCACCTCTGGCTCAATGAGTGGGCGGGCGCCACCATCATCGCCGCCTTCTCCAACGCCGCCTTGCTGCACACCCTCGGGCCCCATGGCGTCCCGCTCACCCACCCGCTGCCCCCTGGCGCCATGGGCGGCCGCAGCGTGGGCGACTTCGGACAGCTCCACGACCTGCTTCGGCGCGCCATGCTGCTCGCCCGCACCCTGCCCGACGCCCTGTGGCAGACCTTCGAGGCCCAGACCGCCGCCCTGCCCATGACAACAGAAGCCGAACGCCTCGTCGTACAGCGCGTAGGCCAGCATCTGTTCCGCCAGGGCCTACTGGACCTGTGGGACGGGCGCTGCGCCATCTCGGGCCTGTCCGTGCCGGCGCTCCTGCGCGCCAGCCACGCCAAGCCCTGGAAGGACTGCGCCACCGACCAGGAGCGCCTGAACGTTCACAACGGCCTGCTACTCGCCGCGCACCTGGACGCTGCCTTCGACGCTGGGTTGATCACCGTCGAGGACGACGGCTGGGTGGTCGTCTCGGAAGCGCTCGAAGCGGACGCCCGCGCGGTGCTCGGCGTGGAGCGCCCGCGACGGGTCCGCGGGCTGGTCGAGGAGCACCGGGGGTATCTGGCTTGGCACCGGGAGTGGGTGTTTCAGCAGGGCTCAGTGCCGCGGGCCTCGGTCTGAAGCTCGGCCCGGACCCCGACCAGCATCGCGAAGGCCCGCTGCCAGTGCGTCGTGCGCCGGTCAATCCGCCGCATCAGGTAGCCGGCGATCTCAGCCTGGCAGGGCTGGCCACGGTAGGACTCCCCATCGGATAGCCACGCGGCGACGCGATCGAGCACAGCGCCCTCGAACTCATCGGGCGCCCGGTAGATGAGGCCCAGGATCTGGGATGCGGACAGCTTTTGCGTGGCCGGACCGGAGACCGGCGCGGCCGCGCGGGCCAGGTCATCTATGGCCTGCAGGCAGCGATGTGGATCCCGTGCCCAGAGGGTGTTGGTGAGCAGGGTCGCGTTCAGCTCCAGGCGGCCCGCGATGCCGGCCTCCAGAACCAGGTCGACCGGCGCGGCATGGAACCACTCCTCGTCCGTCCGCCAGCTCCCGTCGCCCGACACCAGGACCAGCGACAGAAGGTGAACCCAGGCCTCTCGGCGGATGTGGGGCCAGCCCGCCCGACTCATCGACACAAGATGGAGCCGCTCGGGGGTGAAGACGCCCGGGGGCAACGCGGACCACAGCAAAGCCCCCTCTGCCTTTCGGGCCGCGTCCGCGTGCCCGACGCACCACGCGAAAGGGGGGGCGTTGCCATCTTGGGAGACCCAGCGGGTCCAGCACCAGGCAAGCAGCTCCTGCTCGTCCACAGCATGGCGTTGGCAGGTCGCCCGTAAGGGCGCCAAGCCCAACGGCAACCGAAGCGCCTCGTTCAACAGGTCGTGGCGCTGCCAGCGCCCACTGAGGGCGCGCACCAGGACCTCGCCGCTGCCCAGGCCAGCGGTCCGTTGTTGGGGCAGCAGATCGGCGGCGATGAGGTGGGCCGCGACCCGGTCACACCAGCCCAGGCTTTCGGGCCACGGGGGGAGTTGCGCACCCACGCTCACCTTCCCCAGGGCCGTCGCGGCGCGCCGAAGGCCCTCCCAAGCAAGTTCGGAGGTCGCCTCGTCTACTTGTCCGGCCCACGGGGACACGGGAGTCGTCGCCAGGCGCGTGCCGGCTTCGTGGAGCGCGTGGCTGACGGCGAGCGCAGCGAGATACCGGACGTCCTGACTTCCGATGCCGACGCTCTCGTGGTTGGGGAGCCGCGGTCGCTCCGCCAGCCCGATCAATGGCTGCGGCAGGCCATGAGCCCAGGGTCGCAGGCTGCTCGCCTCGAGCTGCCGCCAGGCCAGGGTCAGAGTGGTCTTCGCGACCGCGCGTTCGGACAAGAGGGCCACCGCCAGCGCGCGGCAGACCCCGTCGATGGCCGCCGCGCCCCGCGGATCGCTGACATCGGCCTGCCCGAGCATGCGTTCCAGCTCGGCAAGGGCGACGGGACCCGGTCGGGCCGGGTCTTGCAGGCACGAGGCCAGCAGCGCGTCCAGGGCGTCCTTCACGTGGTCGGGGCTGAGCAGCAGGGCGCCGACGCCCTCCCAGCCGGCGGTCAGGAGCCGCGCCGTGACGAGCTGCTGCAGGGCCGACTGCACCAAGGGGCGACCCAGGTGCCACAAGCCGCCAGATGCCTCGAGGAGCCCCAGAAGCTGCAAGCCCTCGACGAGCTGCCCAGCGGTGGGCGCGGCGGCAAGCTTCTGCACGGCCTCCAGGTCGCCGGCCTGGGCAAGGCGGATGATCTGCTCGGCGCGTCCCTCGCGGGGCGGTTCGTCAGGGAGCATCGCCAGCCAGTCGGACAGGGGCAGCGCCGGGGGGAGCAAGGCCATCACGCGCCGGGCCTCGATCCGGACCAACAGCTCCGCACCATCGTGCGCCAACACGGCAGCAAAGGCGGGGCTGCGGGCCTCGAGTCGGCGCGATTGGAGCCGCAGCCAGGCGCGCAGGATCCGCCCTTCGTGGTCATCGGGATCCGCAGAGGGATGTCGTTCCGACAGCAGCTTGCGGGTCCCCACCTCCTCACAGAGCGCCAGCAGTTCCAGAGCGTCGTCGAAGGTGACGACGTGGGCGTAGAGCCAGGCCTTCTCGTCGTCCATGGCGTCATGGAGAGTCTGGAGGTCCAAGCCGCCCCCCGGTGGCAGGCGCTCCGCTACCCAGTCCAGCAAGGCGGGGAGCCAATTCCGTGCGTGGCCCGGGTCACGTGTGGGCCAGGAGGTCTGGGGGCGTGCACCCATGGATCCACCGGACGAGGCCTGTTGGGTTTCCGGCGAATCAACCCTCAACGGCGGCCCCTCCGGGCAGATCACCCACAACATCTCCAACGGTTCCGACAAGTCCGGCGGTTCGGGCGGGGCGTCCAGGGCCGACCCCAGCACCACCAGGATCCGCCCCCCCTCCCCCAGCTCAGACTCTGCGTCGATCCACGTCTCCGCTTCCACCAGGCGCCAGTTGACCTGCCAATCCGCCCACCGCTTCACCAGCTCCAGGCCGGTACCAGCCCGCAGGGTCCACCAGACCAGGCCACGGCCGAGCCGCACGTTGACTCGGAACCTGGGCGGCGAGAGCAGCCCGGGTGGCAGAGCTTCCTGCTCCAAGTCCAGCGGACGCAACACCTCGAAGCCGGGGATCGGGACCAGGTTGCGCAACGCGGGCGGAGCGGTGTCCTGCAGCCGAAGGCGCAGCTCGTCCGGCTCCAGGACCAACAGCCGGGCCAACAGCGGCACCCAAGCTCGCCCCGCCCCGAAGAACCAGGCACTGTCGCCTTTGTCGGCCTTGCGGATCATATTGGCCAGGTGATCGAGCTTCGCTGTCCGGTCCGGGCAATCCGGTGCGTCCAGCAGGGCCTGGGCCAAGGCACGAAGGCTGCGGGTGGGGTTCTTGTCGTCGATCCAGCCCATGGGGACTCCTGTGCAGGACCATGGCCTATCCCGGTCCCGGAGCACCGCTACACGTACGCATCATGCACTAACAGGGCTGCACTCAACAGTTCACATTATTCTGCACAATGCAATCAATAATCTTCTCGTTGTGGGCTTGGTGGCCCCGCGGTAGCCTGTGGCAAGGAGGTCCCATGCAGCCCACCCTTCCCCGGGTCGCCGTCGTCGGCGGCACCCCCAACCGATGGCGCCAGGCGCTCAACGGACTCGATGTCCAGGTCGTCGGAAGCTCCAGAGACGGTGGCACCCGACGGGTGTCGTCCCTGGTTCGCTCCATCACGGCGGGGTCCTTCGTGGCGGTGGTAATTTGCACCCGGTGGTTGGCTCACAGCGACACGGATCGGGTCCGCAGGGCGTGCCAGGCATCCGGAACCCGCCTGGTGCTGAGCGACGGGGGACGACAACAGCTCCGCGTCATCGTGCTGCGGCTGCTGCGAGGAGCCAGCGATGTCCACTGAAGCCCTGCTGGTCGTCGCCCCGTTCCTGAAGCACGTGGGCGGCCCACTCCTGGGCCCTGCCATGCTTGCCGGCGCCGCAAGGAGGGCCGGCCACTCGGTGCAGGTGCTGGACCTAGCCGCGGACTGGCTGCGGCAGGTGTCGCCGGACCTTGCCTACAGCCCGCACTCGGCCTTCGTGGGCGACCACGACCGGCCGGCACAACGACTCCGTGAGCTGGAGGACCGATTCCTCCAGGAGACAACCCCACGCGCGCCGTCCACGCGGGCACGGGTACTGCGGGACATCGCCGTGGCAGCGCGGGCGAGCTTCGAAGACATCTTGAACATGTCCCAGGCCTTGTCCCGGGGACCCTGGGGCCAGTGGATCGAGGAGGGGCTCGCCGCCGCCGGTCGCCCCAAGCTGCTGGGGATCTCGGTGATGTACAGCGGCCAGGTCTTGTGGTCGCTCGCCATCGTCAACGTGGCCCGCCGGATCTGGGGCGACCTGCCGACCGTCTGGGGGGGCGCGCACATCACCGCTCTGCAAGAGCAGATAGCCTTCGAACCTCGCTACCGCGTCGCCGGCCACGGCTTCGTGTTCGGGTACGCGGAGCAGACCTGGGTCGACCTGCTGGACGCCATCGCGCAGGACGCCCCCTGGCCCGTCGAGGTGGTTCCGGCAGGCCGCGGTCGTACCCCGGCGGCCCGTGCCGACGACCATGGGCCACCCCACTTCGGCTTCCTGGAGCGAACGGAAGGCACCATGCTGACCCTTCCGGCCCAGGCATCTCGCGGCTGCGCCTACGCGCGGTGTGCGTTCTGTACGTACCCCGCAGTGGAGGGTCGGTATCGACAGGTCTCCGGCGGGTCTTGGCGACCTGTGGTGGAGCAGGCGGTTGCGCTCGCCGCGCGGGTCTCGTTCAAGGACAGCCTGTTGGTCCCCACCCTGCTCGTGGACATCGCCCACGCCATCGCTGGGCGGACATCCTGGAGCGCCTGCACGAAGCTCCATCCTGGGCTCGACCGAACCATGCTGGCCAGCCTCGCGGCCAGCGGCCTTGGGACCCTCGAAGTCGGCTTGGAGACCATCCATCCCCTGGCCCAGGCGTTGGTGGACAAGCAGCAGGCGCCAAAGCTGCTTGCGTCCCTCCTCGATGCCGCGACTGCGACCGGTGTCTCCATCGTGGTGAACGCGATGACGGGCTTCCCCCACATCGACCCGCGGGAAGAGGAGGAGGCCTTGGCGACCGTGGAACAGGCCATACGTTGTCGGCCCGGGCTGGCAGCCCGGCTGGAGCACCATCGCTTCGAACTCGAGCGCCGCTCACCCATGGGCCTGAACCCAGATCGATACGGGATCGAGGTGGTGGGAGCGTGGCCTTGGAGTTCGGTCCTGGACTGGCGGGCAACGCAACTGACTGGCTTTGACAGGACATATTCCGCCGGTAGTAATACTGAAAGGCCAAGGGATCTCATAGTACCTCGCCGAGCCTGGCCACGCTAGCGATCCGCAAGACGTAGCCCCCTGGACTGGCATGCCACTCGGCCGGGGGAGCGAGAGCCGCCCAGAGGTACGCAGGAAGGGGT
>DDSR01000135.1 GCA_002343455.1 Deltaproteobacteria bacterium UBA2385 | reverse complement strand
GGCAACATCTGCCGCTCGCCCACGGCCGAGGGCGTGATGCGCCACCTGCTCGCCGCGCGCGGCCTCTCGGATCGTGTCGGGGTCGACAGCGCCGGCACGGGCGCCTGGCACGCCGGCCAGCCCCCCGACGCCCGCGCCACCCGCGCCGCCGCCCGCCGCGGCATCCCGCTCTCCGGGCAGGCCCGGCAGGTCCGGTCCGAGGACTTCGAGCGCTTCGACCTGGTCCTGGCGATGGATCGCGACAACCAGCGCGAGCTGCTGCGCCTGGCGGGCGAGTCCTCTCGCCACAAGGTCCGCCTGCTGCGCGACTTCCAGCCCGGCGGGGCCGGGCAGGAGGTGCCGGACCCCTACTACGGCGGGGAGGCGGGCTTCGAGGAGGTGCTGGACATCTGCGAGGCGGCCTGCGCGGGCTTGCTGGCGGAGCTGGGCCACCCCTGATCAAAGGGCGACCACCCGTGGACCGACGGAGGGGCGCCTGCCGCGCCGCGGCGCTACAATGAGCCCCTGCTCGTCCCGAGGAGCCCGGTCGTGTTCAGCCTGCTGATGGTCGCCTGCGTGGTGAGCGGGCCGGGCTCCGACGACACCGGGCCCGAGGGTACCGGCGACACCAGGCCCTCGGACACCGGCTCGCCCGCGCCCGAGGTCCTGCGGCTGCCGGTGCAGCTCTCCCTCCCGCTGGTCGAGCGCGAGCTGTTCGAAACCCTGGTGGGGGTCGACCACGATCCGGTCGTCCAGGACGAGGGCGTGCTCGGCCAGGCGATCTGCCTGGACTACCTGGGGCGGGGCTTCCCCCACTGCTACGACGAGCACGGCGGCAACGACTACATCCTGCGGGGTGGCTTCGACCAGATGGACGCCGGCAGCGCCCGGGTGGTGGCCGCGGCGGACGGTGTCGTGCTGGAGGCGGTCGACGGCAACTACGATCGTTGCCATGGCGACCTGGAGTCCGGCGGGGTGGACTGCGACGGCTTCGAGATGGTCTCGAACAGCGTCGTCGTGCAGCACCAGGGTGCCGACGGCAGCGCCTGGCGGACCTTGTACTGGCATCTGAAGAGAGACAGCGTGAGGGTCGAGGCCGGACAGGAGGTCGTGCGAGGCCAGGAGCTGGGCCTGGTCGGCTCCAGCGGCAAGAGCAGCATGCCCCATCTGCACTTCGAGCTGCGCCGGGAGCAGGGCGAGGACGAGCCGCTCACCGTGAACCCCTACGCCGGGCCCTACAGCCAGGAGGAGACGGGGTGGTGTGATCAGGGCCTTGAGGGCCAGCTGCCGGGGGACTGCTGAGCGCTCAATCCACCAGCTTCATGCTGACGCTGAGGCCGTCGCCCGCGGGCAGGATCAGGCTCTGCAGGCGAGGATCGGAGTGGATCTGTTCGTTGAAGAGCCGCAGGTCGGCGGTGCCGCTCTCGTCTCTTGCGGAAGGGGTTGAAGCGGTCTTGCCTCCCCACAACACGTTGTCGGCCAGCAGCAGGCCTCCGCGGCGCAAGCGTGGGACCGCGGCCTGCAGAGCGGCCGGGTAGTCCCTCTTGGCGATGTCGACGAAGATCAGGTCGAACTGGCCCGTCGTCGCCGCCAGGGCCTCGAAGGCGCCCTGGTTGTGGATCTCGACTCGCTGCCGCAGCGGGTGATCACCCCACAACCGATCGAAGCTCTCCAGCTCCCAGGTGTCCTTCTCGCTGCCGATGACCTGGCCCGTGGGGCCGACGCCGCGGGCGAACCAGAAGGCCGAGTAGCCGAAGCCGCTGCCCAGCTCGAAGACCCGGCGCCCGTCGATCAGCCGGGTCAGCAGCTCCAGCCAGCGGCCCGAGGCGCTGCCGATCAGCGGGAAGCCCCGCTCCAGGGCGTGGGACTCCAGGCGCTGGTGCAGCTGGGCCTGGGAGGGGTCCATCGGGCTGCCGCCGGAGGTGTCGGCCTGCTGGCCGAGCTGGGCGAGGTAGGACTTGACCGCGGGGTGGAGGATGCCGGTGATGCTGTCGACGGGGTGGGACATGGGGGGCCTCTCCTGCCCCATAGCCCAGCTTCGGCATGGGGTGCCCCCCGCCTCCCCGGCGGAGTAGAAGGCCGGCCCCTGCCCTTCCCAGGAGCCACCCCATGATCCTCGTCACCGGCGCCGCCGGCTTCATCGGCCACCACCTCGTCAAGACCCTCCGCGACGCGGGCCAGAGCGTGCTGGCCCTGGTCGAGCCCGGCCAGCGCCTGGAGCACAGCCCCGGCCCCGGCCTGAGCGTGGTCGAGGTGGACGTCGGCGATCGCGCGGCGGTCCTGGCCCTGCCGCCGGTCGAGGGCACCATCCACCTCGCCGCCATCGCCCGCCTCCAGTACAACAAGGGCGACGACGAGTACGAGCGGGTCAACGTCCAGGGCACGCAGAACCTGCTGGACCACGCCGCCGCCTGCAAGGCCCGGCGCTTCGTCTTCGTCTCCACCATCGAGGCCGTCGGCCCCGCCGGGGGCGAGCGACCGCTGGTCGAGAGCGACCCGCCCGCACCGACCAATGTCTACGGACGCACCAAGCTGGAGGCCGAGGGGCGCGTGATCGCCGCCTCCCGCGCCGGCGCCGTCCCCGGCACCGTCCTGCGCCTGCCGATGGTCTACGGGCCGGGCAACACGCTGATCTTCTCCCGCCTGTTCAAGCTGGCCGCCACCGGCTGGTACCCCCGCATCGGCTCGCGCGACGTCTGGATGGAGTTCTGCAATGTGCACAACGCCATCCACGCTATGCGCTTGGCCCTGGAGCGGCCCGAGGCGGTCGGCGAGGTCTTCTTCATCAACGACGGCCACTCCTACAAGATCAGCGAGGTGCTCACCGCCGCCGCCAAGGCCGCCGGGCGCGAGCGCCTGCGCTTCGTCGTCATCCCCGAGCGCCTCGCCCTCCTCGGCGGTCGGGGGGTCGAGCTGGCCGCGAAGCTCTACCCGCATCCCCCGCTGATCACGCCGCTGACCAAGAAGCCCGTCTTCTCGCGCGGCACGGTCGCCTGGACGACGAAGAGCGTCAACTGGTGCAGCAGCGAGAAGGCCCAGCGCCTGCTGGGCTACCGTCAGCAGGTGCCGCTGGAGGTCGGCGTGGCGGAGGCGGTCGCCTGGTACCGGGCGCAGGGGCTGCTGAAGGGCTGAGGGTTGCTCAGTACACCTCCCGCTCCGGCACCCGCACGCCTCCCAGCGCCATCATGTAGAGACCCAGATCCACCCACTCGGCCTCTTCAGGGGTGTACAGATCCACCACCTGCACCCGGCCGTCCTGCACTCCCTCGAAGACCCAGCGCGAGCCCTCCTCCGGCTCGGGCGCCAGCAGCGGGTTTGGCCTCGGCGCCTCCCAGAAGCCCGCCGCCTGGACGCGGGCCTCCAGCAGCTCCCACTCCGCCGCGTCGATCACGACCCGGCGCGAGGCCCGCAGGCGGTGGGGGACGCCGGGGCGCGCGAAGCCGTCAAGCAGGCGCAGCTCGACGATGCCGAGCTCGTCGACCCGGCAGATCCGCGCGCTGATGGGGGAGTGCCAGGTCCGCAGCCAGAGGAAGCGGTAGCAGCGCCCCGGCCGCCGAGAGAGCTCCAGGAAGCTGGGCTCCCCCATGGCGTGCAGGGTCCGGGCGTACCACTCCTGCCGAGGGCCGGCGACCGTTGGGTTGGGGTGTAGCTGGGGGAGGTCGAAGTACTCGCTGCGGGTCCAGGCCGCTGCCGGGGCCGGGCCGGGGCGCGCGCAGGCGAGCAGGCTGAGCAGGAGGAGGAGCAGGGTTTCGCCAGGGGAAGAGGAGGGGACCTAACCCCCAGCCCTTGCCCTCGGCCGCAGGCCGGCGAAGAGCTGCTCGAAGCTCAGCCCGGTCGGCGGGCCGGGCTCGCCCCGCACGGCGCGCAGGCCCTCGACCCAGGTTTGGATGCTCTCGCTGGCGACCTGCACGCGGGCCAGGTCGTCCTCGACCAGCATGAAGACCCGCTCGATGGTCAGGAAGGTCAGCCCGTGGGCCAGCCCCCACCAGCTCCGGTAGGTGGGGCCGAAGGCGGGATCGTCGGGCGGGACGATCCGGGCGAGGGCCGCCAGGGTGAGGTGCTGGCCCTCGGAGACCATGTCCACCCGATGGACGAGCGAGGAGAGCGCGTCGCGGCGGCCGAAGGTCAGGCGGAACCAGCCTGGGTGGGCGGCTCCCCAGGCGACGTAGCCCGCGCCCAGGCGGTGCAGGCGGCCGTAGGGCTCGTCGTCGCCCGCGTGCTCGACCGCGGCCCGGTCCGAGGCCCTCCAGCCCGCGATCATGGCCTCCTGCAGGAGCTCCTCCCGGCTGGCGAAGTGGCGGTAGATGGCCGGCTGGCTGACGCCCAGCCGCGCGGTCAGCGCCCGCAGGTTGAAGGCGGGGAAGCCCTCGGCTTCGATGATGTTCAGGGTCTCGGCGACCAGCGCTTCCCGGAGCGCGGCGCCCCGAAGCAGGGGGGGGCTTGACACGGGATTCCTCATTCTGTTATCTAAGATAACCGCTAACCCGAAGGAGGCCCCGTGACCAGCACCCCGCTCCCTGAGACGCCCCTCTCCCTGATCACGCCGGAGTCGGGCGAAAGCTTCTTCTTCCGCTCCTCGGCCCGCGGGCCGGACGGGCGCTTCGCCTTCCAGTGGCGGCTCGCCGCCGGAAAGGCCGGCCCGGGCCCACACGTCCACCCCTTCGAGAGCGAGACCTTCGCGGTGGTCTCGGGCCGGCTGCAGATCTTCATGGAGGGCCGCTGCCACGAGCTCGGACCCGGCGACGTGCTGGTGGTGCCGGCCGGAGTCACCCACCACTTCGGGCACCCGGGGACCGAGGAGTGCGTGGTCGAGGTCAGCATGGACGGGACCCGGATGGAGGACCAGTTCGTGCCGCTGGCGCAGCACTTCCGCTCGCCGTCCGGCTTGCCGCTGAAGGCCGTTCCCCTGACCCTGGTGCACCTCGACCATGCGATGCGCGAGGGCAGCACCCACGCCGACTCGGCGATCCTGCGCGGCCTGATCCGGGCGATGGCGGCCTTCTTCCGCTTGTTCGGGGTGCGCCCGCTGCCGCCGGTCAGCGGCTGGGATCGTGCCGTCGCCGTGTAGTCGCCCATGAAGCCGGGGCGCCTTCTAGATTGGTCGAACGAGTGATTGACCTGGCGCTCCGGAGAAT
>DDSR01000374.1 GCA_002343455.1 Deltaproteobacteria bacterium UBA2385 | reverse complement strand
GGCCACCACGTGGCGAGGCCTGACCCAGGCCTCGGGCAGCCAGGGGCCGCCGGGCAGGAGGCCGACTCCGACCGAGAGGAAGGACCAGAGCCCGCCAACCAGGCCCAGCCAGGCGAGGCGCCGGTGGGAGGCCAGCAGGACGGCCAGGGGGACCAGGACCGGCAGGGTGTAGAAGACCTGCTTCTTGGCGACCAGGGTGAAGAACAGCAGCGCCCCGAGGGCCGAGACGAGCAAGGGAAGGCGCGGATCGTCGAGCCGCCAGCGCCGCAGCAGGGCGACCCCCGAGCCCAGCGCGGCGATGCCCAGGCAGAGGCCCAGCAGCGGGCCGGCCTGCGAGTCGATCAGGGCCAGCGGGTAGTACAGCAGGGCCAGCGGGCCCTCGGTGGCGGTGATCTCGCCGGCGGCGTCGATCTCGCCGACGGGGGCCTGGGAGAGCAGCTCCTCGGCGTGTCGCAGGAAGAACTCGCGGTACCAGGCGAGGCTCCAGACCAGGGCCGCCAGCAGGGCGAGGCTCAGGCCCCTGGCGCAGCGGGCGAGGCCGTCGCGGCGCAGGGCGACGGCGGCGACGGGCAGCAGGGGCGGGAGGAGGAAGAAGGCGACGGTCAGCCGGTCCATCATCAGGCCCAGGCCCAGGGCGCTGCCGAAGAGCAGGACCTCTCTGCGGTGACGCAGACCCTCGCTGCGCAGCAGGAAGGCGAGGCCGGCGGCCGTCCAGGCGATGGCGGCGAGGTTCGGCTCGTAGCGGACGAGGCTGCCGAAGACGCCCGGGCAGAGCAGCAGCAGGGGCCCGGCGAGCGGCGCCGCGAGCCGCCGACCCAGCTCGCGGGCGGCCCAGAGCATCAGGCCCAGGTGGAGGAGGTTGCCGAGGACGAGGGCGAGGCGGCCGGGGCCCAGCACGGCCATGAAGGGCCAGGGCACGACGTAGAGGCCGAAGGGCCAGTAGCCGGTGTAGGCGAACCAGCGCAGGTGCCAGCTGTCGCCGTCGACCAGCGCGCCCCACAGGTCCATGGCGTTGCCGATCAGCAGGTACTCGTTCTGGAAGCCGTCGGGCAGCGGGTTCGCGCCGACCCACCAGGTCAGGAAGACCGCGGCGGGCAGGAGGAGCAGCCAGGGCGACCAGCGTTCGAGCACGGCTGAGCCTATAATCCCGGCGCCGCTTTCGCCTCGTCGGGTGCGGGATACCCTCTCCGATGGAGGTGCTGATGCCAGGACTCAAGGGAACGCCAGGGCTCGCCGGCCTGAAGGTCGCGCTGGTCTACCCGCCCTACGGCGCCGTTCGCAACGAGCCCGGCATCAAGACGGTCAAGGAGAACTACGGGATCTTCCCCTCGCTCTCCCTGCTGTACGTCGCCGGCATCCTGGAGGCCGCGGGCTGCGAGGTGCTCTTCCTCGACGCGCACGCGCAGGACCTCAGCCTGGAGCAGACCGTCGAGCGGCTGCGACAGTTCGGGCCGACCTACGTCGGCTACACGCTGACCACCTACCTCTTCTTCCAGTCGATGGACTGGATCAAGGCGATCCGCAAGGAGGTCGACGTGCCCGTCATCGTCGGCGGGGTGCACCTCAGCATCTACCCGCGCGAGACGCTTGGTTACCCCGAGATCGACTTCGCGGTGACCGGCGAGGCCGAGCGCGCCCTGCCCGACCTGCTGGCGGCGCTCGTCGGCGGCAAGGACCTCTCCCAGGTGCGCGGCGTGGCCTTCAAGCGCGAGGACGGCGGGGTGGTGGTGACCCCCACCGCCAAGGACGTCGACGTCGACGAGGCGCCCTTCCCGGCCCGGCACCTGCTCGACAACAGCATCTACTACAGCTTCATCAGCCAATACCGGAACTTCACCTGCTTCATCACCAGCCGGGGCTGCCCCTACAAGTGCATCTTCTGCGAGCAGGGCAGCAAGCCCTTCCGCGCCCGCTCGCCGAAGAACGTCGTCGACGAGCTGGAGATCTGCGTCAAGGAGCAGGGCATCCGCGAGCTGGACTTCTTCGACAGCTCCTTCACCATCCGCAAGCAGCGCGTGATCGACATCTGCGAGGAGATCAACCGCCGCAAGCTGGACATCGTCTGGGCGGCCCGGACCCGGGTCGACTGCATCACCGACGATGTGCTCAAGGCCATGCGCCGCGCCGGCTGCAACCGCATCTACTACGGCATCGAGTCGGGCAACCGCGAGATCCTCCAGACCCTGAAGAAGTCGACCAGCCTGGAGATGTACCGCGAGGTCGTCTCGCTGACCCGGGCCAACGACATCAACACCTTCGGCTACTTCATGGTCGGCAACCCCTACGAGAACGAGGCGACCATCCGCCAGACCATCCGGCTCGCCCTGGAGCTGGACCTGGACTACGCCCAGTTCAGCAAGGTCACGCCGATGCCGGCGACCGAGATGTACACGCTGCTGCTGAAGGAGACCGGCCGGGACTTCTGGCGCGAGCACATCGAGGCCGGCACCGACGAGGACATCCCCCGCCCCCTCTGCGACATGACCGACGCCGAGATCCAGCGCTGGACCCGGCTGGCCTACCTGCGCTTCTACTACCGCCCGCGCTACATCGCCCGCGCCCTGCGCCGCATGAAGAGCCGCGAGGAGCTCGGCCGCAGCATCCAGACCGCCTGGCAGATGCTGGTCACCCGCCCCGGCGACGACGCGGGCATGGAAGTGCTGGCCTGAGCTAAGGGAGCATCCCCAAGCCCAGCAGCGCCTGCCCGACACAGGCGGCCAACAGGGCCAGGCCCAGGACCGGGTGGATCTTGCGGGTCCGAGGGAGCTGGCGCGAGGTGAGGGCGGTCAGCAGGGCGAGGGCCAGGGTGATCATGCCCAGGACGAAGTGAGGGGTCGAGGCGAAGGCAATGTCGTCGCGGAGGAGGGCCGTGGAGGCCGGGCCGCTGAGCGCGGCGAGGCTGACGACGGCCGCGGCGACGGGCGCGTAGCGGGCGTGCAGGCGGCGGGACTCGGGTGCGAGGGGATCGCGCTGCCGGGCGCGCAGGCCGGCCATCGCCATCCAGGCGACCAGGAGGACGGCGAGGACGCCGCTGACGGGGTGCAGCCAGGCCATGGGGCCCGGATATCCGCTCGGTGATACCTTGGCCCCATGATCATCCTGGGCATCGCCGACAACCACGACAGCGGGGCCGCCGTCCTGATCGACGGGGTCCCCGTGGCCGCGGTCAACCAGGAGCGGGTGGATCGGGTCAAGAACTCCGGGGCCTTCCCCTGGGGGGCCATCGACGCCGCCCTGGACCTGGCCGGGGTCTCCCCCCGCGAGGTGGACGAGGTCGTGGTCGGCTCGGCCTTCACGCCCTCGGCCCTGCTGCGGCTGTGGCCCTCGCAACACCAGCAGGCCAAGAAGCACGGACAGTTCTCGCCGCTGCTGCACGGCTACATCCTCTACCAGTCGATCCTGAAGAAGAGCGGGCTGTACGCGCTGGAGGTCGAGGCCTGCCAGAACATCCTGGAGCGCCGCCTGGCGCAGCGGCCCTTCCGCTCGAAGAACCCGCGGATGATCGACCACCACCGCGCCCACGCCGAGGGCGCCTACCGGACCCAGCCGCACGACGACTGCCTGGTCCTGACAGTGGACGCGATGGGCGACGGCAACACCGCCACCGTCAGCCAGGGCCAGGGCGGCGAGCTGGACCTGCTCTGGCAGCAGAGCGGGCTGGCCAGCCTCAACACCTTCTACAGTCGTGTGACCGAGCTGCTGGGCTTCACGCCCAACCGGCACGAGGGCAAGATCACCGGCCTCGCCGCCTACGCGGTGGCCCCCGAGCCCCTGCTGGACCACCTGCGCCAGCGGGTGCGCTTCAATGGCCCGGGCTTCAGCCGGATGCCCCTGCGCCGGGCCGAGCGCGCCGACGATCCCTTCTGGGCCGAGCTGCGCCGCTACTCGCGCGAGGAGGTCGCCGCCGCCGCTCAGCAGATCCTCGAAGAGAGCGTCGTGGCCTTCGTGCGCTACTGGGTCGAGCGCACCGGCTGCCCGCGGCTGGCCGTGGCGGGCGGGGCCTTCGCCAACGTCAAGCTCAACCAGCGCATCGCCTCGCTCGACGAGGTGCACGAGCTCTGGGTCTACCCCCATATGGGCGACGGCGGCCTCGCCCTCGGCGGCGCGCTGGCCGAGGCGGGCTCCCCTCCCACGGCGCTCCCGCACGCCTTCCTGGGCATCCACCCCAGCGAGACCGACGCCGCCAAGGCGCTGAACATCGCCGGCCTGCCGCGCACCCGCGCGACGGCGATGATCGACGAGGTCGCGCAGCTGTTGGCCGCCGGCAAGGTCGTGGCCCGCTGCTCGGGGCCGATGGAGTGGGGCCCGCGGGCGCTGGGCAACCGCTCGGTGCTCTACAAGTGCGACGAGCCCGAGGTGAACCGCTGGCTCAACGAGAAGCTGAAGCGCAGCGAGTTCATGCCCTTCGCCCCGATCTGCCGGGCTGAGGACGCCGACCGCTGGTTCCAGGGCGTCGGCAAGGCCGCCCGCAGCGCCCGCTTCATGACCGTCTGCTTCGACGTCCGCCCCGAGTTCGCCCAGCGCTGCCCGGCCGCCGTCCACGTCGACGGCACCGCCCGCCCGCAGCTCGTCGACGCCGCGACCAGCCCCGAGCTGCACGCCCTGCTCGGCGCGGTCGGCGAGCGCACCGGCACTCCGGTGTTGATCAACACCAGCTTCAACATGCACGAGGAGCCCATCGTCGCCACCGCCCAGGATGCGGTGCGCGCCTGGAAGGCCGCCGAGCTCGACGCGCTCTGGCTGGGCCCCTACCTGGTCCGCCGCTCGGGCTGAGCCTCAGCTGATCCGGTACTTCATCTGGCGGCCCTCGCCCTGCTCGGAGGTCACGTCCACCTTCAGGTGCTCCTTGTTCTTCAGGCGCCGGTAGGCGGCGATGGCCCCGAAGACCGTCCGGATCTTCTTGCCGTTGACGCTGTGGACGACGTCGCCGTTGCGGAAGCCCGCCTGGTCGAGCACGCTCCCGCACTTGATGCGGCGGACCCGGAAGCCGTCGATCTTGCCAGCCTCGTCGCGGTGCCAGGCGACGTAGGCCAGCCGCTGCGCCTTCTCCAGGTCGCCGACGTAGAGGTCGACCAGGCTGCGGGCGATCTCGAAGGTGCCCTCCTCCACCATGCGGATCTCCTCGCTGGGCTCTTCGCAGCGCTTCTTGCGAGGGGAGCCTCCCTTGGCGGAGGCGGCGTTGGCGGAGGTGGCGTTGGCGGACCGTGGGGGTCGGGCGATGCGCACGCGGTCGGGGTCCAGCAGCAGTCGGCGGCCCATGACCGGGCCCTCCACGGCGGGCAGGGCCAGCGCGTCTGTGTCCTCACCTTCTGCTGCCTCACCCTCTGCGGCCGGGACCTCAGCCTCAGCGAGCGCCTCCTCGCTGGGCTCGGGCTCGGGCTCGGGCTCCGGGGGAGGCGGCGGCAGAGGCTCCAGGTTGGCCTCGACCCCGTCGATGCGCCCGGTGGAGGGGTCCGGCTGAGGGGCCTCTTCGGAAGACAGCACCAGCGCGAAGACCGCGCTGCGCTCGGTGGAGTGCTGGACCCGCAGCTCGGTCGTCGCCGGCTGGGTGAGCGCCATCAGGGAGAGGACGAGCGGCGTGCCGAAGGAGCCGAGGGTCAGGATGGCGGCGCCGACGGCGTCGCGGGCGTCGCGGGCGAGGGAGGAGATGCGGGGGGCGGTACTCACGGCGGCCTCCGGGTGGTCGTACCCTCGGACGCAGGCGGTCGCGACTCATTCGCGATGGTGAAACCGGCCTGACCCTTTGGGACACCGCAGCGGCCCCGCCCCGTCCTCGGGCCCGCCCCGTCCTCAGCCCCCGCCCACCAGGTCCGGCAGCGCCGCGGCCCGGCTCCACTCGAAGATGAGGGTCGTCTCCACCCGGCGGACCTCGGGCCGGGCGGTGAAGGCGTCCAGCACCAGCCGCTGGAGGTGGGCGGTGTCGTGGACGCCGACATGGACCATCAGGTCCAGGCGGCCGGCGACCTCGTACCAGGCCAGGACCTCGGCCAGGGCGGAGAGGTGGTCGCGGAAGAGGCTGTAGGTCTCGGGACGATGCAGCGAGAGCTCGATCAGCAGCATGGCCTGCAGGTTCACGCCCAGCGCCTTGGGGTCCACATCGGCGTGCACGCCGCGCAGGGCCCCGACGCCCTTCAGCCGCTTCACCCGGTCGTGCACCGTCGACGGGGCGAGGCCGACCGCGTGGGCGATCTCCTTGAAGGGGGCGAGGCCGTCTCGCTGGAGGAGGTCCAGGATGGCGCGATCCGTTCGGTCCAGGGGCTCAGACATGAGTGGTTTCCGAAAAGTGTTCGGGTGACATGTCGATGCTCCGTTGCTATCTCATGGTTTCTAGAATGTACCGGATTTCGTTCGGCTCTGGAGCCACCCCGTGACTGCCCTGCTCGAAGAGAGCCCTGCCCGCCTGGACTGGACGCAGTCCGCCGAGCTGGTCGTGGACCTCGCCGCCGCCCTTCATGCGGCCGGCGCTCCCGCTCATCGCCTGGAGGCGACGGTCGACGCCGTCAGCCGCTCCCTGGGGGTGCGCGCCGCCGTCTTCGCCCAGCCGACCTCGGTCTACCTGGACCTGGACGGCAAGACCCGGATGCTGCGCGTGGAGCCACGCGACGTCGCCCTCGCCGATCTCGTGGAGATCGACCGCCTCGCCCGGCGGGTCGAGTCCGGCGAGACCCTCCCGGCTCAGGCCCGGCTGGAGCTGGCCGAGCGGATGGCTCACCCGAAGACCTGGTCGAAGGTCACGACCGCGGCCGCCAGCGCCGGGACCGCCGGGGCGGCCGCGGTCTTCTTCGGCGGAGGGGCGCTGGAGCTGGTCCTCTCGGCGGCGCTCTCGGCGGCGGTCGGCTTCGCGCCGGCGCGCCTGTCCGCCTTGATGCCCCTGACGGCCGCGATCGGCGTCGGCCTGATCGCCCGCCTGGCGTCCACGCAGCTCCCCATTCGCGCCGACATCGTCCTGCTCGCCGGCCTGATCGTCCTGCTGCCGGGCTTCACCCTGACCACGGGCCTGACCGAGCTGGCCACGCGGCACCTCTCCTCGGGCACCGCCCGGCTCTCGGCGGCCGCCGTCACGCTGCTCCAGCTCGGGGTCGGCATCGGGCTGGCCTCGGCCATCGCCGGTCGCCTCGGCCTCCAGTCCCTGCCGGTCGCGGCCCTGGCCTCGCCCGAGCCCTGGACCCAGGCCCTGGCCCTGACCGTCGCCGCCCTCTCCTTCCTGGTGCTCTTCCGCGCCCGGGCCCGCGACCTGCCGGCCATCCTGGGGGTCGCCTTCCTGGCCGTTCACGCCACGCGCCTCGGTGGCGAGCTGCTGGGGGCCCAGTCCGCGCCCTTCCTCGGCGCGCTGGCGGTCGGCCTCGCCGCCAATGTGCACGCGCGGCTGCGCGACGTGCCCGCCCTGGTCCTGCTCGTCCCCGGGCTGATCCTGCTGGTCCCCGGGAGCCTGGGCTTCTCCGGGGTCCGCGCCCTGGTCTCCGACGGCGGCGGCGATCTGCTCGACGGGGCGCGCATGTTGCTGGTCGGCGCCTCGCTGGCGACGGGCCTGTTGGCCGCCAACGCCCTGTTGCCACCTCGACGGGCGCTGTAGACTGCCGCCATGCACGCCTTGCTCCTGGCCCTCTTCCTCCTGACCGCCCCCGGATCCGCCACCAGCCCCGAGCTGAAGGCCGAGACCACCCGCCTCTCCGCCGAGCTTCGGGAGCGCGTGGCCGCGGGGCGCTGGGAGGCCGCCGACGGCTCCTACCGCCGCCTCTCGACGCTGGAAGGCGCCGCCCTCAGCTACGAGGACCACTGGGCTGGCTTCCTCGCGGCCCAGTCCCTCGGCGACGCGATCGCCCAGGCCCAGCGGCTGGAGGCGGCCCGCGCCGTCCGAGCGACCGAGGACACCGACTACGCCCTGGCGATGTTGATGGCCTGGTACGGGCGGGTCGACCTGCACGTCTCCAAGCGGCTCGATCCCCGCCCGACCCTGACGATGGAGGTCGTGCCCTTCGAGCCCGACCAGCGCCGGGTGCTGGAGGCGGCCAACGAGGCCATCCTCCGCGAGGGCAGCTACTCGGGCCTGCTGCCGCTGGGCATCTACCGCATCGGCGAGACCCGCTTCGACATCGTCGGAGAGGAGCTGCCCGTGCCCGTCAAGGTCAAGCGCTGAAGCCCGCCCGGCGCAGCCACTCGCGGTGAAGGGGGAGGGGGATCCCCTGGCGTTGTGCCGAGGCCAGCAGCCAGCCGGTGCGCCAGGGCCACTCCTTGACGGTGGTCCGGTAGTGGGCCACCGAGCGGGAGTAGTCCATCACCCGCTCCACCAGGTCGACCGGCGCGTCGGTGTCGGGGTCTCCGCGCAGCACCGGCCGGAGCTCCTCGCAGAGCGCCCGCACCGCCGCCGGCTGCTCGCTCACCACCTCGCCGGCGGTGACGGCCAGGGCCTGTCCCAGCACGCCGAGCACGCAGATCCAGGCCAGCTTCAGCCCGACCTCCTCCCGAAGGCCGGCCTCGTCGACGCTGTGGGCCGGCAGGCCCCCGCTGCGTAGCAGGGTGACCACCGCGGCGGCGTGCGGGCCATGGAAGGGCGAAGAGGCGCCGGGAACCGGCGTCGCCCCGACCCGATCGACTGCGATGTAGAGCACGCCGACGGTTGGCGCCGCCAGCCCGTGCGCGCGCGCCCAGGGGGCCACCACGCCGTTCTGGACGAAGACGAGGTCGGCTCGTCGGGCGGGCTCGGTGCGGCCGAGCACATCCTCCAGGTCGTCGTTGCGCGTGCAGACCAGGATCGGCCCTTCGCCGGCCCCGATCGGCCCTCCCCGGCCCACCACGGCGACCTCCTCGCCACGTCCCCTGGCCAGGCTCACCATCATGCCGCCGATCCTTCCGGCGCCTGCAACCGTGATCATCTCGGCCTCCTGGGTCCCGTGAATGCCGAATCCGGCCCGCGCGACGAAGCGCCGCCGCCCGGCTACGCTACCCTCTGGAGGTCCCTCTTGCGCACGTCCCTGCCCGCCCTGCTCCTCGTGTTGCTCTCCACCGGCTGCGAGAGCGCCGGAGGCCTCAACCTCTTCTCCATCGACGACGACATCGAGCTCGGCGCGCAGCTCGACGCCGAGATCCGGGCCGATCCGGCGACCTACCCGATCCTGGACGAGGGCCAGTACGCCGACGCCTACGAGGAGCTCTACCGCATGCGCGACGAGCTGCTGGAGACGGGCGAGGTCCAGTACGCCGACGACTTCGAGTGGCAGCTCGCGATCATCCACGACGACGAGACGCTCAACGCCTTCGCCGCGCCCGGCGGCTACATCTACGTCTACACCGGCCTGCTGCGCTACCTCGAGCACGAGGACCACTTCGTCGGCGTGCTCGGCCACGAGATCGCCCACGCCGACGAGCGCCACAGCACCCAGCAGCTCACCCGCCTGTACGGGATCTCGACCCTGCTCGGCGTGCTGCTGGGCGACGATCCCGGCCTGATCGCCGACATCGCCGCCTCGCTGCTCAGCCTCTCCTTCAGCCGCACCCACGAAGAAGAGGCCGACGAGCGCAGCGTCTACTACCTCTGCCCGACCGACTGGGCGGCCAACGGCACCGCCGGCTTCTTCGAGAAGCTGCTGGAGGAGGGCGGGGTCGACATCCCCGAGTTCCTCAGCACCCACCCCAGCTCCGAGAGCCGGGTCGAGGACATCAACGCCCTGGCCGAGCTGCTCGGCTGCGACACCGAGTACAACCCCGACGCCGACTGGCAGCGGGTCCTCGACACCCTGCCCTAGGGGCAGGCCGGAGGCGAGATGCGCGAGCGTGCCAGCCACACCGCCGAGGCCGTCTGCCTGATCCGGGCCCGCGAGCAGCTCCGCGAGCCCGAGCACCGGGTGCTGCACGACCCCTTCGCCGCGACCTTCCTCTCGCCGGCGGGGCGCCTGGGCCTGCGGGCGGCCGGCATGGCGCCGGGCCTGGTCGACGCCGCCGAGCAGCTCTCCAGCGGCCTGCAGACCTTCGTCCTGGCCCGCCACGCGCTCTTCGACGCCTGGCTTCGGCGGGCCCTGGAGGGTCCGGTGGCCCAGGTGGTGCTGCTGGGCGCGGGCTACGACACCCGCGCCTGGCGCCTCGCGACCACGCTGGCCGACCGCCCCGTCTTCGAGGTCGACCACCCCGCCACCTCCCGCCGCAAGGCCCGCCTGCTGGCCGAGGGCAGCCTCTCCGCCGGCCCCGCCTGGCCCCGCGCCCACCGCGAGATCGTCGAGTGTGACTTCGAGCAGGACCGCTTCGTCGATCGCCTGGTCGACCACGGCTTCGACCCGCTGGCCCCGACCTTCTGGATCTGGGAGGGCGTCACGATGTACCTGCGCCGCGCCGCGGTCGTTCGCACGCTGGAGGACATCGCCGCCAGCTCGGCGCCGGGCTCGCAGCTGGCGATGGACCTGTGGTTCCTGGTCGACGACCCCGACCTGCGGGCGACCTTTCTCCGCGCCAGCGCCAACCTGCTCTCGGTGCTGGGCGAGCCGATCACCTTCGGGCTGCACCCCGAAGACGCCCCGGACTTCCTGGCCCGACGCGGGCTGCGCTTGCGGGAGAGCATCGACGCTGGCGGGCTGCAGCGCGAGCTTGTACCCGACGGCAGGCCGGTGTACCCGGCCATCTGGTGCTGCCTGGCCGAGGTCGACGGCGCCTCGGAGTGAACGCTGCTTGACCCGTCGAGGGAGGTGGCTACCCTGATGCCATCCCTGGTCGGCGACCGGTTCGGCGCATCGCGAACAGACCGGCGCAGGGGAACCCACCGTCAGGCCCGGCCTCGCCCGGGCAGGAGGCCTCATGGCCGAGAGCCGTACCGTGCGCCCTGTGTCCACTCCGCTCCCCAGCGATCTTCCGACCACGCTGCCGCTCATCCCGCTGCGGCGCGGCGTGCTGCTCCCCGGCGGCACCCTGACCTTCTCGGCGGGCCGCCCCCGCACCCTGGCCGCCTTGCAGGCCGCCCGCTCGCGTCACGACGGCTGGCTGGTCATCGCCGTCCAGCGTGAGCCGGTCGAGGATCCCTCGCCGGCCGATCTGTTGCCGACCGCGGTCCTCGCCCGGGTGGAGGAGGCCCCGCCGAACACGGCCAACCCCGGCGGCCCCCGCCTCTTCATCGCCCAGGGCGAGCGGCGGGTCTGGCTGCGGGGCTTCCCCTCCACCCACCCGGTGATGGAGGCGACCTGGGAGCTGGCCGAGCTGCCCTGGCCCGACACCGTCCAGGGCGAGGCGACCTGGGACACCTTCGAGGAGGAGATCCAGACCACCTCCGAGGCGATCGGTGGGGAGTCGCACGCCAAGGCCCTGCTGGCCGGCGTGCGAGACGGACAGATCGAGCGCGAGCGAGCCGTGGACACGGTCGCCAGCGTCATCGAGGGGCAGCAGGAGTGGTTGGCCGAGCTGCTGCAGACGGTGGATCCGCTGCGTCGGGCCCAGACCGTGATGCAGGCCCTGCTCCGGGTGCGGGAGATCCGCGCCGCCCGGCAGGCCATCCGCGATCGCCTCCAGGAAGACGGACAGAAGATGCAGAAGGAGCACCTGCTGCGTCGCCAGATGGAGGCCATCAAGAGCGAGCTGGGCGAGGGCGAGGACGACGAGATCGCCCGGATCAAGGCCCGGCTGGCCGAGGCGGGCCTGCCCGACGAGGTCCAGAAGATCGCCGACCGCGAGCTGGCTCGCCTGGAGCGCATCTCCAACGGCTCGCCCGAGCGCAGCGTGGCCCTGGACTGGCTGGAGCGCATCGCCGACATGCCCTGGAAGGTCAGCAGCAGCACCTCGGGCGGAGACACCGAGCAGGTGGATCTCGAGGCGCTGGAGGCGGCCCTGGACGGCAGCCACCACGGCTTGGACGAGATCAAGCGGCAGGTGGTCGAGCACCTCAGCGTGCGGCTGCTGGCCGGGCGGGGTCGGGCCGATGTGCTGCTGCTGGTGGGCCCTCCCGGGGTCGGCAAGACCAGCATCGGGCAGGCCATCGCCGACGCCATGGGCAAGAAGCTGGTCCGGGTCGCTCTGGGCGGCGTCCGGGACGAGGCCGAGCTGCGCGGGCACCGTCGGACCTACATCGGCAGCCGGCCCGGCCGCATCGTCGAGGGCATCCGGCGGGCGGGAATCAACGACCCGGTCCTGCTGCTCGACGAGGTCGACAAGCTCGTCCAGGGCTGGCAGGGCAACCCCTCGGCCGCCCTGCTGGAGATCCTCGACCCCGAACAGAACCAGCACTTCGTCGACCACTACCTCGAGGTGCCCTGGGATCTGTCTCGCTGTCTGTTCATCGCCACAGCCAACGACATCTCGCAGATCCCTGGCCCGCTGCGGGATCGGATGGAGGTGCTGACCCTGGAGGGCTACACGCCGGAAGAGAAGCGCAACATCGCCCGGGACCACCTGCTCTCCCGCCTGGCCGAGAACGCTGGCGTCAGCGTCGACGACGTCCAGATCACCGACGCCGCCATCGACCTCGTCATCCGGGGGTGGACCCGCGAGGCCGGCGTGCGCCAGCTCCAGCGGGCCCTGGGGCGGGTCTTCCGGGCGGTCGCGGTGCAGAAGGCCAAGGGCCTGCTCGACGGCCCGCTGAAGGTGGACGAGGCCGAGGTGGTCGGCATCCTGGGCAAGCGACGCTTCCACGAGGACGAGACCGAGCTCTCGCGGGTCGCCCGCCCGGGCATCGCCACGGGCCTGGCCTGGACGCCGGTGGGCGGCGACGTGCTGCACGTCGAGGCCAGCACGCTGCCGGGCAAGGGTCAGCTGATGCTGACCGGCCAGCTCGGCGACGTGATGAAGGAGTCGGCGCGGGCCGCCCTGACCTACGTCCTCTCCAACGCCCGCCTGCTGGACATCCCCGAGGACGCCGTCAAGGACCGCGATGTGCACCTGCACGTCCCGGCCGGGGCGGTGCCCAAGGACGGACCCAGCGCCGGCGTGACGATGGTGACGGCGCTGGCCAGCCTGCTCTCGGGCCGGGTGGTGCGCTCGGACCTGGCCATGACCGGCGAGGCCACCCTGCGCGGTCGGGTGCTTCCCGTCGGCGGCATCAAGAGCAAGGTGCTGGCCGCCCACCGGATGGGCATCCGCACGGTCATCCTGCCCCGGCGCAACGGGCTGGACCTGGACGACCTGCCGCCGGCCGTGCGCGAGGAGATGGACATCGTCCTGGTCGACACCCTGGAGGAGGTCCTGGCGGCCGCCCTGGAGCCGCTGCCCGGGCTGCCCCCTCGGATCTCGCCGCACGACCAGGCGCCGCTGGCCCGCTGAGCCGGCTGGCTCCCCGCGGCGGAGCGGGTGAGGAGCAGGGATGCCACCCGCCCTGCTCCTCACCCAGTGCCTCCAGGAGGACTTCGTCGGCGCCCTCGGCCCGCACGAGCCTCTCCCCAACGCCCTGCACATCGGCCCCGCCGAGAGCCTGCGCCTGCTGGGGCGGGACCCTGCCGTCGGGCCCCTGTCCGCGCTGATGCACTGGGCCCGCGCCCAGCCGCCCGCCGCGCTGGCCTTGCTGCACATCCGCGACGCGCACGACCCGGCCGACCCCCAGCAGGCCGCCCACCTGCGCTACTTCGGGGAGCACTGCGTCGCCGGCAGCCCGGGCGCTGCGCTCGTGCTGGAGCTGGACCGAGGTGCGGGCGAGCAGGAGGCATCCGTCTCGGCCCTGACCCTCAACGACTTCGTCGGGACCGACCTCCAGGAGCGCATCGCCGCGCTCCGGCCCGCGCGGGCGGCGGTCATCGGCGTCTGGACCGACGCCAAGGTCAGCTTCCTCCTCTACGAGCTGGCCACCCGCTGCGGCATCACCGAGCTGGCCACCTGCTCGGCCCTGACCGCCAGCGTCTCGCGCAGTCAGCACCTCGCCGCCCTCGACCAGCTCCGCCGCATCCTGGGGGTCCACGTCTTCGACAGCGTGGGTGAGCTCTGCGCCTGGCTGGTGCCCGGTGGCCCGGAGATCGCCCTCCCACCCCTGCCGGAGGGGCCCCTGCCGAAGCTCGAAGGCGAGGCGCTGGAGGGTGAGCCGCTGGAGGGCGAGGACCTCCTGCTCGCCGGCGCCCTGTACCGCGAGGCCTCCCGCCTGCGCCTCTCGCCCATCGGGGGCGGCTTCTCGGGCGCGCGGGTGTTTCGCGCCCAGGCCTGGGACAGCCTCGGCCACGCCCTGGCCCCAACCGTCCTCAAGCTGGGCCCCCGGGAGACGATCGCCACCGAGCGGCGGGCCTTCGAGCAGGTCGAGGGCATCCTGGGCAACGACGCGCCCAGCGTGCGGGGCTTCGTCGAGTCCGGTCAGCGCGGGGCGCTCAAGTACGCCTTCGCCGCCATGGGCAGCGGCGAGGTGCGCACCTTCAAGAGTCTGTACGAGGAGGGGCTGCCCCTGCCCCAGGTCGAGGCCCTGCTGGAGCGGGTCTTCGAGGGGATCCTGGGGCGCTTCGCCGCCGCCGCGCAGGCCGAGCCGCTGCCGCTGCTGAAGCACTATACCTTTGAGCTTCGCTGGGCGCCGGGGGTGCGGCGGCGGGTGCGCGAGCTGCTGGGAGAGGAGCCCGGTGAGCGGCTGACGCTGCCCGACGGGAGCGAGGGGGCCCACCCCGCCCGGGTCTACGAGCAGGACATCGCCGAGCTGGACCGGGCCCTGGGCGTCATCCACTCGGTCGCCTGGATCCACGGCGATCTGAACGGTGCCAACATCCTGCGCGACGGGCAAGGCAACGCCTGGCTGATCGACTGGTTTCACGCCCAGCGGGGGCACGCCATCCGCGATCTGCTCAAGCTGGAGAACGACCTGCTCTACCTGGCGACCCCCCTGGCCGACGAGGCCGAGCTGGTCCAGGCCGTCCGCCTCAGCGGGGCGCTGCGCGCGGTCCGCGATCTGCGGGCCCCGCTGCCCCCGCTCCCGCCCCAGGTGCAGCTCCCCGTCCTGCGCCGCGCCTGGGCGGTGCTGAGCCTGCTGCGCGCCCGGGTCGCGGTCCTGGTCGGGGACGATCGCGACCCGGCCCAGGTGCGGATCGGCCTGCTCCGCTACGCGGTCCACACCCTGGGCTTCGACGAGGCCAGCCCCTTGCAGCGTCGCTGGGCCCTGTACGCTGCGGCCGGCCACGCCGACGATCTGCTCGCCGCCGCCGCCCGGGCCCGCCGCCTGCGGGTCGACTGGATCGAGCACCCGCTGGGGGAGCGCCTGGGCCTGACCCTCTGCCCCGGGCGCGCCGACCGCCAGCGCGATCTGGAGGCCGATCTCGCCGACCTGGTCGAGCAGGAGAGCGCCAGCCACCTGCTCTGCCTCTTGCCCCAGGCTGAGCTCGAGGCGGTCGGGGTCGCCGCCCTCCCGGCGCGGGCGCGGGCGCACGGGCTGGAGGTCCGGCAGCACCCCATCCGGGACCAGGGCGTGCCCGATCCCGGCGAGCTGCGCCAGACCCTGGACTGGCTGAGCGCGGCGGCCCAGGCGGGCGGACGGGTCGTGGTGCACTGCCTGGGTGGGCTGGGCCGCAGCGGGCTGGTCGCCGCCTGCGCGCTGATCGACGCCGGCCTGGAGCCGACCGAGGCCATCGCCGTGGTCCGCTCCAGCCGCGATCCCCGGGCCGTCGAGAGCCGCGAGCAGGAGGACTTCGTGCGGAATTGGCCTCCCGGATCTCCCCTCGACCGTTCGAATCTGCTAGCATGAGATCGACCCAGGAGGTCCCATGCTCACCTCGCTCCTCCTCCCCACCCTGGCGCTGGCTGGGGAGATCCGCTTCAAGGCCGATCCGGTCCTGATCTCGACCCACAAGTCGACCTGGGCTGTCTACGCGGGGGACAGCTACAGCGGAATGGTGACCCTGGACGGCACGACCACCGACAGCGGCGGGGCGACCCTGGTGGTGCGCTACCTGGCCGCCGGGCAGGACAAGCCCGCCTGGCTGGAAGGGGTCACCGTCGACCAGGCCGGCACCGTGGTCGAGGTGGTGCGCCGTGAAGGCCGTCGGATGCGGACCCTCTCGGTAGACCAGGGCCTGGTCAGCGACATCGTGCGCGAAGGCCAGGACCCCGAGCCGCTCAGCAGCCGCAGCCACGAGCTGGACGGGCCGGCCTTCAGCGCCTGGCTGCTCCCGGTGCTGCTGCCGGGGGCCCGCGCCGCCGCCGGGGACACCTGGCAGGGCGAGCTGGTCGACGCGCAGGAGCTGCAGGTGAACGAGGCGGTCCTGACGGCCTCCGGCAAGCAGGAGGTCGGCGGCGGCCGAAAGGCGCTGGTCGCCACCTTGCAGCCCGCCGCGGGCGGGGCCCTGCGCTATGTGTACGATGCCGAGACCGTCACGGCGATCATCGACGCCGAGGCCGGCGTACAGTGGGTGGCCGCCCCGCGGGACCAGGTCAAGGCGACCCACGCCAGGTGAATCTCAGACCCAGCGGCGCCACTCGGGCCCGCCAGTGCCTCCGGGCGGCGGGGCCTCGTGGCGCAGCACCGGTCGCAGGTAGGCGGACAGCGGGCGACCGTCCTCCCACTGGCGTGGGTAGCCCAGGCTGACCTCCTCGAAGCGGGTCCCGTCCCGCCAGTCGGTGGCCCGGACGTGGAGGTGGCCGCTGATGACGATGTCCAAGCCGAAGCGGCGGTGCCAGTCCTCGGTCCGGGTCGTGCCGCACCAGGGCGAGTAGCGGGGGACGCGCGGGATGCGGACCAGGTCGCGGCGCAGGGGCCAGTGGTTGACCAGGATGCGCTTCACACCGGGCTCGTCCGGCAGGGCGCTCAGGCGGGCCTCGGTCAGGCGGACGCGCTGATCACACCAGGCCTCCCGCGAGGGGTGCGGGGTCGGATCGAGCACAGACTCGTCCCGGGCCACGATGCCGTGCTCGCGGGCCCAGTCCAGCACATCCTCGCGGCGGACCTCGGGCGGGCGGAAGCTGTAGTCGTACAAGGCGAAACAGAGCAGGATCCGCGCCGGGCCGCCCTGGCCCTCGAACAGAGGCCAGGGGTCCTCGGGCGTGAGCACGCCGTAGCTGCGGCAGAGCTCGACCAGCATGGCGTAGCGCCCCTCGCCGCGGGCCTCGGGCCGGGCGGCGATCGGCTCGGCGCACCAGAGCTCGTGGTTGCCGGGCACCCACAGCACCGTGGCAAACCGCCGGCAGAGCACGTCGAAGCAGGAGGCCAGGTCGGCCAGCGTGTCCCCGGCGTCGCCGGCCAGGATCAGCCAGTCCTGGCCGTAGTCGGGCAGCCCGCTCAGGCTGAGGCGGTTGCGGCTGTGTCCGATGTGCACATCGGAGATGGCGTGCAGGACCGGAGCCATTATCCCTTCGGGGCGGTGAGCTGGACGTACTCCAGGAAGCGCTTGATGCCCGACTCGGTCAGCTCGGCCTGGATCCAGGCCGGGACGGCCTTGCCAAGCTCGACGCGCAGCTCGTAGGTGAAGAGGGTGCCTCCGGCGGGGTCGGCGGAGAGGGCGAAGCGCCCGTCGGTGGCCTGGATGTCGTTGTCCCGGCTGCCGTCCAGGGTCCAGCGCATCTCGCCGCCGGCGGGGTCGTAGACCCGGATGACGTTGTAGCGGACCTCGCTCCAGCCGGCCTTGACGGTGTAGCCCAGCAGCTGCTGGCGCAGGCCGTCGCCCCGGGGGGCGTCGGAGTGGACGAGCAGCTCCTTGACGGTGGGGGAGGAGGCCCGGATGTGGTGCGGATCGCTGACGATGCGCCAGATGACCTCGGGCGAGGCCTGCACCCGGGCCATGGCCCGCACCGTGCCCTCCTGCCGCGGCAGGATCACGACCTCCCCGGCGTCGAGCGAGGCCCGAGCGGCGGGATCGGGGGGCGAGGCGAAGGCCAGGCCCAGCAGGAGGAGGGGCATCACCCGGGGAGTGTACCCGAGCCCGTCAGGAGGGTCGAGGCGGGCGCACGCCCATCCGGCGGGCGACGCCGTTGTCCTTGGCGGGGAAGGCGCGGATCCCCCCGCCCAGGGCGGCCAGCACGGCCGCGGGGACGGCGCTGAGCAGGGCGTCGAAGAGGGGGGGCTCGCCGGCCTGGGGCAGGCCCAGGATCCGGATGGGGGGCAGGGCCTTGGCCTTGAGCAGGCCGAGCTTGGTCCAGCGCGCCTCGGGCAGGCCCGAGGGCAGGGTCTCGCGCTCGGCGGTGATGGCCGTCTCCAGGCCGAGCTGCACGGCGCTCTGCAGCCAGCCCTGGCGGGGCTCGTCCAGGCCCTCGGGGCCGCAGGCCAGCAGGACGATCACCTCGGCCAGGCCTTGGTCCTCGCCCAGGCGAGCGATGACGGCGGAGAGCCCCGCGGGGGCGTCGACCGAGGCCTCGCCCAGGAAGCTGCGGCCGACCAGCGCGGAGAGGGGCTGGTCGGAGGCGAGCAGGGCCTCGGCGGCCAGGCGCAGGGCCGGCAGCCCCTGGAGGCGGTCGCGGCCGTGGAGGGTGGGTCCGCTGGGGACCTCGGCGGCGGTGCTGGTGCGGACCTCGACGTGGTCCAGCGGCAGGCCGCAGAGCTCGGCGACCAGCACGGCGGCCTCGGCCTCGAAGCCCTGGCCGTGCTCGGAGAAGCCGGTGAAGGCCAGCAGGTGGCCCGGCGACTGCACCTGGACCGTCGCCAGGGCGGAGTCCCCCGGCAATCCCGGGAGCTGCACCCCCAGGGCGAAGCCGAGGGCGCCGCCCAGGCCACGGGCGGCCTGCAGCTCGGCGTCGAGGCGGGCGAAGAAGGCGGCGCTGTCCAGGCCCTCGAGCGGGGCGAGGTTCTGCCGGCGCAGGTCCAGGCGCTCACGGCCGAGCGAGGCCGCCAGCTCGTCGATGGCGCCCTCCAGGGCGACAGTCCACTCGGCGACCAGCGAGCCGGGCACTGCGGCGGCGGGCGCGCCGGGCCCCTTGCGCGCGACGAGGTCCAGGCTGAGGGTGGGGATCGTGTAGGCGAGGCGGGCGTGGCGGGCCAGGCTGTCCAGCAGGATCGGCGAGGCCCCGCTGCTGGCGCCGGCCTCCAGCTCGACGCTGCCGCGCAGCGCCTGGAACCGCCCCTGCGCGTCGCAGCCCAGCTCCAGCTCGACGCGCAGGGCGGGCTTGATGGCGTGCAGGCGAGTGGCCTCCTCCATCTCCAGGGCCAGCCGCACCGGCCGACCGCTGCGCTGGGCGCCCAGCAGGGCCAGGGCCGGGACCCGGGGCTCCAGCCGGGCTCCGAAGGCGCCGCCGGCCGGCAGGTGTTCGAGCTCCAGCAGATCGGGATCCAGGCCCGAGACCGCGCAGAGCTGCTCCAGCTCGCGGAAGAGGTCCAGCCCGGTGCCGTAGACCCGGAAGCGCCCTTCGGACAGAGGCACGGCCAGGGCGGCGTCGGGCTCGACGGCGAGGGGGTCGGCGGCCGCGAAGGACAGGCTGCGCGAGGCCCGATGGGCGGGGGCGCTGGCCTCACCCTCGTCCAGGCGCAGGCGGCCATGCTCGCCCTGGGGGGCGGCGCCCTCGGCGCTCTGCACGACCACCAGGGCGGCGGCGGCGCGGGCGCGCTCGGCCGTGTCGGCCAGGACCAGGGCGACCGGGGCCGCGCTGGCGAGGGGGCCGCCGGTGGGGAGCAGGACCGGCCCGTCGGCGACGCAGGGCCCCAGGCCGTTGTGGCCCTTCAGATCGGCGGCGCTCAGCACCACGACGTCCGCGCCCAGGGCCAGGGCCGCGGCGGGGTCGATGCCGGCGAGCAGGCCGCTGCCGCTGCTGGACAGCACCACGGCGGCGTGCTGCATGCCGGGGCGGGAGAGGTCGCCGGCCGAGGGGCGACGGCCCAGCGCCGCTTGCACCAGGCTGTGGCTGGCCGGGGGGAGCTCCTCCTCGCCGCGCAGGGCCCGGTCGGCCCTCAGGAAGGCCTCGACCACGCCCTCGTAGCCGAAGGAGCGGCTGACGTGCATGCCCAGCGCCTTGCGCACCGCCTCGGCCTGCAAGGGCTGGTCGGGGGTCTCGGCCCGCAAGCCCACCAGGGCCATGACCAGCCCGGGCACCTCGTAGCCGGCCCGGGCCAGGCCCGAGGCGGCGAAGGCCCGCCCGATCAGCTCGGCCTGCTGCGGATCCAGGCCGGCCTGGGTGATGACCTCCTTGCCCGCCAGCGTCTTGGCCGGCAGGGTGCAGGTCAGGCGCGGCTTGCCGCCGACCAGGGCCGCGCAGCTCCCGCAGACCCCCTGCGGTGAGCAGCCCGCCTTCAGCGTCGAGCAGCCAAGCTCCTCGCGCAGCAGGCCCAGGGCGGCGGCCTTGGGGGCGATCGAGGCCGTCACCGGCTGCCCGTTGAGGGTGAAGGCGATGTCGATGCGCTCGCTCATGCGGACTCCAGGGAGGGCCACCCTCCTACCCCTGCGCGCCGCCAGATGCAGCCAGTCCGCTCCCCCTCACTCGCAGGAGCCCTCCATCGCGTCGATCCAGGCGGCGATCAGCGCCACGCCGGCCTCGTCCCGCACCGAGCGCCCCAGGTCCGGCATCATCTCGCCGAGCTCCTCGGTCTGCATGCGGTACCAGAGGATGCTCTGTTCGTGGTCGCCGGGTACGATGTCGAAGGTCAGTCCGCCGGTCCCGCTGCCGGCGCTGCCCGGCCGCTTGCACACGCCCAGGTCGAAGGGCTCGGTCGTGGAGCGGTCGAGGAAGAGCTGCGAGCTGACGCCCTCGCTGGCCCGGGGGTTGTGGCAGTGTGCACAGTTGATGTCGAGGTAGTCCCGCGCCGCGGCCTCCAGCGTCGCCGGGTCCAGCTCGGTTGGGTCGAGACCCTCGATCAGGCGGGCGTCGGTCGCCTGCGGCACGGTGTCGAGGGCGGGCAGCCCCGTCAGCCAGCCCAGGTCCGCCAGGGTCTGGAGCTGGTTGACCTCGCCGGCGCCGTGATCGTAGCCGCGGTTGAGGTGCCGGGCCTTGGGGCCGATCGGGACGATGGTGCGCTCGTCGTCGATCTTCAGCTCGTGGCAGTCGACGCACTGGTTCTTCTGCGGCACGAGGTACTGGATGACCAGGGGCTCGCCGTCCAGGCCGGTGACGACGATCTCCTCGGTCGCCCCGGACGGAGCCAGGGTGGCGGCGGTGTTGTCGGCGTTCCACACCCAGGGCTCCGCCGTCCAGCCGTCGTCCTCTCGAAAGAGCACCCGGGTCTCGATCACCCGCAGATCCTCGTCCGGAGAGCGTAGGTCGGCGGGGTAGACGAAGGACTTGAGGATGCGCGTCCCGACAGGCAGCTCGAAGGTCTCGTCCTCGCCGGTGTAGGGGAAGGAGGTCCCCTCCGGCAAGACCAGCGCGCGCGCCTTCAGGGCGTAGTCGCTGAACAGGGGGGTGGCGAGGGCGTAGGGCAGCACGCCGTCGGCGTAGGCGAAGTCCTGCCCGTCCCAGCCGAGCAGACCATAGGCCGCGAGCCCTTCGAGCTCCTCGCTGCCGCCGTCGCCGGTCGTGCCGGAGTCCACTCCTGAGTCAGAGGGCTTGCCCCCACCCTGGCAGGCCAGCAACAGGAGCGCGGGCAGGATGGGCCGGATCATGCACCTCCCAGGTCGGGGGCGATCACCTCGACGCCCGTGCAGTCGAAGGGCGAGAACGGAGCTTCGGGCCGGTAGACCATCTCCAGCAGGGGGAGGTCCTCTTCGGAGACGACCTCCAGGTTCAAGCTGGCGAAGCTCACGCCGGCGTCGGCCCCGACGCAGATCCGGTTGTCGTTGCTGTTCTGTGCGGGGTCGGTCGCGTGGAAGGAGCTCTCCCCGATGGTGTCGTACAGCACCGTGTCGATGGTCTCGGCGCCGTACAGCACGGCCAGCAGGAAGCCCATCGGGCGCTGGTCGAAGCTGGAGGTGTCCGCCTCGGAGCCCGAGCCCTCGTGGCTGTTGCCATGCACCCAGACGTCGGTGGTGCGGTAGTTGAAGACGCCGGTGTCGTCGGACTCCAAGTCGAGGCCGCTGATGTCGCCCACCACGTCCTCGGTCGGGGTGTGCCACTGCGACGCGTCGCCCTCGACGACGAAGCCCGAGAGCACCGCCATATCGGTGGTGTTGTTGTTGGCGTAGGTGTTTCCGGTGATCACCACCCGCCGGCTGGCCATCACGAAGGTGCCCGTGCCCGCGGGGATCTGCGCGACCGTCCCGCCCGGCGCGAAGTTGGGCCGGTTGTTGTCGGTGATGACGTTGTCGTGGATGTGTACATCCCGCCCGATCACCGGGTTGCCGGGCAGGTCGAAGACCACCAGGCCCGCGGTGTTGTCCACGACCGTGTTGCCGTAGACGTCGGCGAACTGCGTGTTCTCGATCTCGAGCCCCGCCACATTGCCCATCGCCGTGTTGTTGCGGACGATCGCGTGCTGGCACTGGCCGACGTAGATGCCCGCATCGGCGGCGTTGCTGGCGACGTTGTCCTCCATCAGCACCCGCTGCACCTGCACCGGGTAGAGGCCGTAGGCGCCGTTGGCCGGGTCATCCTCGTTGGTCCAGGTCGTCTCGACCCCGCGGATCACGATGTCGCTGCTGTCCTCGATGCGCAGCGCGTCCTTGGGCGCGTCGAGGATGGTCAGGCCCTCGATGTGGAAGTCGTCGGCGATGACGTCGACGCCGTTGACCTGGTTGGCCACGCCGCCGAAGTCCAGGGTCGAGCGCCCCATGCCCTGGCCGATCAGCGTGATCCCGTTCACGCTGCGGATCGTGACCGCGTTGTCGAGCGTCCAGCTGCCCTCGGCGAGCACGATGGCGCTGTCGTCCTCGAGCAGGTTGGCGGCGTCGAGCAGGCCCTGGCTGTCGCCGTCCTCGATCTGCACGCAATTGGCGCGGTCGACGTCCGCGCAGGTGATGGGCTCGGTTGCGCCGGTCTCCCCGGTGTCGGCACCCTTGCCGGTGCAGGCGAGGAGGAGGGCGAGGGGGGCGAGCAGGGGGGTGACCATGGGGGCTCCTGGGTGAGAGGAGTGTAGCCGGTTTCGTTCAGCCCTCGACCCGTCGGAGCACCGACACCGATCCGACCTCTTTCGGGCGCAGGTCGCGATCGCCCGCCGCCATCAGGATGCGGGTGCGGCGTGAGGACCACACCGGCATGCCGTCGGTGGGATCCACCACCACGATGGCGGAGACCCGCGCCAGCCCGCCGCCGCGGGCGGCGAGGTCGGGGGAGTGCAGCAGCACCTGGAGCTCGATCACGCCGTCGACCTCGATGCGGGCGAGCCAGCGGCCATCCACGGAGGTCCAGCCGACGAAACGACTCCGGGCCTGAACGTGGAGGTGGAGATCGGCGCTTCGGCCCTCGTCGAGCTCGAGCGGGAGGTCCAGGCGCTGGTCGAGCTGCCACTGTTCTCCGGGGCGGGCCTTGCGAGGCGGCACGGGCACGCTCACCGCGGCCAGCATGGCTGAGAGGACCGCGGACTGGACGCCGCCATCGTCGATGGGGCGAACCTCGATCAGCGCGCCCTGCCGATCGATGCTCCACAGGAGGCCCGGCCCCTGGGTGGGCATGGCGGCCAGCTCCGCCTCGCCCACCAGGCCGAAGTCGGTCTCCACCAGCCGATCGAGCTGCTGAACGGTGCTGGTCAGGGTGCGGCCCCCGCGGTCTCCGGGCCCCACCTCGACCCGCATGGTGGACCGGGTGAAGGCCTCGGCCCCCCAGTCGCCCAGGTCGGAGGTCTCGCGTACGTCGTAGATCTCCGTGCTGCCGATGGCGGGCAGGCCGATCACCAGGGGGTTCGTGCGATCCGGTACGACCTCGAAGGAGCCGGCGAGGGCGAGGGAGCAGGCCAGCCAGGTGAGCATGGGGCAGCGTAGCGTCCGGTGGAGGGAGCATGCCACTGCCCCGTGAGGGAAGTACGCTGCGACCATGTGGTGGCTCGCTCTCGGACTCCCTCTCGCCTTCGCCCAGGACGCCGCCTGCGGGCCCGGCCTCCTGCTCGCGGCGGACGGCCGCTGCTCCGGCTCGACCGCGCCTTGGGCCCTGCCCGTGAGCGGCATGTCGGCGCGAAGCGGTCTGCTGCCCGACGGACGGCTGCTGCTGTGGGGCGTCGAGGATGTCGCCGATGACGGGTTGGACGAGGGTCCGCCCGTGCAACCGCGTCTCCGTATGGTGCGCCTCGATCCCGAGACCGGGGAGATCGAACCCATCGCCGCGCCCTTCGAGAGCGGGTGGCCAATCCGCGTTGATCTGCGTGACCCCCGCTGGGTCATGGGGCCCATGCACCAGGCGGAGGACACCCTTGATGCAGGGCTCTCTTCCTTCGACCCTGCTACCGGCCTGTGGACGGCCCGCGCGCCGAACCCACGCCCCGATCCGGATGCCAGCTCGGCCGTCCTGGACGATGGCACCCTGCTCTTTGTCGGGGGTGGCAGCCGGGAGGGCCCCCTCGCCCGGGCCTCCCGCTACCTGCCGGCGACCGATCGGTGGGAGATCCTGCCGGTACCTCCTACCGCCCGGCGCTCGCCGAGCATCGTCCCCATTCAAGGGGGCGCCCTGGTGTGCGGCGGCTACGCGGAGGCCTGGACCTTTGCCCAACGGTCCCGGGCCCCGCTTGCCGGCTGTGAGCGTTGGGCGGAAGGGCGCTGGCAGCAGGTTGCCGACGGAGTGCCCCCCGAAGGGCTCAGCGTCGTCGGAACCATCGGCGAGGACTCGGTGCTCGCCTCCGCCCAGGGGCTGTGGGTGGTCGACCACCTCTCCGGCGCCTTCCGCGCTGGCCCCGCCCTTCCGGAGCCAGGCGCCTGGGCGTCGCCCGGGCTCAACGGCAGCCTGCGCGCCAGCCACGAAGGGCGGAGCTGGCTGTGGCTGGACGGCGCCTGGACAGCGCCTCTCGCGGCCGGAGGGGACGGCCGCCCGGGAGCGCCGGTGGACCTGCCCGGGGGCTGGCTGGAGCTGCGGGAGGGCGACCCGCCCGCCCTCCATCGAGCGGGCGGGACCGTTGATCTCGACGTGGGCTTGTTCCCCAGCTCGGTCGCCCTGCCCGGCGGCGGCGTGGTCGTGCTGGGGCGTAGACGCGGACTGTTCATGGACGCCCAGGGCGCTCTGTACGCCCTCCCGGCCGTGCCCACCTCCCCGCACAACTCCGGCCTGGCCGCCCTGGCCGACGGCAGCCTGGTGAGCTTTGGCGGCAGCGACGGCGAGTTCAGGCCGCTCCTCGGCACCTGGCTGCTGCCTTCGGGAGCCCAGGATTGGACCCGGGGGCCAGAGCTGCCGGCGCCGCGGGTCTCCAGGACCTTGGAGACCCTGGTCAGCAAGGTCTTCGCCGGGAGGGTCTGGAGCCTGGGCGCCCCCGACGACCGCAGCGTGCTGTCCTGGGCTCCCGGTGAGGAGACCTGGAGGACCAGCGCGGCCGCCCCCTTCGAGCCCATGGACGCGGTGGTGGTGGGAGAGCGGGTGTGGGTGCTGGGCGCGCCCGAGAGGGGGGTGCAGCTCGCCGCCTGGCTCGACGCCCGAGGCAGCTGGAGCGCCCTCCAGCCCGTTGCGATCCCTCACCGCTGGCCCGCTCTGGCCCCGCTTCCCGACGGCCGGATCGTGGCGGTGGGCGGTGAGCACGATGCACAGGACCTGCTCGGCTGCACCCACGCGTGGATGGTGGATCCGGTAGCGGGCGCCTGGACCCCCCTTCCCGACCTGCCCGAGGGCCGAAGCAAGGGCGGCGCCATCGCGCTGGAGGGCGGGCGGATCGTGGCGATCGGCGGGGACCGCGCGCGCGTCTACTGGCTGGATCCCGGCGGGGAGGCCTGGGTCTCGGCGCCGCCCACCCGCACCCACCGCGGTCGGGCGACGCTGGCACTGCAGGCCGACGGCCGGATCGCCATCGCCGGGGCGAAGGGCGAGGGGCTCCGGAGCGCGCAGATCGAGCGCTACGAGCCCGGCGTGGAGGCCGAGGAGCTGCCACCGGTCTTCGGCGTCAGCGCCGAAGAGGACGGGCTACGGGCACGCTGCCTCGCGGGGGATGGGTCGGTGTGTCGATAGGGGTCGGCTTCGCGGTTGGCTCTGTGGGCCGACCTCAACGCCGCAACCCCGCGACCGCCGCCAGCACCGCCTCACGGTGCGCCTTGAAGGCCTCGGCCTCGCCGGTGGCCTCGACCAGGATCAGCTTCGAGCCGTCGGGGATCAGCGCCACGATGTAGGTCTGATCCCGCTCGCCGTTGACCGCCCCCAGCTCGAAGAGCACGCCCTTGCCGCCATCGGCGGTCGTGATCTCCTGCTCGGCCAGCAGGTGGTAGCCCGCGCCGATCATCCGATTGCGCAGGGCCTCCTGCCAGAAGCCGAGGTCGGCCTTTGGTTTGTGACGTACGCTGCGCACGCGGTAGACGGCGCCGTCGGGGCTGGCGGCCTGGAAACGACCCGCCTTGCGGAAGGCGGCGAAGCCTTCGGGAGCCACCGGGCTGCTGGCCGATGGCGAGGCCCGCTGACCGTTCTGTACGTCATACAGCAGATCGGCGAGGTTGATGCTGTTCATCCAGGCGAAGCTGGAGGAGCCGTCCCGGCGAGGGCCCTGCCGATCGCGGAAGACGAAGGAGACGCTGACGGCGGCGTAGTCGGCCCGGTCCCGCAGGAAGCGGAGCTGGCCTTCCAACCCCTCGATCTCCGAGACGAGCTGGGTGACCTCGCGCTCGACCGCGACGATGGCCTTGGGGGAGGCGCCGCCCAGCACCTCCAGGTACTTGCCGAGCATCGCCCGGCGCGCGGCGAGGCGGCTCTCCAGGTCGACGACCTGGGCGCTGAGATCGTCGGACTGGTAGCTGCGCTCGACCAGGTCGCCCAGGCCGCGCAGGGTCGTGATCAGCGCGTCGGACTGTGCGACCGGCACCCGCAGGCTGACGGCGTTGGTGCCGTAGGCGTTGAACCAGCCCCCGGCGGCCTCGGCGGCGGCGACGGCGGCGGTGGCGGCGGCGTCGCGGTCGTCGACCCGCAGGGTCAGGCCGGCCTGGACCCGGGTCGGGCGGTCGGGGGTCTGGGCGAGGGCGAACGAGAGAAATCCGAGCAGAGCGAACATCATGCCCCACCTCCATTGAGCACGGTCTCGATGGCCGGGCGGTGCCGCTGGGTCGACTCGGGATCCGGGGTCATCACCTGCAGCAGATGCAGCCACTCGCCCTCGACCCGCACGGCGATCAGCCAGGTGTAGGGCCCCTCTCCGCCGCCCTCGACCGGGCGATCGACCAGCTCGATCACCTTCCAGGCCCCCACCGTGCGCTGCTCGGCCGAGGCGAAGTCGCGGGCCAGCCGGGCCTGCACGGCCTGGATCCAGAAGTCTGCGCCGCCCTGGGGATCGTTCTTCACCTTCCAGGCCCAGATGCGGGCTCCGTCCGGAGCCTCGGCGACGTACGGGCCGCGGGGCTCCAGGCGGACGAGGCCCTCGGGCACCGGCAGGTCCAGCTTGCGCGACTCGACCGGCGAGCTGCTGCGCAGCGGGCTGAGCCGGCGGATCCAGGCGAGCTGTTCGACATCGTCCTCGGGGCCCTGCCAGGCCAGGGCCTCGCGCGGTTCGAGGTCGACGCTGATGCGCGAGAAGCTGGCCAGGGCCGAGAGCGTGCGCACCTGGGCGGTCAGGCGGTCGATCTCCTCGGTGAGGCGCTGGATCTGGCGGATGAGCTGGAGCTTCTCCTGCTCTTCCTCGGCTTTGGCGAGCAAGGCCTGCAGGCGGGTCCGGGTGGCCTCGGCGGTCTTCAGGCGCAGGTCGACGGAGGTGAAGGCGTCGGTGACGTCCTGGGCGGTCAGGCTCTTGTCGAGGACCTCACCCAGGGTCAGGATGCGGTCGAAGCCGGCGCGGAAGGAGGCGACCGGCACCCGAACGGCGATGCGGTTGCCGGAGACCTGCTCGACGTGGCCGCCCAGGGCCTCGGCCTCGGCCCGCACGGCGTCCAGGCCCTCTTCCAGGCGGGCCACGCGCAGCCGGACATAGCCGTCGTAGTGCACCATCCGGGCGGCGGCGGGAGAGGCCGACTCCTCCTCGGCGGGCTCCATCATCGGCTCGGGCTCGGCGTAGGACTCGTCGCTGGACATCGCCGGGGCGCCTGCCATCTCCCCCCGGGAGCCGCGCTTGGGGGCGGCGGGCGCGCTCCGGGCGACGTCGTAGGACTCGGAGTCCGCCTCGTAGTACGAGATCCCCGAGGATGAGGCGCTCTTCTTGGAGGCGCAGCCCGTCAGGACGGCGAAGAGGAGCAGGAGCAGCAGTTGGAGCACAGGGACCTCCCAGGAGGCCATACGGGTATCGCGGTCGGGGCAGGAAGGGGCGTCGAGGCCGGGTCCGCAATTTCGTTGACAAACGCCAGCGAGCATTTATCCTTGGGGGAGACGCCTGTGAGGTCCCCCTGCCCAGCCCCACCCGAGCCCTGCGCGCCGCCGCCGCCGCCTGGTCCGAAGCGCCCGCGATGCCCTCGACCCCCCACGAGCGTCGACGGGCGGCCAGCTACCCCTCTGGCCATCCCAGCGGCTGGTTCCACCTGCTGGACAGCGTGGACCTCGCGCCCGGGCAGGTGCTGGCGGTGGAGGCCCTGGGCCAGGACCTCGCCGTCTTCCGAACCCGGTCCGGCCGGGTGCACGCCCTGCACGCCCGCTGCGCGCACCTGGGCGCCAGCCTGGCGGGAGGCCGGGTCGAAGGGGACACGCTGGTCTGCCCCTTTCACGGCTGGTGCTACGACGGCGCCGGCATGCTGCAGCATGTGCCGGTGCAGGATCACCCGCCCCGGGCCCGGGTGCCCTGCCTGCCGGTCTTCGAACGGTACGGGCTGATCTTCGTCTGGAACGGTCCCACGCAGCCGGACGGACAGCCGCCCTACCAGCCGGCCTACTGGCCCGAGCTGGAGGGCGGGGACTGGGTGCTGCGCGGCCGGCACCGGCCCCGCGACATCCGCACCCACCTGCTGGAGTTCGCCGAGAATAGTGTCGACGCCCAGCACTTCGCCTTCCTGCACAGTCCGATGATGGTGCCCTGGTCCAGGCGGACAGTGCCCGGGGTCCGCCTGCGCCACAGCTCGACCTGGGCGCTGGACGAGGCCCGCCCCCACCTCGCTCACTTCACCGACGACGCCCACCTCGTGGTCCTGGGCCGCGATCTGCCGCGCACGGGGGCCCACGCCCACGCCACCCTGGTCGGTCCGGCCAGCCTCGTGATGTTCGAGATCACGATGCCCGAGCTGGGATCGGTGCGCATCGCCCAGACCCACACGCCGGTCCACGAGGCCGACGCGCCCCTGGCCTTGCGGGTCCGCTTCACCTGGTGGGCCGAGCGCCGCCTGCCTCGGGCCCTGGTCTGGTACATCGTCGGCGCCTGGGTCACGCAGTGGTGGTCCGACGTCGAGGTCTGGGAGGCCAAGGTCCACCACCCTCAGCCCCTGCTGGTCGAGGCCGACGGCCCCGTGTACAGCCTGCGACGCTGGTTCCGCCAGTTCTACCCGGAGGTGTCCTCCTGAGCCCCAGCTCGCCCTCCCCGCCGGAGAGTCCCATGGCAGCGCCGCCCGAAGGCAGCATCGACCGGGTGCTGGACTTCGCGCGGTACGCCGTCGCGGCGGCCGCGGTCGCGCCGGGGACCCTCCTGTCCGTGGCCCGAGGCCGGATGGAGCCCCAGATCGGCGAGGGCACGGACTTCGGCGGCCTGCGGCGCAGCGAGCACCGCGTCGCCATGGCGGGCAGCCGGGAGGAGCTGCGATCCCTCCTGGCGAAGGCCGCCCGACAGGGCGAGGCCGTGACGGTCGCCGGGAGCCGTCACTCCGCCAACGGGCAGACGCTGCCGCGCGCGGGGGGCCTGCAGATCCGCCTGGACCGGGCCTCGGGGCGCTGGGCCGCCCCGACGATGGTCGGGCCGACGCGGGTGCGGGTCTCGGCGGTGCACACCTGGCGCAGCTTGCAGGCCTGGCTGCGCCCCCGGGGCCGGAGCTGCCCGGTGCTCACCGACCACCTGACGACGACGATCGGCGGCACGCTCTCGGTGGGCGGTGGCATCGGCACGGCCTCGGTGGCCTGGGGCCGGCAGCTCGACCAGGTGCGGGCCTTTCGGCTCGTCCTGCCCGACGGTGACGAAGCGTGGTGCTCGCCCGAAGAGAACGCCGACCTCTTCCGCCACGCGATGGGAGGCTTCGGCGAGCTGGGCGTCATCGACGAGGTCGAGCTGGAGACCCGCCCCCACCGGCCCTGGCTGGCCATCTTCCGCTACCAGCACCGCGATCTGCCCGGCGCCATGGACCTCGTGCGGCAGGCCCTGGAGCACCCTGCGGTGCCCGGCGACCTGGCTCACCTCGTGGTCGAGGGCCCCATCCTCGACACCCCCTTCTTGCAGTTCGAGCTGGGGCTGGAGGCGGACTCGCAGCAGCAGGCCCGGGATCTGCTGCGCGACGCGCCCGAGGCCTTCGCCCACCTGGAGCGGTCCCGGCGGGTGCTGGGGCACCGGGCCATTGTGAAGGCCGATCAGTCCAACGACCGGCACAACCGCAGCGCCTCCTATGTCTCCTCGCTGGTCGGCTACAAGCACATCTGGAACGACTTCTTCTTCGCCGACTACGACAGCTTCCGGCGCTTCCTCTGCTTCACCCGGGACGAGGTCTTCGCCCGTCGCGGGTGCCGGCACCTGATGAGCGGACTGTCCTTCGCCTACCCCGGCGACCCGCTGGACCCGGTGGACCCCGCCCATCGTCGGGCCGCCTTCTCCTTCCCGGCGCGGCAGGGCGAGCGCTACCGCTGGTCCTTCGGCTTCAACTACTCGGTCCCCCCGGGGCCGCAGGTGCAGCCGATCATCGAGACCGTAGCGACGCTCCGCCGCGAGGCCACGGCGCTGGGGGCCGGCCTCTACGGCTATGGCTACGCCGAGCGCACGGCCGCCGAGCTGCGCCAGGCCTACGGCTCGGTCGTCGACGACTTCCTGGCCCTGAAGGCGCGGGTCGATCCGAGCGGGCGCTTCGGCGCCGGCCTCCCCCTGCGCTGAGCTTCAGCGCCTCAGCGGGAGGCCAGCATCGCCGGGCTCGCAGGTTCGCTGAGGGCGCTCAGCGCGCTGCTGCCGCCCGCGGCTGCCAGCCAGCCGGGCAGGGCCAGGACGAGCCCGAGCAGCAAGCCGAGCAGGAAGAGCGAGGCGGGGTGATGGACGGGGCGCAGCGGGAAGAGGGTCTGGCTCATGGCGGACTCCGGAAGAGGACCTGCCCGGTCGGGCGCGAGGTGATCCCGGAGTCGGCCCCAAGCGCCGCGCCTTTCGTCACGAAAGTGCCAGGGCTGAGGGCTAGGGCTAGGGCGGGGGTCGCGTGGCGATCGCCGTCTTCTCGAAGCCCGCCTCGCCGGCCTCGGTGAGCACCGTGACGGCGAGCTGCAAGGCGGCGCCTTCGTCGGCGACCAGCAGCAGCGAGTCGTGGTTCGCCCGGGCCGCCGTGAAGATCGCCCGCAGCCGCGCCTCCTCGATCGGGCGCCCCTCGATCGACAGCTCTCCTTGTCGGGTCAGGACCACGGTCAGCGGGCCCTCGGGCGCCTGGGGCAGGCCCGCCTGGCTGATGGGCACCTGGACCTCGAGCTGCTCGCGCTCGACGAAGCGGGCGGTCAGCACGACGAAGACCAGCAGGATGAAGACGACGTCGATCAGCGGCGAGATGTTGATCGCCAGCATCGCGCGGCGGCGCCTCATGGCTGGGCCTTCACGGCCTGGCCCTCACGAGGTCCAGGACCCGGCCGGCGCCCTCCTCCATCCGCAGCGCCAGCCGGTCCAGCCTCCGGCTGAAGAGGGCGTGCAGGCCCAGGGCGGGGATGGCGATGCCAAGCCCGGTGGCGGTGGTGATCAGGGCTTTCCAGATGCCGCTGGCCAGGGTCGAGGCGCCGACCTTGTCGCCGGCGGACTCCATCGAGGCGAAGAGGTCGACCATGCCCAGGACCGTGCCCAGCAGGCCGAAGAGGGGGGCCGCCTGGGCGATGAAGGCCAGGACGACCAGCCCCGACTCGAGGCTGTCCAGGGCCTGGTCGATGGCCCGCCGGGAGACCTCGGGCGCGGCGCCGGGCCGCGCGCGAGCGGCCTGGATGGTGGTGGCCATGACCTCGCCCAGGGCGGAACGATCGGCGAGGCAGACGCTCTCCAGCACCTCCAGCGTCTCGGGCCGGACGTCCTCCTCCAGCAGGCGGGTGTGACCGACCCGGGCCAGCGCGTGGCGGATCAGCAGGTGCAGCGTCGCCGCGCCAGCCGCCACCGAGCACAACAGCAGGGGCAGCATCGCCAGCCCGCCGGCCTTCAGGAGCTCGCGAAGGGCGAGAAGTGTGTCCATTCTCCCCGATGGGATAACCACTCGGCCCACCCGGAGCCCCTATGAACGCCCTGCTGCTGCTGGCCAGCCTCGCCCTCCCCTCCCGGGCCGATGTGCCTGTGCCCGAGATCCCCTTCGAGAAGATCACCCTGGACAACGGGCTGGAGGTGATCCTCTCCCAGGACGACCGCCTGCCCCTGGTCGCGGTCAACATCTGGTACCACGTGGGCGGGGGCAACGAGGTGCCTGGGCGCAGCGGCTTCGCGCACCTCTTCGAGCACATCATGTTCCAGGGCAGCCGCAACGTGCCCGAGGACGCCTTCTTCCCGATCCTCGAGGCGGCCGGTGCGCCGATGGTCAACGGGACGACGGACTTCGATCGCACCAACTACTTCGAGACCGTCCCGGCCAACCAGCTCGAGCTGGCCCTCTGGCTGGAGAGCGACCGGATGGGCTTCCTGCTGGACACGCTGTCCCAGGAGCGCCTGGACAACCAGAAGGCGGTGGTCCGCAAGGAGCGCCAGCAGAGCGTGGAGAACGTGCCCTATGGCAAGGCCGACGAGCGGCTGTTCCAGCTGCTCTTCCCGGCGCCGCACCCCTACAACGGCGTGGTCATCGGCACCCACCAGGACCTTGAGGCCGCCACGCTGGCGGATGTCACGGACTTCTTCCGCACCTGGTACGCCCCGAACAACGCCACCCTGGCGATCGTCGGCGACTTCGATCGCGACCAGGCGCTGGCCATGGTCAACCGCTACTTCGCCGAGATCCCGGCCGGCCCGACCCCTCCCGAGCTGGTGATCCAGACCCAGCCGATCACGGCCGAGCGCCGAGAGGCGATGACCGACAAGGTCGAGCTGCCCCGGGTGACCATGGCCTGGATCACCCCCGCGGTCCTCCAGCCCGGCGACGCCGAGCTGATCCTGGCCGGTCGGGTGCTGTCCGAGGGCAAGAGCAGCCGGCTGTACACCGAGCTGGTCGAGAAGCAGCAGATCGCCCAGAGCGTCTCGGCCTGGCAGTACTCGCTGAACCAGGGCTCGGTCTTCGGGATCGAGCTGACCGGCAAGCCCGGCCAGGACCCCGCCAGGCTGGAGGCCGAGGCCTGGAAGGTGGTCGAGCAGCTCCGCGAGAAGGGGCCGACCCCGACCGAGCTGACCCGCGCGCTGCGCGGGATGCAGGCCCAGGTGCTGCGCGGGCTGGAGAGCCTGGGCGGCTTCGGCGGCAAGGCCGATGTGCTCAACCACTACAACCACTTCACCGGCGACCCCGGCCACCTCGCCACCGAGCTGAAGGCCCTGGCGGCGGTCGACGCCAAGGCCATGTCGCAGGCCCTGGGTGCCCTGCGCACCGACAACCGCGTCGTCATCGTCGTCACCCCCGAGGAGTCCCGCTGATGTCTTCCCTCTCCCTGCTCCTCCTCCTCGCCTGCGCCAGCAAGAAGCCCGTCCCCGAGGCGGTCGTGGCGCCCCCTCCCGACCCCCACGCCTGGCGGGCGACCCAGCCGGCGCCGGCCGCGGAAGAGCCCTGGACGGCGCCTCAGGCCAGCCGCTTCGAGCTGAAGAACGGGATCCCGGTCTACCTGGTCGAGAACCCCAACCTGCCCCTGGTCACGGTGCAGGTCGTGATGGCCGTCGGCCGCGACGCCAACCCCAAGGGCAAGGCCGGCGCGCAGGCCCTGACGGCCTCGATGCTGGACGAGGGCACCAGGAAGCGGACGGGCGCCCAGCTCGCCGCGGACCTGGGCGCGCAGGGCGCCGAGCTCTCGGTCTGGGGCGGAGGCGACAACAGCATGGTGGTCCTGGACGCCCTGGGCGGCGAGGCCCTGCCCCCGGCGCTGGATCTCCTGACTGAGGTCCTGCTCAGCCCGCGCTTCGACAAGGGGGACTTCGCCCGCGTCAAGCAGCAGACCCTGGACCAGATCTCGGCCAACAAGGCCGAGCCCCGGGATGTGGCCTCGCGGACCTTCCAGGGTGCCCTCTTCGGCGCAGATCACCCCTACGGGACCGCGGTGATCGGCGACGAGGCCAGCGTCAGATCGCTGGCGCTCAGCGATGTCCAGGCCCTCTACAAGAGCTGGTGGCACGCCGGCAACGCCACCCTGGTGGTCAGCGGCGCCATCACCCAGGACGAGCTGAAGACCCTGCTCGACGCCCGGCTGGGCGGCTGGGCCAAGGGCAAGGCCAGCCGCGGCGAGCTGCCGGCGGCCCCGGCGGTCAGCGCCACGCGGATCCTCTTCAAGGAGCACCCGGGCGCGGTCCAGTCGGTGATCTACGCCGGTCGCACGGCGGTCGGCCGGACCTCGCCCGAGTACCCGGCTGCCAACGTCGCGGGCACCCTCTTCGGCGGGATGTTCGGCTCGCGGCTGAACATGAACCTGCGCGAGGAGAAGGGCTGGTCCTACGGCGCCTTCGGTGGCTTCAGCGAAGACCGCGCGGTCGGCGTCTTCAGCGCGCGGGCCAGCGTGCAGGCCGACAAGACCGCGCCGGCGGTAGGCGAGATCCTGAAGGAGCTGCAGGACGCCCGCCGGGAGCCGACGGCCGACGAGCTGAAGCTGACCCGCGACTACCTGATCCGCTCGCTGCCGGGCTCCTTCGAGGGCAACCGCGGCACGGCCGGCGCCTTCGCCCTGGCCATCGCCAACGGCCAGGGTCCCGACGCCTTCGTCCGCTTCGCCGCCGAGGTGAACGGCCCGGATGCGGCCGCGGTGGGCGCAGCGGCGACGACCTGGTTCGACCCGGCGGCGATGACCGTGGTGGTGGTCGGGCCGGCCAAGGCCGCGGGCGACGACGGGGTCGAGGTCGACACGGTCGAGGCGCTCAAGTCGCTTGGGCACGCGGTGGAGGTGCTGTGAGCTGCTGGCTGGTGAAGAGCGAGCCCGAGGCCTACAGCATCGACCGCCTGGAGCGCGAGGGGCGGACGATGTGGGAGGGAGTGCGCAACTACCAGGCGCGCAACCTGATGCGGGACCAGATGAAGGTGGGCGAGCTGGTGCTCTTCCACCACAGCAACGCCGATCCGCCCGCCCTGGTCGGCATCGCCCGGGTGGCCAGCGCGCCCTACCCCGACCCCACCCAGTTCGACCCGGCCTCGAAGTACTTCGACGCGAAGGCGACGAAGGAGGCTCCTCGCTGGATCCTGGTCGACCTGGAGTTCGTGGAGCGGCTGCCTCGCCCGCTGCCCCTGGCCGAGCTGAAGGCCGATCCGGGCCTCGAGGGCATGGAGCTGCTGCGGAAGGGCTCGCGCTTGTCGGTCCAGCCCGTCCTCGACGCCCACTTCCAGCGGGTGAAGGAGCTGTCGGCCTCTCCCTGAGTTGCACCGGTTACGGTGGCAGCATGATCCACTCCATTCTCCTCCCGTTGGGCCTCCTGACTGCGCTTCTCGCCTGTACCGGCAAGTCCGACACGGCCGACCCGGGGGACGGCGGAGGCGGCGA
>DDSR01000487.1:3328-14908 GCA_002343455.1 Deltaproteobacteria bacterium UBA2385 | reverse complement strand
GTCGTAGCCCGGCCCGTTCTTGCGAACGTGCCCGAAGCCGGGGAACGGGAGGTGCGCGCCGCTGATCAGAAGCTTCTCCGAAGCGGCCATGTCGAGCAATGCCCGGCGCGCGGCCACGGCCGCGTCGCGGTCGGTGTCGAAGGCGACGTACCAGTCGGGGTTGGGCATGACAATGGCGTGGTGATGCACCGCGTCGGAGACGTAAAGGAACTGGTCGGCGCGCCCGCCGGTCACGTGGATGCCGATATGCCCGGGCGTGTGCCCCGGGGCGGCGACGGCCTCGACCCCGAGCTGGGCAAGGTGCTGGGCGGCTGTGGGGGCTGCGCCTCGGCGCCCTCCCAGGGCGGAGGGGCCGGGCTGGCCGGGGTGTTCGTCCTGGGCCTGGTCGGCCTGCTGCGCCGCCGCCGCTGAGGGCAGCCCGGCTCGGGCGCCTCAGGGCGCCTCAGGGCCACCCGGCTCGGGCGCCTCAGGGCCAGCCCGGCTCAGGGCGCCTCAGGGCGCCAGGCGCATCCAGCGGGCGATGCGCCCGGAGACCGAGTCGCTGAGCCGATCCTGCTTCTTGGCCAGCTCCGCGTAGCGGGCCGCCTCGCGATCCAGGACCTGGATCGAGGCCTCCAGCCTCCGCCGGCGCTCGACCTCTTCGGGCTCCACGGCCGCGGGGAGCGCGCTGAGCTCCTGCAGGAGCACCGTCGACAGCTCGCGCGCGGCCTGAGACCGGGCCATCGGATCCTCGGCGCCCTCGTACTTGAGCTGGAGCGAGCGGATCAGCGTGGCGTTGGCGCCCGCCGCGACCAGCTCGGGGAGGATCTGCAAGGAGTCGTCGACCGCCCGGTAGAAGGTGAAGACCTGGGCCTGCCGCTCCAGGTCCACCTGCTTGAGCTCGCTGCCCGTCCGGCTGGCGAAGGCCCAGGCGACCAGCAGCACGATGCCCACGGGGAGGCCGACCGCCCGCAGGCCCTTGGTCAGCATCCAGACCAGCCCCGCCGAGAGCGAGGAGGCCAGGTCGCGCAGCTTGCTGTCCTGGCCGGCGACATCCTGCGGCTGCAGGTCGGTGCGCAGCGTGTCGTAGGCCCCCGAGGCCTCGGCCTCGGCCGAGTGCTCGGCGCCCTCGAGCTCCGCCGAGCGGCGCCGCCCCCAGGCCTGCGCGATCACCGAGGGCGGCGGCTTGACCGGCTCGCTGTCGTCGACCACCTCGGCCTCCAGCTGCAGCCGGGCGTTGCGGCGCTCGGCCAGCCGCTTGAGGTCGAGCAGGGGGCGCTCTTCGAAGGGCGTGTCGGAGGGCGAGGGCGAGGCCGAGGCGGACGCGGGTGAGGGGCTGAGGCGGGTGCCCCGAGGGCGCCCACCGACGGTCGACCCCATGCTGGCCTCGGCCCGGATCGGGCGGGGAGAGGTCGCGCCGGGGGCCGCCAAGAGGGCCTCGACCATGCTGGGGCAGTCCGGAAAGCGGTCCTCGCGGTGGACGGAGAGGGCCCGGCGGACCACCGCGTCCACGACCGCCGGGATCCCCGGCACCACCCGGGACAGCGGCGCGTAGACGCCCTTCACCGTGCGGTTGAGCGTGTCGAGCTGGTCGGCGCCCTTGAAGGCCCGCCGCCCGCTGAGCATCTCGTAGAAGATTGCCCCCAGGGCGAAGACGTCGGCCCGCAGATCGACCCCGGCGGCGTCGGTGACCTGCTCGGGCGCCATGTAGCCGGGGGTCCCCATGCCCATGCCGGTGCGGGTGTTGTCGCCCCCCTCCTCGGCCCGGATCACCTTGGCGATGCCGAAGTCGGTCACCTTGGCGACCAGGTGCCCGCCCTCGTTGGCCAGCAGGATGTTGGCGGGCTTCAGGTCCCGGTGGGTGACCCCGGCGGCGTGGGCCGCCGCCATCCCCGCCAGCACCTGCCGAAAGATCTCCAGGGCCTCGTCGTAGAGCATGGGCCCTTCGCGCAGGCAGTCCTCCAGGCTGGAGCCCTCGACCAGCTCCATCAGCAGGCCGATCGAGCCCTCGTGCTCGACCACATCGGCCACCGCGACCACGTTGGGGTGCTTGAGCCCGGCCTGGATGCGCCCTTCCTGCAGCAGCCGCCCGGCCAGCGCCGGGTTGCTGACCTTCAGCATCTTCAGGGCGTGCAAGGTGTGGAGCTGGCGATGGCGCACCCGGAACACGGTCGCCATCCCACCAATGCCGATGGTGGCTTCAACCAGGAAGCGGTCGATGTGCTCACCATCCTTCATCGGACCCTCGTAACCGACCCCAGGTTATCGAAGCTTCCACCTCCCCCTCGTCACATTTGGCACTCGTCACGCGTGGCGCCCTCTCCACCCGCCTGAACCCGGGTCCTCCATGAGCCCCCTGCTCCTCCTCCTCGTCGCCTGCGCGCCCAAGACCTCCCCCTACCAGTGCAGCGAGGCCTGCCTGGACATGGAGGCGGGGCTCTCCGGCGCCTTGGAGGCCAGCGGTCACCCCGTCGACAGCGCGCAGTGGCAGGCCATGTGCCGCGAGGCCCCGACCGACGCCAGCTGCGAGCAGTGCTTCCAGCACATCCAGCAGAGCTGGTTCGCCCCCCTCGCCCTGGCCTGGGACTGCGGCTGCGGCCTGGACGCCGAGGGCGTCGCCGAGTGCCAGCAGGACCCCGATCCCGACTCGGTCACGGTTGGCAACGCCTTGGACAGCTGCCTCTCCATCTGCGAGGATCAGGCGCTACCCTGACGCACGACCCGCGCTGACCCGCCCTCTCGGACACCCGGTGCACCCTCTCCTCCGTCGACAGCTCGCCGAGGTGCTCCGGATCGACGCCGGCGCCGCGCTCTCCGACAAGGAGCTGGGCCCCGAGCTGGCGGCCCTGCTGGACCGGGTCTCGCGCTCCTATGCCCAGTTCGACGCCCAGACCCGCGAGGTGGAGCGGGTGCTGGAGTTCCAGCGCAACCAGCTCCCGATCGGCCTGCTGGAGTGGGATCAGCACTGGCGGCTGACCTTCGCCAACGCCGCCGCCGAGGCCCTGCTGGGCTGGACCGCCGACGAGCTGCAGGGGCGGATCGGCCTGCACCTGATCATCGACCCCTCCGAGCACGTCAACCTCGCCGCCCACCTGCGCCACTTCGAGGGCGGCGGCACGCTCAACGCCACCCTGATCCACACCCGCACCCGCAGCGGAGCGGCCCTGGACTGCGAGTGGACGCTGACCCGCCAGGTCGACCAGGAGGGCCGGCCCACCCGAGTCACGGCCCTGATCAAGGACGTCAGCGAGCGCATCGCCATCGAGCGGGCCCTGCGGGTCAGCGAGGAGCGCTACACGCTGGCGGTCAGCGCCGCCCGGGACGGGATCTGGGACCACGACCTGCTGAGCGGGGCGACCTGGTTCTCCCCGCGCTGCTACCAGATCCTCGACCAGGACGCGCGGACGCCCTGGTTGACCCTGGACCAGTGGCTGGGCGCGGTCAACCCCCAGGACCGCGCCCGGGCGCGGCGCAACCTCTACCAGCACATCACCAGCGGCCTGCCCTTCTTCGAGGACGAGTGGCGCATGGCCGGCGCCGAGGGCCGCGAGCACTGGATCCACGTCCGCGGCGCGGCGATCCGGGACGAGAGCGGCCGAGCCTTGCGGCTGGCCGGCTCGATGAGCGACGTGACCGAGCGCAAGCGACACGAGCGCCAGCTCCTGCACGCCTCGATGGTCGACGCCCTGACCGGCCTCGCCAACCGGCGCCAGCTGCTCGACGCCATCACGCGGCGCTCGCGCCTGGGGACCGCGGTCGGCATCGGCCACTTCGCCGTGCTCTTCATCGACATGGACCGCTTCAAGGACGTCAACGACCGGCTGGGCCACGCCATCGGCGACCGGCTGCTCGCCGCCTTCGGCCAGCGGCTGGCCGGCCTCGTCCGCCACGGGGACATCGTCGCCCGGCTGGGCGGCGACGAGTTCGCCGTCCTCATGCCCACGGTCCAGGACGGCCAGGAGGCGCTGCGGGCCTCCCAGCGCCTGCAAGAGGGCCTGCGCGCCCCCTTCGACCTCGCCAACCAGAGCCTGACCGCCCTGGGCAGCGTCGGGGTGGCCTGCACCGACTGCTGCCCCAACGACCCCGACGAGCTGCTGCGCGCCGCCGACATCGCCATGTACTCCGCCAAGGCCCGCGGCCACGGCGGCATCGCCCTCTTCACGCCGGCCATGTACGAGGTCGTGCGCGAGCGGGTCGAGCTGATCAACGACCTGCGCAGCGCCATCCACCGCGGCGAGCTGCGGCTGGTCTTCCAGCCCATCGTCGAGGTGCACACCGGCCAGCCCAGCGGCTTCGAGGCGCTGCTGCGCTGGACCCGCGAGGGCGCCGACGTCAGCCCGGCCCACTTCGTCCCGCTGGCCGACGAGGCCGGCATGATGGGCGAGATCGGCGAGTGGGTCATCGGCGAGGCGGCCCGCTGGGCGGCCCGCTGGGCGGGCGAGGTCGGGCCCGAGTTCTACATCAGCGTCAACATGTCCGCCCGCGAGCTGGAGCTGACCGACCTGCCGATCCGCATCCTGGAGGCGCTGCAGCGAAACCGCCTCCGGCCCGAGCAGTTCGCCATCGAGGTCACCGAGACCGCCATGATCCACGCCCCCGAGCTCTCGCCGCGCCTCGCCGAGCTGCGCGCCGCCGGGCACCGGGTGCTGATGGACGACTTCGGCACCGGCTACGCCTCCCTCCAGAACCTCGCCCAGCTCGAGTTCGACGCGATCAAGATCGACCGCTCCTTCGCCCAGCAGTCCGCCGACGGGCAGAGCGCCTTCCTCGAAGCGATCGCCCACCTCGCCTGGCGCCTGAACAAGCAGGTGATCATCGAGGGCGTCGAGGACGAGCGAATGCTGGCCCACCTGACCGTGCTGGGCATCGACTACGTGCAGGGCTTCGCCGTGGCCCGGCCGATGGAGGCCGAGGCGGTCCTGCCCTGGATCCGCGCCGCGGTGGGCCGCCCCTCCCCCACCTCCCGGAGGGCCTGAGGAGCCAGCCGCCCGGCTCGCAGCATGCCCCGCGACGGATTACTCTCGTTGCAGGGGCTTATGCGGCCCAGGCTCCACATTCCCACCTTGGTGCTCGGCATCTTCGGTGGACTGCTCACCCTCTACGGCTTCCGCCACGAGTGGATCGCTGCGCAGCTTCAAGCCAGCCGCGCGTTCGATGACCAGGTCGAAGACGGCGCCCAGGGCGTCTTCCTCGCCTTGGAGCGCGAGCTGTCGGCCAACCTCGCCAGCCTGAACGCCCTCGTCGCCTTCCACGCCGGCTCCGAGGATGTCCAGGAGCACGAGTTCCAGATGTTCGCGCGGCACTCACTGCGCAAGGCCACGACGGCGCGGGGCCTGTACCAGGCCGACCTCGTGCGGGATCCGGACCTGGCCTGGCCGCCGGTCGACCTGAAGATCCGCTTCCATGCCACCGTGCCGGGCACGCAGGAGGCCCTGGCGGACCGGCTCAACGGGCCCGAGACCTGGCGCCCGCTGGTCGAGGCTCTGCTCCAGGACGACCGGGCCAGGCTCTTCGGGACCACCGCGTCTCCCGACGACCTCGACATGCTGGTCGCGTTGCCCATCTTCGGACCGCTCCCGTCCGAAGACGGCCCCGAGGCCCGGCAGCAGGCCTTTCGCTCGGTCGCGCTGATCGGCTGCTCGATCGGGGGGATCCTCCGCCAGGCGCTGGCGGCGCCCAGCCGCGCCCTGGAGTCCATCGGCGGGGCCGAGCTGCTGCTCTTCGAGGTCGACGACGAGGCGGATCCCCTCTCGCTGCTGCGGGTGGCTGCCCCGACGCCCCCGCCCGAGGGTGCCCCAGCGAGGCCCGCGATTCGCCTGACCGAGGCCAGCGCCGGCCCCCACGTCGCCCACCGCCCCAGCCTCGCCGGCGCACGCTGGCTGCTGATCCTGCGCCCGCTGCAGCCACCGGCCGGCCCGCCCTCCCAGACCCGGGCCTGGATCGTCCTGATCGCCGGCATCTCCATCACAACGGCCACCTGCCTGACCATCTACTCCGCAGGGAGCCGAAACCGCCTCGTGACCCAGCTCGTGACCGCCCGTACCGCCCAGCTCGAGGAGGCCTCGCGCAGCCTTCGGGCCAGCGAGCGGCGCTACCGGGACATCGTCGAGAACAGCGTCGAGGGCATCCTGACCCTCTCCGAAGACGGGGCGATCCTCTCCGCCAACCCGGCCGCCTCCCGCATCTTCGGCTGCGAGGTCTCGGCGCTGCTGGGGCGGGCGGTCGCCGATCTCCTGCCCGGCGTGGGGCTCCCCTGCACCATGGACTGGACCGGCACCGAGGCCATCCGACCCGACCAGGCCCGCGTCTCGGTCGAGGTCTGGTCGGGGCCGCTCCAGCTCGTCGAGCAGTGGGGCTTCCTGCTGGTGGTGCGGGACATCTCCGAGCGGCGCGCCGTCGAGCGCATGAAGGACGAGTTCGTGGCCACCGTCAGCCACGAGCTGCGCACCCCGCTCACCTCCATCCTGGGTGCCCTGGAGATGATCAAGGACGGCCTACTGGGGCCGATTCCCCCCAGCGCGGCTCGAATGGTGACGGTCGCCTACGACAGCGGCGAGCACCTGCTCCGCATCATCAACGACATCCTGGACATCGAGCGCATGGCCGCCGGCGTGCCCACCATCCGCCCCCAGCCGGTCTCGGCCCACGAGCTCATCGAGCGGGCCATTCGCACCACCCGCGGCTTCGCCGACCGGCACGGGGTCGTCCTGGCCCGGGACCTGGTCGAGCCCTCGCCCATCCTGCTCGGCGATCCCGAGCGCCTGCTCCAGGTCCTCACCAACCTGATCAGCAACGCCGTCAAGTTCTCCACGCAGGGGACCCAGGTCGTCATCGGCGCGCGACAGGTCGACCAGGTGGTGCAGATCTCCGTGCAGGACCAGGGCAGCGGCATCGACGAGTCCTTCCGCGACCGGATCTTCCAGCCCTTCTCGCAAGGGGACTCCAGCGACCGCCGCACCAAGGGCGGCACCGGTCTAGGGCTCAGCATCTCGCGCGCCATCGTCCTGGCCCACCAGGGTCAGATCTGGTTCGAGAGCCAGGCGAACGTCGGCACGACCTTCACGATCGCCATCCCCGTCGCGCCGCCGGAGACCTGAGATGAGCTGCCTGGTGCTGCATGTCGACGACGACCCCTCCATCCGGGAGGTGATCCGGATGGCCCTGGAGAGCGTCGGCGGCTTCGAGATCGTCAGCGTGGACTGCGGGCATGTCGCCCTCCAGCAGGTCCAGGAGCGACTCCCCGACGTCGTCCTGCTCGACGTGATGATGCCCGCGATGGACGGGCCCCAGACCCTCGAAGCGCTGCGCAGGTTGCCCCAGGCCGAGTCACTGCCGGTGGTCTTCCTGACCGCGAAGGTCCTGAAGGACGACCTCGATCGCCTGCGCATGCTGGGCGCGGCCGCCATCCTGCAGAAGCCCTTCCGCATCCGCGAGCTGGTCGAGGTGCTCCGTCCTTTCGGGCAGGCCCAGGCCGTCTGAGGGCCGCCTTGCGCAGGTGGACGAGCGAACCGGGCTTTGCCGGGTAAAACTATGGGGACGAACGCCTCCAAGGATCCCCATGCCCTCCCGTACCCTGCTCTTCGGCCTGACCCTCAGCCTCTCCCTCCTCGCAGCCTGCGGCGACAAGGAGGGTGAGGACACCTCCGGCGACGGCGGAGGGACCAGCGACGGCGGAGCCGACGGCGGAGGAACCGGCGACGGCGGAACCGGCGACGGCGGAGGCGACGGGGGGACCGAGACCGACGCGGACGAGGACGGCTGGAGCGTCGAGGCGGGCGACTGCGACGACGGCGACGCCAGCATCAACCCCGACGCCAGCGAGCTGGACGACGACATCGTCGACAACGACTGCGACGGGTTCATCGACGAGGGCACCTGGAGCTTCGGCGACCTGGTCATCACCGAGGTGATGAACAACCCCGAGGCCGTCGCCGACCCCGACGGCGAGTGGATCGAGGTGCTCAACCAGGGGCTGGACACGCTGTACCTCAACGGCCTCACCCTGCGCTCGGAGGGCGAGGACGACCATGTGATCTCGTCCTCGATCCCGCTTCCGGTCGAGCCCGGCGAGTACGCCGTGGTCGCCTCGAACAGCGACGCGCGCAGCAACGGCGGCGTGAACGCGCTCTACGGCTGGACCAACATCAGCCTGTCCAACGAGTCCGACACCATCGCCATCTACGCCGGCTCGACCCTGCTCGACGACCTGGAGTGGGACGACGGGGCCAGCATGCCCGACCCCAACGGGGCCAGCATGAACCTGGACGACCTCTACCTGGGGGCCTCGCTCAACGACGTGCCCAACGGCTGGTGCGCCAGCTACGACCAGTGGGCCAGCGGCAGCGACTACGGCAGCCCCGGCGCGATCAACGTGCTCTGCGGGACGACCGACCGGGACGGCGACGGCTACAGCCTGGACACCGGCGACTGCGACGAGCGCGATCCGGCGATCAACCCCGACGCCGAGGAGATCTGGTACGACGGCGTCGACCAGAACTGCGACGAGTGGAGCGACTACGACGCCGACTACGACGGCGAGGACGCCATCGCCTGGGGCGGGGACGACTGCGACGACACCCGCTCGGACGTCAACCCCGACGCGGACGAGGTCTGCGACGAAGACGACACGGACGAGAACTGCAATGGCCTGGTCGACGACGACGACCCGGGCGTGGTCGACCAATCGACCCTGTACCCGGACGCCGACGGCGACGGCTACGGCTCGACGGGCTCCTCCGTCCTGACCTGCGAGTCCCCCGACGGCTACGGGACCGGCTCCAGCGACTGCGACGACAGCGACGAGGCCATCAACCCCGGCGCGACCGAGACCTGGTACGACGGGGTCGACCAGAACTGCGACGGAGCGAACGACTTCGACGCCGACGCCGACGGCTACCGCAGCGCCGACCACGGGGGCGACGACTGCGACGACGAGCTGGCCTCGGTCAACCCCGACCAGGTCGAGGTCTGCGACGACGCCGACACCGACGAGGACTGCAACGGCCTGGCCGACGACGCCGACCCGGGCGTCATCGACGCGCTGACCTACTACCCGGACGTCGACGGCGACGGCTACGGCTCCGACGCCGACTCCTTCATCTCCTGCGAGGCCCTCGACGGCTGGGAGTCTGCGGGTGGCGACTGCGACGACGACGACCGCACGGTCAACCCCGGCGCTACCGAGGTCTGGTACGACGGAGACGACCAGGACTGCGACGGCTGGAACGACTACGACGCCGACCACGACGGCTTCGCGTCGGACCTCTACGGTGGCGAGGACTGCGACGACGAGGACCAGACCGTCTTCCCCTACGCCTACGAGGACATGAGCGACGGCCTGGACAACGACTGCGACGGCTACGCCGACACCGACGACCCCGACACCGTCACCACCCTGCGCCTGTCCGACGACTCTGCCTCCTTGATCACCTTCAGCGCCATGACCTTCCCCCTCTGCGGCACGGACCGGTCCAGCGCCTACGTCATCAGCAACGGCCGAGTGATCTTCGGCAGCAGCTCCACCTCCTACTCCGAGTCCGCCTCGACCTTCATTCGGGAGGGCTACGCCTCGGTCGCCGCCTGGTGGGACGACCTCAACCCTGCCTCCGGCGGCACGGTCACCTGGATCGAGCACGAGGACGCCATCGCCGTCCACTTCCGCGACGTGTACGAGTACGGCACGACGTCGACCAACACCTTCACCTACATCCTGCGCGACGACGGACGCATCGTCCTTGCCTACGGCGAGATGAACGCCGCCGACGGGCTGGTGGGCTGGACCTGCGGCACGGGCCGGGACCCCAGCGCGGTCGACCTGACCGAAGAGCTGACTGCCATCCCCGAGGGCAGCCTGGGCATCGGCGCGGGCACCGAGGACGCCGTCTACGAGTACTTCAGCGGCTCGGGCGTCGGCATCGGCGACGTCAGCGACCAGATCTTCCACTTCTGCGTCAACTCGGGCACCGACGGCGATGGCGACGGCTGGACCGACGAGTGCGGCGATCCCGACGACAGCGACCCCGGCGTCACGCCCTGAGTCAGTCCGGGGCCGGCGCGGCCTCGGGCAGCCAGACCCGGAAGACGCTGCCGCTGCCGAGCTGGCTGCGCAGGCTCAGGCGGGCGCCCATCTTCTCGCACAGCCGCGCGACGATGGCCAGCCCCAGCCCCGTGCCGCCCGCCGCCCGCGCCCTGCCCTTGTCCACCCGATAGAACCGCTCGAAGATGCGCTCGTGGTGCTCGGGGCTGATGCCGATGCCGACGTCGATCACCTCGACCCGCACCCCTCCGTCCCGCCGCCGCGCCCCCACCGTGACCACGCCGCCTCGGTGGCTGTACTTGACCGCGTTCTCCACCAGGTTCCCGACGATGTGGCCCAGGGCCTCGCGGTGGGCCAGCACGCGCACCCCCTCCAGCCCGAAGGTCTGCACCGTCAGCTCCTTCTCGGCCACCGCGGCGGAGGCCTTGTCCAGGCACTCGCCGACCACCGCCGCGACCGCCACGGGCGAGAGGGGCAAGGGCCCGTCCTGCCCGTCGATCCGGGAGAGGTAGAGCAGGTCGTCGAAGAGCTCGGTCAGCCGCCGGGCGTTGCGGTGGATCACCTCCACCATGCGCGCCACCTCGGGATCCAGCCGCCCGGCGTCCTCCAGCAGCGTCTCGGCGTAGCCGGCGATGGCCGTGGCCGGCGTGCGCAGCTCGTGAGAGACGTTGGCGATCAGCTCGGCGCGCTGCCGCTCCGAGCGCCGCAGGCCGGAGACGTCCTCGACGATCAGCAGCCGGCCTCGACCGCCGTCCAGCTCCGGCAGCGGCAGGGAGCGCACCCGCAGCTCGTTCTCCCCTCGCCGCAGCGCCAGCTCCCGCTCGCCCTCCAGCGAGGGCCGCAGCAGGCTGGCCAGCTCAGGGTCCGGCAGCAGCTCTCCCACCGGGCGCCCCACGGACTCGCCCTCCAGCCGCAGCAGCCGCTTGCCCGCCGCGTTCAAGCGCAGCAGCCGCCCGCTGGCGTCCGCGACCAGGATCCCCGTAGGGCTCGCGTCGACCAGCAGGTCGGCGAGCTGCGGGCTCAGACCGCCCCCCCGTTGAAGCGGTAGCCCGCCCCGCGGACCGTCTCGATCAGGTCGGCGTGGTCCTCCAGCTTGTGCCGCAGCCGCTTGACGTGGGTGTCCACCGTGCGCGTGTTCAGGTTGGCCGCCAGGCCCCAGACCTCGACCAGCAGGTCGCCGCGTGAGCAGAGCTCGCCGTTGTGCTCGGCCAGGTACAGCAGCAGGCGGTACTCCGTCGCCGTCAGCACCAGCTCCTCGGTGCCCAGGAAGACCCGGTGGGCCGTCGGATCCAGGCGCACCTTGCCGAAGAGCATGTCGCCGCGGCCCTGGCGCTCCTCCACCCGGCGAGCCGCCGCCTGCACCCGCAACACCAGCTCGCGCACGCTGAAGGGCTTGGTCACGTAGTCNNGTAGTCGTCGGCCCCGACCTCGAAGCCGGTGATGCGGTCGGCCTCCTCGGTCCGCGCCGTCACCATGATGATGTGCGCCGCCATCGTCGCCTGCTCGCTGCGGAGCACCGTGCAGATCTCGCGACCGGACATATCGGGCAGCATCAGGTCCAGCAG
>DDSR01000487.1:0-3307 GCA_002343455.1 Deltaproteobacteria bacterium UBA2385 | reverse complement strand
GCGCGCCAGGGCCAGGGCCTCCCGACCGTCCCGCGCGGCCAGCACCTGGAAGCCGGCGCGGGCCAGGTTCAGCTCGACGAGATCGCGGATATCGTCTTCATCTTCAACGACGAGCACGGTCACGGACACCGCTGCCTCCGGTCCTTTGGGGAGTCGGCCACCAGGTCGGCCGCAGAGTAGCAGCCGCGAGGCCCGACGGGAGCCTCAGCTCCCGCCCCGGCGCTCTCCGGCTCCGCCCACCAGGACCAGGATCCCCCCCAGCGCGGCGCGCCCGAGCTCGCCCGTCCAGCGGGTCCAGGCCACCGCCACCGCCACGGCCTCGCCCGCCCCCCAGGGCGCCAGCAGGCCCACCATCAGCCCCTCTCGCACCCCGATCCCGTTGATGCTGACCGGCAGGGAGATCAGCGTGTCGACCGCCGGGATGATCGCCAGCGTGTCGAGGTAGCCGATGGGCAGCCCGTGAGCGCGCATCACCAGGAAGGCCGTCAGGCAGTTGAGCAGCGAGAAGGGCAGGCTCAGCAGCAGCGAGAGCAGCAGGGCGCGCGGGGCGTGGGAGAGGAGGGTCAGCGCGCCGTGGGTGCGGCGGGCGAGGCGCTCGACCGGGGCCGGCAGCCGGGACAGCAGGGCCGGAGGAGGCAGGCCCCGCCAGGCCAGCAGCACGCTGCCGAGCAGGACCGCGCTGAAGCCCAGGGCGAAGACCAGGGCGGCCAGCCCGACCACCGGGTCGTGCTCCCCGATGCCCCAGAGCAGCCCCCACAGCAGCAGCAGGGTCCAGGGCACCAGCTCCAGCAGCCGCGCCATCAGGATGCTGGCCAGGGCCGCCTCGGTCGAGCCCGAGGCCCGCGCCAGCAGGCCCACCTTGGCCAGCTCGGCGCCGCCCGAGGGCAGGAAGGCCCCCGCGAAGGCCGCGCGCAGCATCGCGCCCCACACCGCCCCCAAGGGAGGGGCCGACCCGAGCGCCGCCATCAGCACCCGCACCCGCGCCCCGTGCAGCCCGCTGTTCAGCGTGTAGATCACCGTCGGCGCCAGCCAGGCCCAGGCCGGCAGCCCGCCCAGGTGAGCGCGAGCCTCGTCCAGGTCGACGCGGCTCAGCACCCAGGAGAGCGCGGCCAGGCTGAGGACCACCCGCAGCAGGGTCCTCCAGGGGCGGCGGGGGACATCGGCCACGAGGGGAGGCTCCAGAGGGCATACTCTACCCTCTCGCCCGAGGTCGAAGCTGCTCCCCCTCCTCCTCCTGCTCGCCTGCCGCACCTCCGAGCGAGGCGTGCACGACTACGCCGAGGCCCTGCGCTCCGGCGACCCCGCCGCCTGCCGCGCCCTGAACGACCCCACCCTGCGCGCCGACTGCCTGCTCGCCGTCGTCGAGGGCCAGGCTCGCGCCGAGCCCGAGGCCACCGCCGCCCTCTGCGAGGAGGTGCCCGCCGGCACCTGGCAGGACGAGTGCTGGTTCCAGCTCGCCGAGCGCAGCAACCAGCCCGAGCACTGCGCCCGCGCCGGCCTCTTCGCCGACGACTGCCGCCTGCACGCCCTCTCCTCCCGCCTGCCCCGCCTGCTGAAGGCCTCCGCCCCCGGCGAGTTCGAAGAGGCCCTCGCCCCCGAGCTGCTCAAGCTCGGCTTCACCGCCGAGGACCTGCGCCCCTGGTCGGCCGCCTACCGGCACGCCCTGGGCCGGCAGCGCCCCCTCGACCGCGGGAGCTGCGCGGCGGCGCCACCCCTGGGCGGCCTCGACCTCCTCACCGTCTGCCGCCAGACCGCCCTGGTGCTGATGAACGACCGCCTCAACCGCGCCCGCGACAGCCGTCGGGTCCCCTGCGACGGCGGCCCCCTGCCTCCCGAGCTCTCCTACGCGCCCGACCCCGAGCTCGACGCCCTGCTCGCCGAGCGCAAGGCCCGCGACCTCTGCCCATGAGCGTGCCCATGAGCGCCCTGCTGGCCCTCTCCCTGCTGCTGGCCTGCGGCTCGCACCCGACCGACTCGCTGCGCTGGCGCGAGCACTGGGAGCTGCTGGTCATCGCCCGCGACGGCAGCCTGGTCGACGCCAACCTCAGCGTCAGCAACACCGGCCTGCTGCGCGCCCAGGGCCACCTGCGCGCCGCCCGCTGGAGCGAGGGCGAGGCCCCCATCCGCTACGGCCGCGACGTCGCCCCGATCGAGGTCTCCGTCGATCCCGAGCGCCAGAACATGCGCCTGGGCTGGGACGGCCTGCGGCTGGGCGAAGATCCGATGGCACCGGAGACCTGGACCTACCGGGCGCGGGACACCGAGTCGAGCCTGCTGGTCCACCTCCGCCCCGAGGCCGGCGCCGCCCCCCTCGCCGTCGACACCGACGAGCGCGGCGCCTGGCGGGTCGAGGCCACCGTGCCCGCCGGCACCGTCAACGGCTGGGTCTCCTCCGGGCCCCGCGGCGGCCTCGTCGAGGGCTGGGGCGTCCTGCTGCACCGCGGCGGCGACGGCCAGCCCGAGGGCACCCGCACCACCGCCCTGGTCATGGGCCCCGAGCTCTCCATCGGCCTCGACCACCAGGGCCAGACCCAGCTCAGCTGGGCCCGCATCGAGGGCCAGACCCTCGCGACCGGCCCGGCCAGCTTCGAGCGACCCCGCCCCGCCCAGCTCCTCCTGCGCTTCCCCGACGGCCCCGAGGTCGAGATCCGCCTGCAGGGCAAGGTCGGCGGCCGCACCCTGCTCTCCGAGCACCTCACCCTCCCCGAGCAGCGCCTGCTGGCCCTCGTCGGCGCCTGGCAGGAGCGCAGGACCCGGCGCGGCTGGGCCAAGGTCCGCTGGCAGGGCCGAGAGCTGGTGGCGTCGGCGATGGTCGTCACCGAGTCGCTCACAGATTGGAAGGGCACGGAATGGAAGAGCCAGGATGAGCCTCTAATAGAGACCGATCCCTGAGCTACACTGGGCCGAACCATGCGACGCACCCCCGCCATCCTCCTCGTCCTCGGCACGCTGGGCCTCGCCTTGGCCCTGCCTCCACCGGCCACCGCCGAGCCCCTGCGCAAGCCGCAGCTGATGGACACCGGCCTCAGCGCCACGGTCGAGCCCACCAGCCAGTGGCCCGACCGGGTCCTGGTCGACGCCACCACCTGGACCCTGCTGGCCGTCTGGACCGGCGTCGAGGCCGAAGAGCGGCTCATCCCCATGGCCAGCATCGCCCGCTTCGAGCGCGCCCGCGCCTACGAGGGCCGCCCCGACGAGCTGGTCGCCGTGCTCAAGGACAAGGAGCGCATCCTGGTCGCCCGGGGCTCCAACGTCGGGACCGCCTCCACGCTGCTGACCGCCGTCGTCGGCCGCGAGATCGTCGACG
>DDSR01000188.1 GCA_002343455.1 Deltaproteobacteria bacterium UBA2385 | reverse complement strand
ATGTACCAGCGCAGCCGCATCCAGGAGGAGAGCCTGCTCTACGAGACCCGCAAGCACACCGGCGAGCTGCCCATCATCGGGGTCAACACCTTCCTGGACCCCAGCGGCAGCCCCACCATCATCCCCGCCGAGGTCATCCGCGCCGAGGAGGACGAGAAGCAGTACGCCATCGCCTGCCGCGACGTCCGACAGGCCGCCTTCGCCGCGCAGTCGGCGGTGGAGCTGGCCGCGATGAAGCGCGCCGCCGTGCAGCACGAGAACCTCTTCGAGCGGCTGATGGAGGCGGCCAAGGTCTGTACGCTCGGGCAGCTGTCGGGGGCGCTGTACGAGGTCGGCGGGCAGTATCGGCGGAATATGTGAGGGCCTCGCTCGCCGAGATCGACTGGACGAGCTGGACCCCCACCATGCGGGGGACGCTGCTCTTCGTCCTGCACCAGGGGCAGGCCCTGCTCATCCGCAAGAAGCGCGGCCTGGGCGCGGGCAAGATCAACGCCCCGGGTGGCAAGATCGACCCGGGCGAGACGGCCCTCCAGTCCGCCGAGCGCGAGCTGCTGGAGGAGGTCGGCGTCGTCGCCCTGGGCACCGAGGAGGTGGGTGAGCTGTCCTTCCAGTTCCTCGACGGCCTGCGGCTGCACGTGGTCGTCTTCCTGGCCCGGGAGCACCGCGGCCTGCCGGTCGAGACCGAGGAGGCGATCCCGATGTGGGTGGGCCTGGACGCGCTGCCCTACGACGAGATGTGGGCCGACGACCGGATCTGGATCCCGCGGATGCTGGCCGGGGAGAGGTTTCGGCTGCGGGCGGTGTTCGACGGGGATGTCATGCTCGACCATGAGATCGAGGTGGGGTGAACAGGCTGGGTTCGATGCCAACAGAGATGTTGCCAACAGAAATGTTGGTGCCAATCCGCATCAAGCCTCCGGCACCCCCTTGGCCCCCTCCTCGCCGAACAGCTGGCTGCCCTCCTCGGCCCGCACCTGCTCCAGCCGGACCTCCGCCTCCCCCGCCTCGGCCCGGGTCAGGACCTCCTCCACCCGGGCCAGGGCCTCGGCCTCGCTCCACTGATCGAGCTCCAAGAGCTGCGCCAGCCGGCTGTCGATGCCAGCCCGCTCGGCCAGCTCGGCCCGGCTCCAGCCGAGGGCCTTGCGGCGGTCCTTGATGGATGGGGTCATGGGGTGCTCCGGGTGCGGCGGTGATGGACCAGGGAGAGGACGAGGTAGTAGCCCACGAAGGAGAGCGAGGCCCAGGCGAGGCCGGGCGCCCACGATGCGGTGGGGTGCAGGGCGAGCGCCGTCGCCGCCAGCCCGTAGAGCACGCAGAGGGCCAGGGTCAGCGGCCGGAGCAGCACCGTGCGGGAGGGGTAGATGTAGCGGATGGGCCAGAAGACGAGCGCTGAGAGCACGATCAGGATTGCGACGGTGAGGGCGACCGGGGGCTGCAAGACGACGAGGTAGATGATCAACACGTTCCAGTAGGAAGGAAAGCCGACGAAGGCGTCTTCGGTCTTGGCCCCTGTCTGGCAGAACTGGTAGCCGCTGGCCATGACGGGCAGGGCGGCCAGCCAGGCGAGCTCGGGCGGCAACAGGCGCAGTTGCCAGAGGGCGATGGCCGGCAGGAAGGTGTAGGTCAGGAAGTCGACGATGTTGTCGAGGAGGGCCCCGTCGAAGGGGACCAGCTCTTTGACCCGCAGGCGACGGGCCAGGGTGCCGTCGGTGCTGTCGATGAAGACGGCCAGGATGTTGAGGAGCAGGAAGCGGCCAGCGTCGCCTTCCGACAGCGCCTGGATGCCTAGCAGCGATAGAGGCAGCCCGAGCGCGGTGTAGAGGTGGACCCCCCAGGCGGCGAGGATGCGGGCGCGGGGCTCAGGCAAGAGCGCTCTCCTGCCCCGAGTCGAGCAGCCAGAGGCAGGCTGCCCCGCAGGACCGATGGAGCTGCGTGAGGCGGCTCTTCTCGAGGACGAGGGGCATGCCTAGCAGGTGTAGGTCCGCCTGGGGGACCTCGGCCAGGGCCCGCTCGAAGGGCGAGGTGGAGACGTGGATCTCGGTGCCCTTGGGCAGGCGGGCCTGGTCGGCGAGGCGGAGCAGGAAGGCATGGGCGTCCGCAGCCGAGGCGGGGTCACGCACGGCGCAGTGCAGGTGCAGCCGGGCGCCCCAGGCCTGGGCGAGCAGCAGCCCCACCAGGACGGGGAGGTCCAGGCTGGTGGTGTGCAGCTCGAGCTTCCAGTCCGGGCTGCGGTCGGAGACCCAGACGGCGATGTGGGCCCGATCGCCCATGCCCCCATCGGGGTGGGGCTGCCAGAGGGCGAGGCCGATGGCGAGGCGGCGGCAGTGCTCGAGGTAGGCGGCCAGCTCCGGGTCGCTGACCCGGCGCTCGTCGACGACGACGAGGTTGGGCGGGAAGAGGGCGCCCTGGAGCGCGTCCAGGGCGAGGCCGATGCCGTGCATGTACTGGTCGGTGCGCAGGCAGGTCCAGGTGGCGTGCAGGCCCTGGTCGGCCTGGCGGCGGACGAGCAGGGGCAGGGCGGTCGGGAGCTCGGGGTTGGCCCCCAGGGCGACCCAGCGGATGCTGCCGTTGCGGCGGGCGAGGTCCTCGCACCAGGGCCTCAGGTCGCGGGCCTGGTCGACCGCGGCGACGGGGACGAGCAGATCGGGCTTCCAGGCGCGCTGGACCCGCTCGATGTGGGCGGCCTTGCGGGCGGCCCAGGCCGCCAGGGTGACGGCGATACCGGACCGGACGGTCTCCCAGGGGGTGTCGAGGTGGCGGCGGGAGATCCAGGCGTAGATGCCCAGGACCAGCAGCACCTCGACCGCGCCGCCGAAGGGGCTGGCCAGCGAGAGGCCGCCCAGGCAGAGGGCGACGCCGAGCAGGGGGACGCCCGGGGGGACGCGGAACGAGGGCCGGAAGGAGACCATGGCCAGGCTCTGTTCGAGCCAGACGACGCCGTTGATGGCGAGGTAGGTCATCACGAAGAAGCTGGTGATGATGGGGGCGATGGCGTCGAGGGAGCCTGCGGCGAGGCCCAGCGCGCCGAGGGCGGTGGTGGCGAGGCTGGCGTTGCGGGGGTCGCCCGAGGGGCTGAGGCGGGCCAGCCAGCGGGCGCCGGGCACGACCCCGTGGGCGGCCATGGCCTGCAGCAGGCGGGGGGCGGCGACGAGCGAGGAGAGCGCGGCCATGGCGGTGCTGCTGAGCAGGCCGGCGAGCACCAGGGCCGGCACGGCGGCCCGCTCGATCATCACCGTGCGGTTGTCGATCAGCTCCTGGGGCGAGGCGATCACCGCGTACCAGACGGCGAAGCCGAGGTAGATGACCGAGGTGACCGCCCAGGCGAAGAGGGTGCCGCGGGCGATGGAGCGGCGCGGGTTGGCGAGGTCGCCGGACATCCCGACGCCGACCATGATGCCGGTGGCGGCGGGGAAGAAGATGGCGAAGAGCTCGGTGAGGCTGGCGTCCGGCAGCCGGCCGACCATCGGAGGGGCGACGAGGGACTCGGCGGTGACGAGGCCGGCCAGCGCGGAGAGCAGCGCGGCGGCGATCACGAAGAGCAGGACGCCCTGGGCGCGGAAGGCGAGGCCGGCGGAGCGCCAGGCGAGCAGGGAGACGGCGGTGTAGCCGAGGCCGGCGACCAGCATCGGGGAGTGGCCGGGGAAGACCCAGGTCCAGGCCTCGCTGAAGGCGAAGATGTACATGGCCGAGGAGACGGCCTGGGCGAAGAAGAGCGGAATGCCGATGGCGCCGCCGGCCTCCAGGCCGAGCGCCTGGGCGATGATGGCGAAGGCGCCGCCGGCGCGCACCCGCACATTGCTGGCGATGCTGGCCAGGGAGAGCGCCGTCGTGCCCGAGATGGCCAGCGCGGTGGCGACGACGAGCAGCCCCCCGAGCAGGCCGGCCTGGCCGACGACCCAGCCCTCGCGCAAATAGAGCATCGCGCCGAGGACGGCCAGGAAGACAGGGCGGAAGACACCGACGTAGGTGCCGAAACGGGGCGCGGGTGCGGGGGCGGGGGCGGACATGCGCGCGGGGCTTAGCGCGCGGGTGGTAGAGTCGGGACCATGGAAGCGTCGCTCCCGAGATTGAAGCCCGAGGTCCAGGCTGGGGTCGCCAACTACGTGGTTCGCCTGGGCGAGCTGATGGGGCTCTGTGCGGACTACGTGGAAGTGGACCCCGAGATCTTTCTTTGGAACGCGCGGCGGGTGCTCGAGGTCCTCTGCCACATCCTCTACTCGGTACATGAAGATCGAATCAGCCGTACCGACGGCGAGTCTGGCAACATGCAAGCCCGACTGGCCGGCCTGTCCAAGCGCGATCTGATCGATGATCAATACCATACGAGCTTGGATTCGATGCGCAGGCACACGAACCTGGGGGTTCACATCCGGTCCCCCCAGCGGGAGGACTATCCGCTGGCAAGAAAGCACGTTCGTGAGCAACTCCCTGACGTAGTGGAGTGGTTGTTCAGAACAAGCAAGGCAGCCCACTACATCACTCGGCCTGACGCGTTGATGGGCCACATTGAACGTATTCGAGGTCGTCAGCCGATGGAGTCAACGGGTACTGTTCGTTTCCAAGAACTGACCGAGCCCACGGTGCAAGTGGCCCACACGGTCGCTCCGGCCCGGCCCAATCGGCTTCCAGCAGTGGCGTTAGGAGTGCTCCTCGGCGCTGGGGGGCTGGTGGCCGTACGTTCGCTGACCATGGCACCAGGCCCGCCAATTGGCGAACGGTTGGTTGCCCCGTCTCAGACGCCGGTCGCGCCAGCGCTCGCGCAAGACGTCCCCCCCACCTGCCCCGACGGCATGGTGTTGGTCGACCGGACCCGATTGCGCCTGGGCCCGCCGGAAGGAGGGCGCAAGGACTGGCCCCAGGCGGCTCGGTCGATTCTCAACGAGGTTGAGGTGGAGCCCTTCTGTGTGGATGCCAAGGCACGGATCGCGGACCAGCTCATGGATTGGACGGATGCGCCCAGAGTGAGGACGCGCGGCTGCTACTGGCGCGACCAGGCCATCGCAGCGCCTGTGGTCTGCCTCAACCGTGACGAGGCCAGCTCCTACTGCGCGAGTCGTGGCTGGCGGCTCCCGAGCATCCTGGAGTGGGAGGCTCTCGTGCGAAGCCCCGAGTCGGGTGCGAAGCCCGACAACGTCCGAGAGTGGGTGCGAGACGACTTCCCGCCTTCAGCCCTGGGTTATGATCCTGACCCCGCAGAAGCCAGCAGGTATGGGCTCTTTCGCCAGAAGCTCAGGGGCGATGTAGATCCGCTCGGCGCCCCACTCAACTCCTGGAACAAGCAGGAGCTCGGCAACCGCTACGAGAACCTCGGCTTCCGCTGCGCCACCGACCCTACCTGAACCCGCTCAGTACGGAAGCCGGCGGGCGGCCTCCTGCCAGTCGGCGCCACCGAGCTGATCGAGCAGCCAACTTTGGGCCGGCTGGTCGCCGAGGGTGGCCAGCGAGCGCTGCTTGAGGGCCGCGAGGATGCCCCAGTCCTTCTCGCCAAGGATGGCGGCGCGGTCGCCGGTCAGCTCGGCGCGGAGCAGGCGGGCGCGGACGGCGGGGTCGAGGCCGGGGGCAGCTTCGGCCCAGGCGAGGTCCTCTTCCCAGGGCAGGCCCAGCTCGGCGAGGATTCGGGCCCGGTGCAGGTGCAGGTAGGGGCGGGTGCGCGCCTGGTAAGGCTGCGCTCTCGTGGAGCGGAGTGCGAGGCCCCGGTCGACGGCCTCGAGCGCCTCCTCCAGCCTCCCCAGCCGGCGCAGCCCGTCGGCGAGATCGCCCAGGCAGCGCGCGCGCTCGGCGGGCTCGGCCCGCGCGAGGTTCCCTCGCCGGAACCCCAGGGCCAGCTCGAACTGTCCTTCCAGGGTGGCCAGCAAGGCGGCGGGGCCGTCGAGGTGGATGCGGTGCTCGTGCTCTACCCGGCCCTCGGCCAGGGCCAGCGCCCGGCGCGCTGCCTGGGGGTCCAGCGCGTCGATCGACTGCACGGCCAGCGAGCCCAGGGCCCGGGCGAGGTCCTCGCCGCTTGCGCCGGCCTCCACGAGCTGGCTCAGGGCCCGGCCCCAGCGGGCCTGACCCTCGGCGTCGGCCTCGTGGTTGGCGGCGGCCAGCAAGACGATGTGGAGGAAGAGGCGCTCGTCGTCCTCGAGGTCGGGGTCCTCGACGAGGTCCAGCGCGAGGCGGGCGGCGCCGGTGGGGTCCTGGCGGTGGCGCTTGCGAAGCTCGATGAGGACGGGCTCCGGGTCCCGCTCGGCGAGGTGGCCCAGGGCCTGCCAGGCCTGGTCGAGCGTGGTGACGCACTGGACGAAGGCGGGCAGCTCGCCGCCATCCTCCGCGGCGGGGATCAACAGCCGGCCCCAGGGCCGGGCCTCGTGCCGCAGCCGGAGCTTTTCGGGGACGAGGCCGACCGGCAGGACGGTGCCCTGGCGGTTGACCCGGCCGGTGGCGCTGTGCAGGGGGGAGATGGGCAGGTTGCGGGCGAGGCTGCGCGCGGCGAGGGCGACGGCCAGGCCGCAGGAGGCGCCCTCCCAGTCGGCGTCGGCGGGCAGGAAGGAGAGGGCGAAGGACTGTCCGCCCTCCCGCGCGGCCTCCAGGGCCTCGTGTACGCTGGGGTCCAGGCCGGGTGGGACCCGATCGCCCGCGGGGGCGGCTTCGACGACGGCGGTGATGAAGCGGCCCTCGCCCTGGCCGACGGCGGGAAAGGACATCCGGCCGACCCGGGCGACAGGCGCCGCCGCTTGCAGTCCCAGCGCCTTCGCCAACTGCTTACGATCCTCGGTCCAGGCGGCCGCGGGCAGCTCGGGGGCGATGGCGATCAGCAGCCGGCGCGCGCTGTGCCGGGTCTGCGCTGCGCCCTGCTGCCAGGACCGAGCACAGAGGTCCCAGGCCCGCTCGGGCCGCCCGGAGCTCAGCGCCGCCTGGACAGCCTCACGTTGGCTCACGCCTCGATCCGGAAGCGCCGGACCTTGCCGTCGACGGCGATCTCCCAGGCGCCTGGCGTGGCTGCACAGATCCGTCCCTCGGGGTCCTCTGTCCAGGTCCGGGGCTCGCCGTCGCAGCGCAGGCTGGACTCGCCGGCGCCGGTCAGCAGGAGGATGTCCCGCCCGCTGGGGTCCACCGTGTGCGCCAGCTCCCAGCCCTCTCCCCGGGCGAGGCAGATCCACGGAGCCTCGTCGGGCAGACCCCCGGCGTGGGCCGCCAGCCGGAGCCCCTCCTGGACCAGGCGCGGGAGCCGGACGTCGAGATCGAGCGCGATCCGCGTCTCGAAGCTGGCCCCCTCCTGGTCCAGCGGCAAGCCCACTGCGCTCAGCTCGACGGCGGCCCACAGCCCCCAGGCGGGGTCTCCGGCCCGCGGTGGGCGCTCGCGGAGCACGGCGCTGGCGGCCTCGGCGTGAGGCGCGAAGGGCTCGGGGAAGGCCCGCACGGTGGCGGTGGCCTCTTCGACGGCTTCTTCGACCAGGGCAGGGCGAGCGACCAGCCAGGAGGCGGCGCAGGCCTCGTCGACCGCGCAGAGGGCGTTCCAGGAGAGGGCCGGATCGTCCTCCTCGTCGACGGCCTCGACCAGGGCGAGGGCGTGCTCAGCGGCCCGGGCGATGGCCCCGAGCACCAGGTCGCCGAGGCTGGCCTCGGCCTGAGCCACCAGGGGATCGTCGGGGACGAGGCGGGCGAGGAGGCCCGCGAGGGTGGCGCGCTCCAGGCCGCCGTCCTCAGGCGCGCTGTCTTCCGACAACTCGGCCAGGGACTCGGCGAGCTGGCTGCGGAGGAGGTCGATCTCGTGGATCTTCATGGAGGTCTCGCGGTGCGCGGGCTGCGCTCTGCTCAGAGGGACGCACGCCGCTGCTGGCGGCGGACAGCGGTGCGCTCGGAGGCGCGATCGGAGTGGATGGCCTCGTCGACGACCTTGTAGCAGGTGACGAGCCGGTCGCGGCCGGCGAGGATGACCGTGACGCCCTTGGCGCCGACGTAGGAGCGCTTGCCCCCCGCCTGGGGCTCGACCTGGCGGCGGGCGATGGCCTCGTCGACGGCCCGGCCGGCGGCCTCGAGCCAGAGCTCGTGCCAGCGCTCGACGATCTCACGCACCGGTGGGGAGCCGGCGGCCAGCAGCCAGGGCTCGTCGCCGTTGAAGAAGCCGTGGACGCGGAGCTCGTTCCACTCCAGGGACCACCGCTCCAGGCCGCCATGGAGCTCCCACCAGCGCTCACCGGGGTTGAAGACGTGCTTGTGGACCTTGCGCCAGCGCAGCTCGACCCGCGGGTAGGGTGCGAGCTTCATCGCTCACCCCCGAGCGTCGCTTCCAGCTCCTTGCGGGCTCGCCGGAATGTGCGCTTGGCGGTCTCGGTGTCGGTGGCCTGGGGGTACAACACGCGGGCGACCGCCAGGGGCATCGGCTCGTGGCCCTGCTCCGCGACGGCCTGGCGGGCCTCGGCGATCCGGGAGAGCGCGTCCTCGGCGGTGCCTCCGACCTTGTCGGCGAGCTCCTCGGCCCAGGGGGCGGGATCCATCCCCAGGCAGAGGGCCAGCAGCGTCCGGCCGCCCAGCGGCAGCGTGGGGAGGGCGGCGGCGACCTGGGCCCGCCGCCGGAGGAGGTCGAGGGCGCCCTCGTCGAGCTCGACGCTCGGGCGCGGCGGCTCGACCGCGCGGGCCTCCTGCAGATCCTGGCGGGGGGCGCGGCGGGCCTCCTTCTGTGCGCGCCATGCCTCGCGCTCGGCCTGGGGGGCGAGGCCCTGGTGCTGGGCATGTTCGGCGTGCTGCCGGCGCCCTCGCCTGCGGACGCCGTCGGTGAGGTGGTTCTTCAGGACCTGACGGCGCCAGGCGCGGGCGTTCTCGGGCTGCCGTGAGACGATGCGCGTGCTGAGCACCAGCGTCAGGAGGGCCTGCTGGAGCGCGTCTTCGAGCTCGGCCTCGTCGGGCTCGACCAGGTAGCGGCGGATGATCGGGCGCCACTCCTGGCAGAGCCGATCGATGGCCGGCCGGTCGGGGCCGCCTCGGAGCAACCATGACTCCAGCAAGGTCTGAAGCTCGTCCATCCAACCTCCCGCGGGGGCGGGGAGGATACCAGAGTGCGCTCAGTCCAGCCGATACAGACGGCTGGCCTTGGACTCGTGGATCAGCGTCGCCTCGCGCAAGAGCAGCTCCTCCAGCAGCTCCAGGGGCGCGTCCAGGTCGCGGGCCTTCTCTTCGGGCGAGAGGAAGGGGTAGGTCTTCTCCAGGAAGGAGGTCCGGCTGATGACGAGGTGGGTGGCCCCCGCCTGCTTCAGGTCAGCCAGCGCGCGCGGCCCGCGGGTGAGCAGCCAGGCGCGGGCCGGGACGTGGTCCTCGACGCTGCCGAGCAGCACCGGCCGGGGCGAGAGGTAGATGGACCAGTCGAAGAGCAGAGCGACGACGGCGTCCTCGGGCAGCGTGCGGTCCAGGGTGGACATCAGCGCGGCAGGGGGGTGGTTTCGGGCCTGGAAGGCGGCGCGGGCCTCGTGACCGGTGGCGGCGGGGAGGCGATCGGCGGCGCGGCGCAGCAGGGGGCCGTGGTTGGCGGGCAGGCCGGCCAACAGGACCAGGCCCAGGGCGAGGCGGGGCAGCCGACCCTCGGGCAGGCCGGCGACCAGGAAGAGGGCCAGCAGGGGCAGACCTGGCAGCAGGTAGCGCAGCCAGTGAGGCCCGATGGCCCAGAAGAGCGCCGCCGCCAGCGCAGCGAAGCCCAGGCGGCGGGGCAGGGGGTGGCGCAGGGCCAGCAGGGCGGTGGGCAGCAGGGCCAGGAAGGCGGGGGAGAGGCGGCCGAGGAACTGGAAGCTCTCGATGCGCGCCCGCATCACGGCGTTCCAGGGCAGCAGGAGCATGGCCTGCAGGTCGCGGCCCAGGCCGTACTTCTCCAGGTACTGGAAGGGCAGGCCGACGGCGCCGGGGGCTCCCTCGTTCAGTGGCTCCAGCGGCCAGCCGGCGAAGGGGAAGAGGGGGTGCAGGCCCTCGCTGAGATTTCGCAGCCACCAGGGGGCGACCAGGCCGAGGGCGAGGAGCGCAGCCATGGCGCGACGCGAGAGGGGCAGGCGGGCCACCAGGAAGGCCCCGGCGATGGCGCCGCCGGCGACATACTTGATGGAGAGGGCGAGGCCGCTGGCCAGGGCCAGGGGCAGGGCGCGGCCGCGCAGGCCGGCGTCCAGGGCGGCGAGGGCGGCCAGGGCGACGGGGATGTCGTTGGCGGCGAGGCCGGCGGGCTGGAGGAAGGAGTAGCTGCCGATCAGCAGCAGGGCGGCCCAGGGCCCTCGCTCGCCCAGCCAGGCGCGGCCGACCTCGGCGGTGCCGTGCAGGCAGAGGGCGGTGAGCAGCAGGTGGAAGAGGCGTGGCGCAGGTTCACCGCCCAGGGCCATCAGCGAGGCGAAGACGAGGTGCAGGCCCTGCGGCCGGCTGCCGTCGGGGGCGAGCAGGCCGCCGATCAGCCCGCCACTGTCCAGGATGCGCGCCGGCAGGGCGAGGTGCTGGTAGAGCTCGTCGGTGTCGACGGGGGGAGCCAGCGCGTCGAGCAGACCGGGGATCAGCGCGACGAGGCCGACAAGCAAGACGAGAGGGCTGAGGCGCGGCAGGGAGAGGCCCGGTCGGCTGAGCCAGCCCAGGGCCAGCAGGGCGGGCAGGGCCCGGGCGGTGTCGGCGTTGAAGAGGCCGGCGAAGGCCATGGCGCTGGCCAGCAGGCTCCAGAGCAGCAGGCCCAGGACCATGGCGTGCAGCGGCCCGCGATCGTCCTCGAGCAGCTCGGGGGCGAAGCGACGCAAGAGCGCGGCTCCCGCTCCGAGTGCACCCAGGCCTCCGGCGAGGGTGGCGCCTCCTCCCAGGGCGAGCCGCGACCAGGCCTCGGGCTTGGGCCCGGCGGGGTCCAGGACCAGGAAGGCCACGGCGATGCCCAGGCAGGCGACGATCAACAGGGCGCTGGCGAGGCGGGAGGGGTTCACAGCGGGAGGGTACACCTCGTGCAGAACGGCTGTGCGGCCCGGTTGGGATAGCAGGGCTCATGCACTTCAACACCGCTGGACCCTGCCGCCCGGGTGAGCACACCATGCTGCCCGCCTCGGCGCGCGTCCCGCAGGTGCGTGAGCTGGTGGAGAGAGAGAACTACTTCGTCGTGCACGCCCCCCGCCAGTCGGGCAAGACGACCAGCTTCCTGGAGCTGGGCCGCGAGCTGACGGCCGAGGGGCGCTACTGCGCGGTCCTGCTCTCGCTGGAGGTCGGTGCTTGGGCGACCGACGATCCGGGCAAGGCCGAGCTGCCGATCCTGGACGACTGGCGGCGAGCGATCCAGGCGCGCCTCCCCCCTGAGCTGCACCCGCCGCCCTGGCCCGAGGCGCCCCCCGGCAGTCGCATTGCCGCCGCGCTGAGCGACTGGGCCCAGGCCTGCCCCCGCCCCCTGGTCCTCTTCCTCGACGAGGTCGACGCCCTGCGTGACGCCACTAATCGTGGCCCTCGTCGTACAGCTCTGTGCATGGCGAGAGACAAAGGCAAAGGCGCTACGGTTGGTCGACCTCGGCAACGACCGCCAGCAACTCGAAGACACCGTCATCTCCGCCCGTAGCCTGCAGCCGCACGGCGCGATCCCCCACCACGACCCACCCTTCCCCCTCGAGTCCGCCGCAGTCGTCCCCCACGAACCTCCAGACGCCTGATGCATCGACGAGCAGAGATAACGCAAGGCTCGATCCATCCTGGTCCGCGACTCCAGAGACGACGGGCGTCACCAGCACCGAGCCGTTGGCCGTATGGAAGAGCGAGCGCACCCGGTTGCCCGCGACGGGGACGGACTCGACCGACGTCCAGGCGCCCTCCCAATCGATGCCCACGAGAGCGAGCCCGCCGGTCGCAGGGAAGACGGCCGTCGCGCCGGTGGCGTCCGCGTACAGTCCCGCGGCGTACGAAGCATCGAAGTGGAGCGTCTCGCCGACCGCGAGCTCCACCACGGTCCCAGTGTCCAGGTCCAGGAAGAGCACGGGGCCCGACGCGCCACGCAGGAGCACCCGGCCGCCGTTCTCGAAGCCGGAGGGAACAGTCTGGTCGGGCAACGCAGGGAGGTCGATGCTCTCCAGCCGCAGTGGCGCAGTCTCCACGCGCCACGCGAGCCCCGCGTCCTCGCCAGCATAGGCATACAGGATGGGCGAGCCCGTCGACCCGATGAGCGAATGCTCCCAATACATGCCCGCGCCGCCCGATTCCGGCAGCCCGTGCGCGGCCAGCGGGAGGGTCTCGACAGGCTCCAGAGTCTTGGCGTCCAGCAGGATGA
>DDSR01000243.1:14139-14660 GCA_002343455.1 Deltaproteobacteria bacterium UBA2385 | reverse complement strand
ATCTGGATGGCGCCGGACATCCTGGCCGAAGCGGCGTTCGGGGCTTTGCTCGCTGGCGGCCTTGCCAGGCCCGCCAAGCGCGAGGATGCGGCCGGCTGGATGGCGGGCGTCGCCAAGAAGACCTGGTGGCCCTTCGCGATCGTGATGGTGCTGGCCCTCGCCTTCGCCGGGTACGCCGCTTCGCAGTACCCCAAGGCCCGTACCTTCGGCGAGGCGCTGGAGATGGCGGGGAAGCCCCCGCAGCCGTGAGAAACTACCGAAAAGGGGACAGTTCCCGAAAATAGGGACAGTTCCCTCGACGAGGGAACTGTCCCTATTTTCGGGAACTGTCCCTGAACTTCGAGATCGCCATGAAAGTCGACGGCAAGCATTACCGCAGCCTCTGGGCCGACCGGCCCGCAGGCCTCGTGCACATCATCGACCAGACGCTGCTGCCCCACGCGTTCGAGACGCGGGCGCTGGATTCGATGGAGGCGGTGGCGGAAGCGATCCGCGCGATGCGGGTGCGCGGCGCGCCGCTG
>DDSR01000243.1:0-14123 GCA_002343455.1 Deltaproteobacteria bacterium UBA2385 | reverse complement strand
CCCACCGCGGTCAACCTCGCCTGGGCCCTCACGCGAATGCAGCACGCCCTCGCGGACCTGGAGCCCGCCCACCGCGCCGCCGCCGCATGGCGCAACGCCCAGGCCATCGCCGACGAGGACGCCGAGATCAACGCCGCCATCGGCCGGCACGGCCTTGCCCTGATCGAACGCGAGGCGGAAGCCGGCCGCAAGCCCGTCAACATCCTGACCCACTGCAATGCCGGCTGGATCGCCTGCGTGGACTGGGGCACGGCCCTCGCGCCGATCTACATGGCGCACGACAAGGGCATCGCCGTGCACGTGTGGGTGGACGAGACGCGCCCGCGCAACCAGGGGCTGCTCACCGCGTGGGAGCTCGCTTCCCACGGCGTGCCCCACACGCTGGTCGCGGACAACGCCGGCGGCCACCTGATGCAGCACGGCCACGTGGACATGGTCATCGTCGGCGCCGACCGCGTGACGCGCCGCGGCGACGTGTGCAACAAGATCGGCACCTACCTCAAGGCCCTGGCCGCGCGGGACAACAACGTGCCCTTCTACGCCGCCGTGCCCACGCCCACCATCGACTGGGAGGCCAGCGACGGCCTCGCGGACATCCCCATCGAGGAGCGCGAAGGCGACGAGCTGCGCGTGGTTCGGGGCCTGGACGAGGCCGGCCGCCCCGCCGCCGTGAACATCGCCAAGGCCACGACGAAGGTCGCCAACCCCGCCTTCGACGTGACGCCCGCCGAGCTGATCGCCGGCATCATCACCGAGAAGGGCATCATGCCGGCCACGCGCGAGGGCATGTCACGGGTCTGGCGGCGCTGAGCGGCCCTTCCGAATCGGCACCGCCCTGCCCTCCTCCACCCGGCAGGGCTCGCCCGTCGGGGCCTCGCCCCAGGCCTTCAGCAGCCCCTCGGCCCCGGCGACCAGCACCGCCTCGTTCGGGATCTGTACGCCATAGTTCAGCTTGACGTCGTGGCCCACCACGGCGCGGTGCCCGATCGCAACGCCCAGGAAGTGCAGCCCGCTGTCGACCCGCTGCCCGCGGTGCTCCACCGGGATCGTACGCCCGAACGACATATCCAGCAGGGTGCAGCCCCAGGCCAGGAAGGCCCCTTCGCCGACGACGCAGGCCTGCGCCCCGTTGCACCAGCTCACCCAGCAGTCCGGCAGCAGCGTGCTGAGGTTGACCATCGCCCCCCGGCCCACCCGGGCGCGGGCCCCGACCACCGTCAGGTTCAGCGTGGCGTGCTCGTCCACCTGCGCGCCCTCACCCAGCACGCTGGCCCGCACCACCGCGTGCGGCCCCACCTTGACCCCGTCGCCCAGCACCGACAGCTCCACCACCGCCGTCGGGTGGATGTCCACGTCCTCGCCGATCTGGCAGAGGGCCCGGGCCATGCGGTACTTGGAGAGGGAGCGCGCTCGCCAGAGCACCCCCAGGACGATGGCCGCCTTGCGCCAGAGAGGCGCGCTCTGGAAGCGCTGCTGCTCCATCGCCGCGTGGGCGCCCAGGGCGAGCTGGTTGACCCGCACCAGGTGCGACCAGTGGTCGAGCTGGTGGACCATCGCCGCGCCCACCCGCAGGGGCCGGGCGACATGCTGCATCCGCGGGTGCAAGGCCGGCATCTCGGGGCTGCTGAGGCCCAGATCCACCGTCACCGCCGGCACCTGGGAGAAGGAGGAGGCCCCCGCCGGCAGGATCGCCAGCTCGTAGAGGCCCGGCTCCTCCCAGTCCTGCAGGCCGCCCGTGCCCTCCAGGAACTCCGCGTCGTCCACCCGCAGCCGCCCCGGCGCCCCACCTGTGGCCGCCCGCAGGCGGCGCAGCACCTCGGGCGTGAACCAGGTCCGGTCGCTGTAGGCGAGGAAGGGGCCGTCCGTCGGAGGGGCGTCCACCGGCTCGAAGCCGGCCTCGGTCACCGCGGCGCGCTGCACCTGGGCGAGGGGGAGGTCGAGGATGCGGAGAAGGCCCGGCGCGTCGCCGAAGGGTGCCAGGGGCTGGCCGGTGAGGATGCAGAGCGCCTTCATCGGCAGGGACTATCATCCCGCACCATGGACTCCCCCAGCGCCCTCTCGCTCATCCCCGTCCTGCTCGCCGTCGCCCTGACCCTGAGCACCCGCCAGGTCGTGCTCAGCCTGGGGCTGGCGGTCTTCAGCGCGGCCCTGCTGCTGGAGGGTGGCAACCCCTGGGCCGCCGTCGTGCGCGCCGTCGATCCCTTCATGCTCGACGCGATCGCCGACCGGGATCACGCCAAGGTCACGCTGTTCAGCCTCTTCATCGCCGCCACGGTCAAGGTCAGCAGCGACGCCGGGGGGACCCGCGCCCTGATCGCCCTGGTCGCCCCGCTGGCTCGCGGGCGGCGCAGCGGGATGGTGGCCACCTGGCTGGCGGGCATGCTGGTCTTCTTCGACGACTACGCCAACTGCCTGATCGTCGGCAGCTCCATGCGACCCCTGACCGACCGCCTGCGCATCTCCCGAGAGAAGCTGGCCTACATCGTCGACAGCACCGCCGCGCCCATGGCCACGGTCGCCCTGGTCAGCACCTGGATCGGCTTCGAGGTCGGCCTGATGGACGACGCCCTGCAGGCCCGCGGCGTCCAAGGCAGCGCCTACAGCTTCTTCCTGGCTGGCCTGCCCTACCGCTTCTACCCGCTGCTGACCCTGGCCTTCACCTTCTTCATCGCCGCCAGCGGGCGAGACTTCGGCCCGATGCGCCAGGCCGAGGCCCAAGCCCTGGCCGCCGCTCCTCCCCCCGACGAGGACGCCCCGCACCCCGGCAAGGCCCTGCTGGCCGCCTTGCCCATCGCCACCCTGGTCGGCGTGACCGCGGGCTCGCTCTGGACCCAGGGGCGCGCCTCAGCCGGGCCCGAGGCCCCCCTGTTCGAGATCGTCGGCGGCGCCAACGGCTACGACGCCATGCTGCAGGGCTCGACCGCCTCGCTCCTCCTCGCCCTCCTGCTGGCGACGGTCTCCTTCCGAGACCGGGGCGCCCGGGCCGCCTCCGCCGCGATCGCGGGCATGAGCGAGCTCTTCGAGGCCCTGGTCGTGCTCATCCTGGCCTGGACCCTGGGCTCCTGCCTCGGCGAGCTGGGCACCGCCCAGTGGCTGCTCGCCGCCATGGGAGACAGCCTGCCGCTCTGGTCCCTGCCCGGCCTGACCTTCCTCCTCTCCGCCGCCATCGCCTTCGCCACCGGCACCTCCTTCGGCACCATGGCCATCGTCATGCCCCTGGTCCTGCCGATGAGCCTCGACCTCGCGCCCTTCGCCGAGGTGAGCGCCGCCGGCTTCATCCCGCTGGCGACCGCCTCCGCCGTGCTCTCGGGCGCCACCTGGGGCGACCACTGCTCGCCCATCTCCGACACCACCGTCCTCTCCAGCACCGGATCTGGCTGCGACCACGCCGCCCATGTGCGGACCCAGCTCCCCTACGCCCTCGCCGCCGGGGCCATCGCGCTGCTGCTCGGCCACCTGCCCGCCGGCTTCGGCCTGAGCCCCTGGCTGCTGCTGCCCCTGGGCCTGCTCGGCTGCGCGGCGACGGTGGGCCTGCTTGGGAAGCGGGGAGACTCGCAGGAGTCGACCGCAGCCCGCTACACTCCTCCCGAACCCTGAACCCCGGAGCCCCCATGTCCACCATCGCCGAACAGATCGAGACCCAGCTTCGGAACATCGAGGCCCGCACCGGCCGCAGCCGACAAGAGCTCTACGCCTTCGTTCACGAAGGCGGCGACCTCAAGCACGGTCAGCTCGTGACCCGCTGCAAGGAGCAGCTCGGCCTGGGCCACGGCGACGCCAACACCCTGGTCCACTGCGCCCGCCAGAGCCACGGCGACACCATCAACGCCAGCAAGCAGGCCGCCGGCCAGGACCCCGCCGACGGCTGGTACAGCGGCAAGAAGGCCGCCCTCCGGCCCATCCACGACGCCGTCCTCCGCGCGGTCGCCGCCCTGGGGCCCGAGGTCGAGCACGCCCCCAAGAAGACCTACCTCAGCCTGCGCCGGGCCAAGCAGTTCGCCACCGTCGGTCCCGCCACCGCCAGCCTGGTGGAGCTCGGCTTCAACCTGAAGGGCGCGCCGGCCGAGGGCCGGGTGGAGGCGCTGCCGCCAGGAGGGATGTGTACCCACCGCGCCCGCATCGCCTCGGTCCAGGAGCTGGACGAGGAGCTGGTCGGCTGGCTGCGCCGGGCCTTCGAGGCGGCCGGCTGAAGCGCCACGCCCGGCTCAGCGCCAGCCCTCCAGCCAGCCCTCGAAGACCTCCCAGGCCGCCGGCTCGCGGTGCAGACAGAAGTGCCCGTCGTAGTCCGCGGTGGGGGTGCAGCGCACCAGCTCGCTGTCGGGCAGGGCCTCGTGCAGGGCCTCGGTCGTGAAGTTCGGCACCTGCAGATCCCCCTCGCCCAGCAGGATCAGGCTGGGCGAGGACTGATCCCGGGCCAGGGCCATCGGGTCCGAGGGGTCCATCGTCCACTGAAACAGGGCGATGGCCGGGTGCAGCCGGTCGATGCCCGCCCAGTCCTGCTCCGGCAGGCCCAGGGCCGCGCCCAGGGCGGCCGCGGCGGTGATCTGTTCGGGGACCTCGGCGCCGAAGAGCCCGAACAGGCCGGCCAGCAGGGAGGGGTCGATGCCGTCGATCAGCCCTGTGTCCAGGAAGTAGTGGGTGAAGAGCCCGCCGCTGCCCGAGAGGAAGCTGGCCTCCCAGGCCTCGGGCTGGACAGCGCTGCCCGTGTTGAGGGTCACCGAGCCCAGCGAGTGGCCCAGCCGCGCGAAGCGGGTGGTGTCCACAGAGCTCCCGCCCGCGCCCTCGCTCAAGGCCTCGTTCAGCCCCTGCTCGACGAAGCGGCGCAGCTGCCAGGCCTCCAGGGCCCCCTGCCGCTGGTTGTCACGAAAGGCGGGCAGGTTGACGATGTTGTAGAAGCCGAGTGAGCCGCCGTAGCCCTCGTCGATCAGCGGGTAGCGGGTGCCGTAGAGCGGCTGATCGCGACCGATGATGGCCACCCCCTGGTCCGCCAGGATCTGTGCGAGGGCCTCGCCATCGTCCAGAGAGTTTCGCCTCTGTACGGCGTGCCAGGCGGTGCCGCCGGTGCCATGGTCATACAGCAGGGCCCGCGCCCCCTCGATCGGCAGCCCGTCCTCGCCCTTTGGGATCGAGACGGTCACCCGCATGGGCTCCTCGTCCGGCACCGCCGTCAGCTCGCCGCCCGAGAAGGTGATCCAGCCGCTGTCCCGGTCGACGTCGAAGATATGCGAGAAGCCCGGGTCCATGTAGGGCCGGTCCTCAAGCCCCGAGTAGTTGAAGACCGGGATCTCGAGCTGCCAGACCGCCATCGGCCAGTCGGCCATGTCGATCGCGTGGGTGGACACCTCGGCCTCCAGCGGGCTCTGGTAGGACACCTCCTGCCCTCCGTCCTCGAAGTCCACGGTCAGGACGGTGGCCTCCTGGCCCGACGGCGTCTGTCCGAGGCTGTAGGCGATGCCGCGGACCCGCCGGGCCTGGACAGTGCCCCAGTCGGCCCGCTCCGCGATCCGCAGGTCGGCGTCCTCGACCAGCCGGGCCATCTGTCCGGTGACATCCTGCACGGTGTAGACAGTGGCCACCGCGATCTCGGCCTGCAACCCCGCCCGCTCCAGGGCCTGCACAGCCAGCGCCGGCGGCTCCCAGCCCTGGGGCGCGCGGGCCCCTGCCTCCACCGTGACGATGGCGGCGAGGGTCGCGCCCGAGCGCGGGGGGTGCCCGATGGCCGGGGCCAGGGCCATCAGGTTCGAGGCCAGGTAGGGGTCGCCGCCCGGATCGGTCGTGAAGCGCAGGACCAGCGGCAGCAGCTCGCCGGTCTCCACGTCGATCAGCAGGACCGGATCGTCGGCCTGGCCCAGGGTGCTGGCGGGCAGCTCCAGCGGGCCTTCGAAGCGGAAGTACGCGGGGGAGAGGTTGCCGAAGCCCTGGGCGACCCGCTCCAGCCGCCGCCGCCAGCCCTCGATCACATCGGCCGCCAGGGGGCTCCCGTACACCGGGTAGCCCTCCAGGTCGGGGAAGCCCTGCGCATCGAGCAGGGCGTCGTCGGGGAAGGGCGCGTCGAAGAAGTGCCCCGCGCGCGAGGGGTCGACGATCGCGGCGACGCCGGCGGAATCCACGGGAGCGCCCGAGTCCGGAGCGCAGGCCATCAGGGCGAGGAGGATCAGCATGGCCGCGGCTAACCCCCGCGGCGCGAGCCGGTCCTCAGCCCCGCAGCGCCTCAGCCTGCGCCCGCAGCGCTGCCGCGACCTCGCCCCGCCGCTCCCGCAGCGCCTCCAGCGCCGCCTCGGCGTGGGCCCGCACCAGCTCCTCCGACCCGGACTCCCGCCTGTACAGTCGGCCCAGGGCGATCATGCAGCGGGCCTGCGTCTCGACCTCCTCCAGGTCGGCGGCGGCGTCGAAGCCGGCGCGCAGGAAGCGCTGGGCGGCCTCCCGCCGACCGGTCTCGACGGCGACCTCGCCCAGGCAGGCGTAGAGCTGCGCCTCGCCCCGCAGACAGGCTTGCGGGTCCTCGCCCGCCCGGGAGGCCCGCTCCAGCCAGCCGACCGCGCGCAGCCAGATGCGAAGGGCGGACTGAGGCTCGCCCTGCTCGGCGAGGCGCTCGCCGGCCCGGTGGGCGTATCGCGCCGCCTCCAGGGCCCGGCCGCCGCGGGAGAGGTGCAAGGCCAGCTCGGCCAGGTGGGGCCCATCCTCGCCCAGGCGCGCCCGCATGGCCTCCGCCACCCGGCTGTGCAGCTCGCGCCGACGTGCCACCCCCAGCGAGCGCAGGACCAGCTCGTGGACGGGCTCGGAGACGAAACGCAGTCCGTCGCTCTCCAGGCTGAGCATGCCCGCGTCGATCAGGGGCTGGACCAGCTCCTCCCCCAGGCGCTGGCCGGTCAGCTCGGCCAGCAGGGGCAAGGAGGGTCGCTGGCCCAGCACCGCCGCCACCTCCAGGCTGCCGCGCTCCTCCGGACCCAGGGCGTCCAGGCGTGCCGCCAGGAGGACCTCCAGATCCCAGATCTGGGCGCCCAGATCGGTCCGCGAGACGATCCGTGCCAGGCCGTCGCGGACGGTGATCCCCCCAGCCTGTCGCATCGCCCGGGCCAGGGCGACCAGCTGACGCGGGTTGGCCTCGGCCGCCCGCTCCATGAACAGACACAGACCCGGCTCGATCGCCTGGGCGTCCAGGGCCTGGGCGAGCATCTCCTCCTGGGCTTCGGGCGAGAGGGGACCGAGCTCGATGCGCTCGTCGTAGGGCGCCAGCGCCTCGGGCGGGGCACCGCGGCAGGTGAGGATGATCAACAGAGGCAGGTCCCCCGTTCCAGAGAGCAGGCCGGCCAGGAACTGCAGCTCGATCGGGGAGAGGTGATCGGCGTCCTCGAAGGCCAGGATCGGCGCCCGGCTCGCCGCGCGCTCCCGCAGCGCCCGCCGAGCGGCGGACACCAGCTCTCCCAGCCCGCCCCCTGCGCCGGCCAGGCCCAGCCCGCTCAGCAGCCGCTGCACGGCGGCCAGGGGCTCGGCGTTGCCCCAGCGCGACGCCCGGCCGGCGATCAGCTCGACCCCCCGGTGCCGGGCCAGCTCCCCCAGCTCGCGCAGCAGGCGGCTCTTGCCGCTGCCCGAGGGGCCCGTGACGGCCATCCGCACCGCCTCGCCCGCCGCGACCCGGCGCATCGCCCGCGCCAGGACCTCGCGCTCCTCGCCGCGGGTCACCCAGCTCCCCGAGGCCCGGCCGACCCCCTGCTCTCCGCCCACCAGGACCCAGGCCCGGGTGGACTCCCCTCCCCCCCTGCGGGGCGCCATCGCCGGTCCGGCGCGGAACTCGAAGCGGTCGCGGCCCAGCTCGCGGACCCGCCCGCTGACCAGGACCTGGTGCGGAGCGGCCGCCTGGCTGAGACGCAGGGCCAGGCGGGTGCTGTCGCCCTGGGCGAGGTAGCGCAGGCGGCGCGGGCGGGCCTCGTCCAGGCGCCCGATGGCCAGCTCGCCCTGGTGTACGCCGATGGCCAGGGCGAGGGGCTCGTCCAGGGCGCCATCGTCGCGCAGGCGCAGCGCGGTGGCCAGGGCCCGCTCCAGGTCGTGCTCGCCGGTTCGTGGCAGCCCGAAGAAGGCCCAGAAGATGCCGTCGTGGAAGCGGTCCAGCCAGCCGCCATGCTCGTCCACGATGCGGCGGACCAGGCGCAGCAGGCGGACGTGCATCCGGGCCACCCGCTCGGCGTCGAGGGGATCGGCGGGATCGGTCAGGCCGCGCACCTCGGCCACCAGGACGGCGACGGGCTTGACCTGCCCGGGGCTGAGCTCACGCAGGGCGGGGAGGCCGGTCTGGGGGGCTGGTGCGCTGCGGCCCGGAGGACGGATGACGCGGGGAGGCGGTCCGGCCAGATCCACGGCCAGGGCCGCCAGGTCGACCGCCTCGGCGCGAGGGTCGGCGGCTTCGGGAAAGATCTCCCGGACCAGGATGCCCAGCTCGGGAGGCCCCTCGCGGTGCCCCTCCTCGATGGCGAGGGCCTTCACGCGCCGCTCGGCCTCGGCGGCGCTGGGGCGATCGGCGGGCGAGAGCGCCAACATCGCGGCGAGCAGCTCGGCCTGGCCCGGTGACCCATCGGGCAGAGGGGGGAACTGCTCCGGTCGAGGCCCCGACCACTCGGCGGGGAAGAGGCGCTGGCCGGCCAGCAGCTCCCAGAGCACCACCCCGGCGCTGTAGACATCGCTCTCGGGGCCGATCTCCTGCCCGGCGAGCTGTTCGGGCGACATCCAGGCCCGCTTGCCCCCGCCGCGCTCGGCCACCTCGCCAGGCATCGCCAGCAGCCGCGCCACGCCGAAGTCGGCCAGCTTGACCTGGCCCTCCACGCTGACCAGCACGTTGTGGGGGCTGACGTCGGCGTGCACCAGCCGCAAGGGCAGCCCCTGCCGGTCCCGGCTGCCATGGGCCGCGGCCAGCGCGCGCAGCAGCCGAAGGCCACAGAAGAGGGCCAGGCCGGTCGGCAGGCGCCGCTCCCTCAACCGCAAGAGCTGCTGCAGACGCGCCAGGTCCCCACCCCGGACGCGCTCCATCACCAGAATCGGCACGGGCCCGCCCAGCCCCTCGACCATGTCCAGCTCGAGCACCTGCACGATGTTGGGGTGGTCCAGCGAGGAGCCGATGCGCGCCTCCTGGATCAGCAGCCGCTGCAAGGCGGGATCGCCCTCCAAGCCCGGACGAAGGCGCTTGATCGCCACCGCCCGGCGGAAGCCCCTCGGCCCGGTCGTCTGGCCGAGCAGGACCTCGCACATCCCGCCCATCGCCAGCCGCCCGATCACCTCGTATCGACCGAGGCGGGCGGGGAGAGGATGGCCGCTGTCAGGAGACATGGGCCTCCTTAGCCCGGGAGGCCCCGCCCTGGCCTCTCTGCCCTGGCCCGCTGGCCCGCCCGGGCCCAGCAATGGCCCCGCCTCCCCCGCGTCGGTTAGGCCGGCGGCTCCGCTCTCTCCGGTAGCTCGCTCCTCTCTCCGGTTGCTTCATGGCCCACATCCTCCCCATCCTCCCGCTGCGCGACATCGTGGTCTTCCCCGGGACCCTGACCCGCCTGCACATCCTCAGCCCCGAGGCCGTCGCTGCGGTCGAGCTGCACCTCTCCATCGGCGTGCCCCTGCTGGGCACCCCCCTGCGCGAGGCGGTCGACCTGCCCGAGCCCGACGACCTCTTCGAGGTCGGCTGCGTGCTGCGCGCCGAGCGCGTCGTGCGCCTGGGAGACGGCACCATGCGGGTGCTGGTCGAAGGCCTGCAGCGGGCCCGGCTGGTGGGCGTGCGCCGCGACGACCAGACGGGGCTGGCCGCCTCGGCCCGGCCGATGGCCGACCAGACCACCGACCCGGCCAAGGTGGAGCGCCTGCACACCCGGCTGGTCGAGGGCCTGCGCGAGCTGATCAACGACGACAAGGGCTGGCCGCCGAACTTCTCCAAGGTGGCGGACCTCCCGACCGAGCCCGGCCGGCTGGCCGACCTGGTCGTCAGCAACCTGACGATGCCCTGGGTCGAGCGCGTGGCGATGCTGCGGGCGACCGTGCTGGACGAGCGCCTGGACGCCGCCCTTGTGGGCGTGGAGCGCGAGCGGCAGCTGCGCACGCTGGAGCGCGAGGTGACCACCCGCGTCACCCGCACCATGGACAAGCAGCAGCGCGACTACTTCCTGCGCGAGAAGATCCGCGGCATGCAGAAGGAGCTGTCCGAGGACGAGGCCGGCGACGGCGGCGGCAAGGCGGCCTGGGACGACATGGCCGCGCTCGAGCAGCGGGTCCGCGAGGCGGGCCTGCCCAAGGAGCACGAAGAAGAGGTGCTGCGCGAGGTCGGGCGGCTGGCGCGCATGCACCCCGACGCCAGCGAGTACACGGTGGCCCGCACCTGGATCGACTGGCTGCTGGCGATGCCCTGGACGGCCAGCAAGGACGAGAACGCCGACATCCACCACGCCAAGCAGGTGCTGGACGAGGACCACTTCGGGCTGGAGAAGGTCAAGGACCGCATCGTCGAGCACCTCGCCGTGCGCCAGCTCAACCCCTCGGGGCAGGCCCCGGTGCTCTGTTTCCTCGGCCCTCCCGGGGTCGGCAAGACCAGCCTGGGCCGCAGCATCGCCCGTGCCCTGGGCCGCGACTTCCAGCGGGTCAGCCTGGGCGGGGTCAAGGACGAGGCCGAGATCCGCGGCCACCGTCGGACCTACGTCGGCGCCCTGCCCGGGCGCATCATCCACGCGCTCAAGCGGGCCGGCAGCAAGAACCCGGTGATGGTGCTGGACGAGATCGACAAGATCGGCCGCGACTACCGCGGCGACCCCAGCAGCGCCCTGCTGGAGGTCCTGGACCCCGAACAGAACACCGCCTTCAGCGATCATTACCTGGACATCCCCTTCGATCTGTCCAAGGTGCTCTTCGTCTGTACGGCAAACCTGGCAGACACGATCCCGGCGGCCCTGCACGATCGGCTGGAGATCATCGAGATCCCCGGCTACATCCAGGAAGAAAAACAGCAGATCGCCCGCCGCCACCTGATCCCTCGGCAGCGGCAGGCGCATGGCCTGACGGACGAGCAGCTCAGCATCAGCGACGCCGCCCTGGACGAGGTGATCAGCTCCTACACCCGCGAGGCCGGGGTGCGCAGCCTGGACCGCGAGCTGGCGGCCCTGCACCGCAAGGCGGCCCGCAAGGTAGTGGAGGGCAAGACAGAGGGCACCAAGGTCGAGGGCCTGCTGGACCTCAAGGAGCTGCTGGGTCCTCCCCGGCACTTCACCGAGCTGGCCGAGCGGGCCGATGTGCCCGGGATCGCCATCGGGCTGGCCTGGACGGCGGCCGGAGGCGACATCCTCTTCATCGAGGCCACCCGCTACCGCGGCTCCGAGAAGGGCACCAGCATGCGCCTGACCGGCCAGCTCGGCGATGTGATGAAGGAGTCGACCGAGGCGGCCCTCTCCCTGATCCGTTCACGAGCCGAGGGCCTCTCCCTGACGATGGAGGACTTCCAGGGCTGGGACTTCCACGTGCACGTCCCCGCCGGAGGGATCCCCAAGGACGGACCCAGCGCCGGTGTGACGATGGTGACCGCCCTGATCAGCCTGCTGACCGGGCGGCGGGTCAAGCCCCACCTCGCCATGACCGGTGAGATCACGCTGCGCGGCAAGGTGCTCCCGGTGGGCGGCATCAAGGAGAAGGTGCTGGCGGCCCGCCGGGCCGGGATCAAGACGGTCCTGCTGCCCCGGCAGAACGAGGGGGATCTGGTCGATGTGCCGGCCCCGGTGAAGACCGAGATGGAGATCCACCTGGTCGACACCGTCGACGATGTGCTGGCCTTGGCCCTGGAGGAGAGATGAACCCGGAACTGTGGATCGAAGAAGAGCGGCCCGCCATCGGCGGGGAACTGTTCGCCAGCGCCGACCCGGCCACCGGCGGCACCCTGGTGATGCTGGCCCGCGGCAAGGCCGAGGACATCGACCTCGCGGTCAGCGCGGCCCGGCGGGCCCAGCCGCTGTGGGCGGCGACCGACCCCAACGAGCGAGCCCGCATCCTGTGGCGGGCGGGCGAGCTGCTGATGGAGCGGCGCGAGGAGCTGGCCCGGATCGAGGCCAGCGACTCCGGCAAGCCGCTCAGCAACGCGCTGGCCATCGATGTGCCGCGCACGGCCGACACCTTCTTCTACTACTCCGGCTGGGCCACCAAGCTGGAGGGCAGCACCATCCCCGTGCGGGGACCCTTCCTCAACTACACCCTGCGCCAGCCACTGGGCGTGATCGGCGCCATCACCCCCTGGAACTTCCCGCTGCTGCTGGCCGCGCGCAAGATCGCCCCGGCCCTGGCGGTCGGCAACGCCGTCGTGCTCAAGCCGCCCGAGGAGGCCTCGCTCTCCAGCCTCTTCCTGGCCCGGGTGCTGGCCGACGCCGGCCTCCCCCCGGGGCTGCTCAGCGTCGTCACCGGCCTCGGAGAAGAGGCCGGGGCCGCCCTGGTGGCCCACCCCGGGGTGGCCAAGATCGCCTTCACCGGGGGCACCGACACGGGTCGGCTGGTGATGCGCAACGCCTCGGTCACGCTCAAGCGCCTCTCCCTGGAGCTGGGCGGCAAGAGCCCCAACATCCTCTTCGCCGACGCCGATGTGGGCGCCGCGGCCACTGCAGCCGTCTCGGCCGCCTTCTACAACCAGGGCGAGCTCTGCACCGCCGGCAGCCGCCTGCTGGTCGAGCGCAGCGTGCACGATCGGGTCGTCGAGGCCGTCATCGAGGGGGCCCGCAAGCTGGTCACCGGGCCGCCGCTGGACCCCGCGACCCAGGTCGGCCCCCTGGTCAGCGAAGGCCACCACCAGCGCGTGCTCGACTACGTCGCCCAGGGCGAGGCCGAGGGCGCGCGCCGGGTGCTGGGCGGGCCCTGGGGACCGCAGGGCTACTACCTCTCGCCGACCGTCTTCACCGGCGTCGATCCCTCCATGCGCATCGCCCGCGAGGAGATCTTCGGCCCGGTGCTGGCCGTGATGCCCTTCGACACCCTGGAAGAGGCCGCCGCCCTGGCCGAGGCCACCGAGTTCGGCCTCGCCGCCGGCATCTGGACCCGCGACATCGGCAAGGCCCACCGCCTCGCTGCGCGAATCCAGGCTGGCACGGTGTGGATCAACACCTACAATCGGTTTGACGCCGCCAGCCCCTACGGCGGCACGCGTCAGTCGGGCTTTGGGCGCGAGAACGGACGGGCGGTGCTGGACGAGCTGACTGAGCTGAAGAGTGTCTGGGTGGCGTTGGATTAAAAGGGACGCTTGCGGGCACAGACCAGGGTCTCCCAGACGTCGATACTTCCACAGTACGAGATATCCAGACCGTGCGCTTGCATCTCGTCCGCAAGGGTTGTGGCTGTCAGCTCGGTCTCCGCCATGTCGTAGTGGTCATGGGTAGTGTGTCTCGCGATGGCCTTGTCCCACAACGGTCGAAACGGGTGGTGCAGATTTGGAACCGAGATCGCGACCAGCCCACCCGGCCGAGCAACCCGCGCCATCTCGGAGATGACGGTCGCTCGACGGCTGGCCTCTGTGTAATGTTCCAGGACACCGCTGTTGAAGACGAGATCGAACTCGTCCGCGGGGAATGGCAGATCAAAGATATCACCCGCGACCACCTCCAGCTCGACCGGGCGATGCGCCCTTTCGTAGCGCTCACGCGCCGCGGCGAGGTGCTTACGAGGCGTCTCAAACCGGTCGAGCGCCACCGCACTATGTCCGCACGAGGCGAAGTAGAGGCTGTCCCTGCCCGAGCCGCACCCCGACTCCAGGATTCGCGCATGTCTGGGAAGCCCGAGCCCCGAGATGAGGGTCATGAAGTCGCTGCGACCCAGCCGCGCGATGCGCTCGGGATGAGGGATCTGATACACCGCGGGGTTTTCGGAGTAGACCCTCGACCATTCTGAGGTGATCCGGTCGGCAGGGTCGATGGGAGTCATCTCGCCTGGGCTAGCGCAGGAGGAGAAGGGGCACAACCGAGGGGAGGAAGTCAGAATGATTGGGGGGATTGTCGAAGATGGTCGTCCGCGATTGGGTTCTCGCCCCACCGATCGAATCTCCGCATCTGGCATTGACGGCACAGCTCGCCTGTGGTTGAATGCGTCCATATCCGGAGATTCTCGATGCTCCCAGCCCAGCCCAGCCCAGCCCA
>DDSR01000055.1 GCA_002343455.1 Deltaproteobacteria bacterium UBA2385 | reverse complement strand
GAGCGGAGCGAGGCGGAGGGGGGCGACCGTCTCCAGTCTCCGCTGGTTCCGATTACTCCTCCAGCGATGGACGCTGAAGCCTCCCTCCGCCTGCTCGTCGACCTGCACCGGGGGCTGGAGCGCCTCGGCCCCGGCTCGCGGGCCTGCACCCTGCGCGCCCTGAGCCTGTGCGAGGGCCTGCCCTCGGCCCCGCGGGTGCTCGACGCGGGCTGCGGATCGGGGGCCTCGGCCCTGGTGCTGGCCGAGGCGACCGGCGGAGAGCTCACGGCGGTCGATCTGCACCCCGAGCTCCTCGACGCGCTGCGCGACCGGGCCCAGGCGCTCGGCCTTGGCGCTCGGATCCGCACCCTGGCCGCCGACCTGGCAGCGCTGCCCTTCCCCGCCGGGTCCTTCGACCTCATCTGGAGCGAGGGCGCCATCTACACGGTGGGCTTCGACCTGGGCCTCGCCGCCTTGCGCCCGCTGCTGGCGCCGGGAGGCTGGCTGGCGGTGACCGATCTGTCGTGGTTCCACGAGGAACCTCCGGCCGAGGCCCGCGAGTGGTGGGCCGCCGAGTACCCGGCGATGCGCAGCGTGACCGAGAACCTGGCCGCGGCGCGCCGCCTGGGCTTCGAGCCGGGCGGCCACTTCGCGCTGCCCGCCGCGGCCTGGACCGAGGGCTATTACGGCCCGCTGGAGGCGAGGCTGGAGCCCTTCCTGGCGGCGCACCCGGGAGACCCGGCAGCCGCGGCGGTGGTGGAGGCGACCCGCCAGGAGATCGCCCTCTACCGGCGCCACAGCTCCAGCTACGGCTACGAGTTCTTCGTCCTGCGAGCTAGGGCTGGAAACGGATGACGCTGCTATGCCAGAGGCTGGTCAGGTCCTCTTCCACGATGGTGTAGCCGGCCGCCTTGACCATCGCCCGCATCCGCTCGGGGTCGTTGTCGGAGAAGCCGGGGTTTCCCTGCGCCATGATCTTGGTCCTGTCGGCGTACTGCAGGACGACGTTGGCGCCCGGCGCCAGCACCCGCCGCATGCTGGCCAGGTAGGCCTCGATCAGCGGGGCGTCGAGGTGTACGAAGACGCCGAAGCTGAAGAGGAAGTTCACCGAGCCGTCGGGCACGCCGGGGAAGTCGTTGCCGTTGTTCTTGATGAAGACCATGTTCTTCTTGTGGAAGCCGCGCTTGAGCTGGTCGAGCAGCTCCTGGTGGTAGTCCACGATGGTCAGGGTCTTGAAGTCCAGCATGTAGCGGGTCCAGCGGCCGCCGCCGGGCCCGATCTCCAGCCCGTTGTGGTCGGCCCGGACGTAGGGCTTCAGGAAGCGGTCGCGCATGTAGCCCAGGGGGGCGAAGACCTCGGGATCGCCCCACTCCAGGCCGTAGATGCCCGGCTGGAACAGCTCGCGCCGGAGGGCCCGCAGCAGGCGGAGAGGCAGGGGGTTGCGGCGCTTGAAGTCGCCCAACATGTCGAGGTGGATCTTGGTGTCGAGGCCTGGCATGGCGGCTCCCTGGCGGGTGAGGGGTTCAGCTAGCCCGCCCGGCGCGGATCTGCCCGTCGCGAGCGCCTCAGTCCGCGACGAGGTCGAAGCGCACGCTGACCCGGTTGGCCTCGATACGAACCACCACCTCGTTGCGCTCCTGGGTCAGGCGATCGCCGACCGGCAGGTCGACCACGGCCAGCAGCTCGGGCCAGACCTTCAGAAGGCGGGCGCTCAACCGCTGCTCGGCTCCGTCCGGGGGAGCCTCGGTCAGGGCCGCCTCGACCTCGCCCTTGAAGCGCATGAAGTTGTCCAGGCGCGGGACGCGGAAGTCGCTCTCTCGGTGGAAGTCGATGCGGATCGAGCGGAAGTCGAGGGGCAGGCCCTCTTCGAGGAGGAGCTCGACCACGGTGCCGAGCAGGAGGCGGCGGAACTGGTTCCAGAGCAGCATGGCGAGATCCGGGTGGAGGGAGAGCGCTGGGATAACCTCTGGCGCCCCACCCCCGACCAGGAGCCCCCATGTCCCGCGTCCGCGTCTACATCGCCTCCTCGCTCGACGGCTTCATCGCCGGCCCCGACGACGACCTCTCCTGGCTGGGCGGCGATCCTCCGAACGAGGCCCAGCTGGCCGCGCGCTCGCCCGAGGCGCTGTCCTACGAGCGCTTCATCGCCGACGTCGGCGTACTGTTGATGGGGCGCCGGACCTACGATGTCGTGGAGAAATTCGACCAGTGGTTCTACGGCGATCTGCCGGTCCTGGTCGCCACCCACCGGCCGCTCACGCCGCGGGTGCCGACGGTGCGGGCGATCTCGGGCGACCTCGACAGCTTGCTGGCCCAGGCCCACGAGGTCGCCGGGACGAAGGACGTCTACATCGACGGCGGGGAGCTGATCCGACAAGCCACGCTCGCCAGGCGGGTCGACGAGTTCGTCATCACCTGGATCCCCGTGCTGCTGGGCCGCGGCCTGCCACTGTTCGCGGGGCTGGCCGAGCGACGCGATCTGGAGATCCTGTCGTCGACGCCCTTTGGCGGCGGGGCTCTGCAGATCAAGGCCAGGCCCAAGCGCTGAGCGTCAGTCCGTGAGGGTGTGCGTGCGAGGCCACTCCATGGAGACCGTGGAGAACCAGATGTGCAGGGAAGCTGGGTCGTACTCCGTCATGACCAGGTCGTGGATCCCATCGCCATCCAGATCTTCATTCATGGCCACGCTGTTGATGTATGGCCAATTGATGTTGTATATTTGAGGACCGTCCGTCCAGTCGCGGGCCCCCTCAAAGGGGCCAAGCAACAGCCTCACTCCCATCTGTTCCGGGTCATCGGAGGAATTGTTCCGGCTGACAATGAGGTCCAACCGTCCATCGTCATTCAGATCGCCGCCCGTGAAGATGTCGCCGGGCAACCTGGCCCACTCCTCCGTGGAGTAGATCATCGCCGAGGCCGAGAAATCGATATCCATAGTGCCCTCCAGCGGGCCGGGGACAATCCAGATCCCTCCACTCTCGGTCAGCCCGTCATGCCAGGTGTCCGACGAGCCAATCAGCAGCTCCTCATAGCCATCGCCATCGAGATCGCCTGCCGACCGCAGATAGCCGCCAACGGAGTCGCAGTATGCAGGGTATAGCGACGCCTCGCAGGTCGAGGTCTGTCTTCGAAGCGTGGCATCGGCGTCGTCGCCCACACGAGTCTCGACGATGGGGCCCGTAAAGACTCGTACGGTTCCTGGTCCTCCATAGACTGTGATTTCTTCACCTGTGACCACGTCGCCAATCCCGTCACCATTGTGGTCGAAGCCACCTCGCACCAGCCCATCCACCGGTTGTCTGGCGATTGCGTCCATGCCAGTATAGAAGCTGTCGCCGAGGTTGATCTCCCAGGGCTGCTCGTCGAGGGACCCCTCCACAGGAAGCGCTTGTATGGACAGCAAAGTCACCACGTCCTCTGGGTCCTTGGGGTCCAACTGGACTTCGATGAGACGCGCCAGGTCGGCGATGCTATCGCCAGTAACGTCGCCCAGATCCCAAACTTCGAAAGGGAGGCTGATCACTTCAGGCGAGGCGCTAGGGAAATCCATGAAAGCAGACAGAGCAGCCTCGTTCGTTCCGTCGCTGAATATTACATCGCCTCTTCTATCCCCGTTCAGGTCCACTACATCTCCTCGGGCGGCTGCCCATTCGGCGAGCCCCTCCACTTCCACCCAGATTCCCGGTTCGTTTTCCAGAACGCGAACATTCTCACCCTCGGGATGAAGCTCAATTTGCTGAACAACTGCGCGGGCCCAGTCCTCCTCGGCCTCATGCCACCAGGTACGAGTTCCGACGATGACGGAGCCCGATCCCCCCTCCGCGCCAAACGGCACGAGCACGGGCGGCCCACCAAAAACAACATCCCGACATGCGGCCAGCGTGACGTCGCCGTATCGAAACTCGGTATGCCTGGTGTTGTCCGCTCCCTCCACTCCTTCGCAGGGATTCGGGTCCGTAGTCGACCCAGTCTCGCCGGTTCCCTTCGATCCTGATGGACAGGACAGCATGAGCATGACGATCAGCATGGCGCACTCCTCCTCTCATCCTAGCCTGAACTCACCCCCGCACCAGCTCCTCGGTGTCGGCGTCGTCCTCGGTCTCCGGCAGCTCCCCCGCCTTGGCCCGCTCGATCCAGATCTGTACTTCTTTCTCGATCGCCTCCACCGCCAGCTTCCGAAACGGCCGCAGCAGCAGCGGCACCTCCAGATCCAGCTCGACCGCATCCTCGCCCACCTCCACCGTGCCCTGGAGGGTCTGTCCAGCCGCCTGGAAGCCGATCTCGGCCCGGTCGAGGCTGGTCCACCGTCCGAATGGCGAGTATGCCGCGAAGCGCACCCGGTACGTGTCCAGGGCCGCTCGGGTGGCCCGGCGGGCGAGGGGACGGTCGAGGTCGTGGGGGATGGGGTGCTTCACGCCGCCGCTCAGGGAGTGGGGGAGCTGGGAGGAGCGGCTGTGCCCGCCCGCTTGAGAGCCTGCTCCTTCATCATACAGGCCCGCTCGTGGCCGAGCTCGCAGCCCTTGCTGATGTCGGCGAGGCCCTGCTCGACCTGCTCGGAGCGGGTCCGGCAGAAGCCGAGGTTTGTCCAGGTCTGGGCCAGCTCGGGTCGGGCCTTGGACTGTGCTTCGAGCAGGGGCAGGGCGTCCATGCAGCGCTTGGTGCCGACCAGGAAGTCGGCCATCTCCTGGCGCAGGACGAAGTCTTCGGGGCTGAGCTCGTTGGCCTTGCGGAGATCGGCCTCGGCGGCCTCCATCGCACCCAGGCTGGCCTGGGCGCGGGCCCGCCAGAAGTAGGCCATGGGGTCCTTGGTACCCTCGGCGGTGGCGATCCAGGCGTCCGCGCTGGCCTTGGCGGCGGCGTAGTCCTTGGCCTCGACCTGCTGACGGGCCTGCTGGACGGCCGGGGCCAGGGGCAGCTCGCTCTCGGGGACCCAGGGCGCCTCGGCGTTCTCGCGCTGGCCGACCTGGATGCCCTGGGGGGCGGGGGGCGGCGGGGCCTCGACCGACTGGGGAGCTTCGGCAGGAGCCGGCTCGACGGGAGGGGCGGTGGTGTCGCAGGCGAGGAGGAGGCCGAGGATGAGGAGGTTCATGCGCACCGGGCTAGCGTGTCCGGGCGCTGGCGGCTACCCCGGCCGGGGCCTACCCGGGGACGAGGGTGGTGCTGCTCTCGGGCACGGGCTCCTCCTCGATCTCGGTGGCGCCGGGGGGCAGCGGGTCCGAGGGCAGCTCGGTCGGGACCCAGGGCAGCTCGGTCGGGTCCTTGCCCAGCACGGCGAGGCGGTTGCTGAGCCAGTCCTGGATGGCCTCGACGCCGATGGGGTCGGGGGAGAGCTGGGGCAGCGGATCGAAGGCGGCCGAGAGGAAGTCCTCGGCGGGCGCGCCCAGCTTGGCGCGGGCGTCGTCGAGGTAGCGCTGGCGGTCCTTGGGCCGCAGGGTGTCGATCTTGTTGACCACGGCGAGCACGGGACGGCCCATGGCCTGGCAGGCGCGGTAGTCGGCCAGCTCGCGGGCCTGGACCCCGCCCTGTGCGTTGACGACGTACAGGAAGACGTCGATGTGGTGCAGGATCTGGCGGGCCTCCTCGGTCACGCTCTCGACGATGTCGCCCATGCCCGGGGTGTTGACCACGAAGAGGGCGCTCTCGGGGTGGAGGCGGAAGATGGCGACCTCGCGGGTCGAGCCGGCGACGGGGTGGATGTTGCCGGTCTGTACGCCGAAGACGGCCTTGATGCCGGCGTCCTTGCCCGAGGAGGGCGAGCCGACGACGCCGACGGTGACGCGATGGCGCATGGTCTGGCGCAGGCGGGCGACCTCCAGCACGGCGGCGAGCAGGCGATCGTCGTCGGGCTTGCCCATCCACCAGGCCCCGGCGACCGGGAAGAGGAAGACCAGGGGCAGGGCGCGGGCGGCTCCGGCGGCCAGGGCGACGCCGTCCTTGACGCTCCAGCCCTCGGGCCGGCGGCGCTTGAGGCTGTGCTCGATCAGGGCCAGCTCGGTGCGCTCCAGGGTCGGCTCGGCCGGCACGCCCAGGCGCTCGGCCAGCTCGCGCAGCACCTGCGGGTAGCCCGGCCCGTCGCCCCAGCGGGTGATCAGGTTGATCAGCACATGGCCGCCCTTACGACGCAGCTCCCAGGCGCAGGCCCGGGCCAGGGCGCCGGTGCCCAGGCCATGTGTGTTGACCTTGAGCACGGTCGCCATCGGCAGCAGCTCGTCGTGATGACACTTTCGCAGCAGCTCCTCCAGCGGGAGCTCCTGGCGGGCCAGGGCGAGATCGGCCTCCCAACGCGCGGAGTTGCTGCTCACCCGCGCTTCTCCTTCCACTCGGTGGCCTCGGCGTCGAAGACGGCGCGAAGCTCCTCTCCCGACATGCTCTGCTTGCCCATCCAGGCGACCGCCGCCTTGCCGACGCCGTAGGTCGCCGCCCCGGCGATGGTGGCGCCCAGCGCGCTGGCGGCCACCTCGGCCATGGCCCCGCCGGGCACCCAGCCGCCGATCTTCATCGCCGAGACCGCCCAGCGCACGAAGCCCTTGCTGGTGCCGGCCAGGGCCTCGGCCATGATGAACATGGCGATGTCCTTGTCCAGGCGCACGTCGTGGATGGCGGCGATGTCGGTGATCAGCTTGACCTGGACGGCCGTGACGGCGGCCATGTCGGCGCCGGGGACCGGGATGGCGCCGGCCAGGGCACCGCGGCGGGCGGCGGCCTGGATGATCGCCTCGCAGGCGGCGGCCTTGTTGCGGAGCTGCTTGGCGAAGAGCAAGGACTTGCCCTGCTCGTCGAGCTTCTCGTGGATCCAGGCGATGACGTTCTCGACGCCGATCGGCTCGTCGGAGAGGGCCGGGAGGGGGTCGAAGGCGGTGATGACCGCGTCCTTGCGCTCGACGCCGAGCTGGACCAGGGTGGTCTGGATGAACTCTTCGCGCTGGTGGGGGCGGATCAGGTCGATCTTGTTCAAGCAGACCAGGGTCGGGCGGCCCAGGGCCCGGATGGCGTCCAGGTCGCGGCGCTCGTCGATGGTGGCGCCGCCGTCGCAGTTGACGACGTAGACGGCGAGGTCGAGGTGGTCGAGCACGCTGCGGGCGGCGGCCTCGACCCCCTTGCGCAGATCGCCGAAGCCCGGCGCGTTGACCACCAGCACCCGGCCGGCGGCGTCGACGGGGGCCACGCGGATCCGGTCGGTCGAGCCGGGGATCGGGTCGATCTCCCCGAAGTCGAGCCCGAAGAGGGCCCGGATGGCGCTGTCCTTGCCCGAGGAGGCGCTGCCGAGGAAGGCCACGCAGAGCCGGTTCTCCAGCGTCTGCTGCACCTCGCGGCGCACGATCTCCACCCGGGCCCCGACCGCCTCGGGGTTGAGGGCCAGGGCCGTGCCGGTCTCGCCCTCCTGCCAGGTCGGGGTGCTGTCGCTGGGGTCGTTGGTGCTGCTCATCGTCGGTCCTTCAGTTTTTGCAGCCCGTCCACCAGGGGCGGGGCCAGCTTGTCCAGCAGCCATAGCGCCTTGGCGCGGGGAGAGAGGATGACCTGGCTGGAGCGCCGCTGCACTGCCTGCAGGGTCTGCGAGGCGACGGCCTCGGCGCTCATCATCGACTGCCCCGGGTGCTTCTCTTTGTAGTCGAAGAAGCCGGCGTTGGCGAAGAAGGGCGTGTCGGCCGCCGGCGGGCAGACGATCACCACGTCGACGCCGCTGCCGCGCAGATCCTTGCGCAGGCTGCGCGACCAGCCGATCAGGGCGTGCTTGCTGGCGCAGTAGGCGGTGTGCTTCGCGTAGCCGCGCTCGCCGGCCACGCTGGCGATGCTGACGAGGCAGCCGCTGCCCTGCTCGACCATCGAGGGCAGCAGGGCCCGGGTCAGCCGCACCGCCCCGTAGAGGTTGACGTCCATCACCCGCTGCATGGCGGCGACGTCGGTCTGCGGCCAGGCCTCGAACATGCCGATGCCGGCGTTGTGGATCAGCACGTCCACCCGGCCGTGGCGGTCCAGGACCGTGTCGGCGGCGGTGCTCACGGCCCGCTCGTCGCAGAGGTCCAGGGTCAGGGCGAGGTCGATCTCCTGCCCGAGCTGCGCCAGCCGCGCTTGATCGCGGCCGGTGCCGACGACGGTCGCCCCCGCCGCGGTGAAGGCCCGGGCCAGGGCGAGGCCGATGCCGCTGGTGGCGCCGGTGACCAGCACGACCTGCCCCTGAAACGACTCTGCTTTGCCCAAGGGTCCTCCTCCGGTGTCGAGTCGGCTATATCTCGACCACCCCCCTCTCGGACGAGCCCATGCGTCGCCTCCTCCCCCTGCTCGGACTGCTGCTGTTCGGCTGCGAACCCAACCCCTGCGACTTCTACGTCGACTACATGTGCGACTGCCACGACGGCGAGGACGGCGTCGACTGCGCCACCCTGGAGCGCACCTACGAGAACGCCAGCTCGGCCTTGCAGGACGAGTGCGCCATCGCCTTGGAGGACCAGGAGGACGAGGACATCGCCAACGGCCACGAGTGCCAGCAGTAATTATTCTTCGGGCGGGACGAAGGGCGCCTCGGGCTCGCGGCCGCGCGGCGCCCGGACCGCCACGATCACGACGGCCAGGACCACCATCCCGATGCTGACGAGCTGGGAGGTGCTGAAGAGGCCGAAGTGGTCGATGCCGCGGATGGTGTCGCCGCGGAAGACCTCGATGGTGCTGCGCATGGCCGCGTAGAGCACCAGCATCGAGGCCAGCACCTGCCCGTCGAAGCGGCGCCAGCGGTGCCACATCCAGGAGAGGAAGCCGAAGAGCAGGAAGCCGCCGAGGCTCTCCCAGACCTGGGTCGGGTAGAGGGGCACGTTGAAGATGTCGCCGACGCCGACGCCGGGCTTGAAGACCAGGGCCAGCCAGGGCGAGCCGTTGATGGTGACGACCGAGCCGCCGGGCAGCTCGAGCAGGGTCGAGGCGGTCGGGACCGGGCAGGCCGCGCCGTGGCAGCAGCCGGCGAGGAAGCAGCCGACGCGGCCCAGGGCGAGGCCGATCATGATGCTGGGGGCGGCGATGTCGGCGATCTTCCAGGGCCGCATCCCGTGCCGCACGGCGTAGACCCAGCAGAGCAGCACGCCGCCGATGACCCCGCCGTAGAAGGCGAAGCCGCCCTTGTCGAAGTCGAAGAAGATGAGGGGGTTCTTGAAGAAGTCCTTGGTCTCGGCGAAGACGAAGTGCAGCAGGCGTGAGCCCAGCAGCCCGCCGACGACCGACCAGAGGTACATGCCGACCATCTTGTCGGGGTCGACGCCGATCTTCACGACCCGGCGCCCGACGAAGAAGAAGGCGGCGATGAAGCCCAGCATGACCATCAGGCCCCAGGAGTGGAAGCCGAGGTCGCCATGCTGGTAGATGGTCGGGAACATGGCCGCGGCTTAATCGGAATCAGCGGGTGGGGCATGGGGCCTCGCCGGCCCCCT